>CAMASH010000013.1 GCA_945860745.1 Chthoniobacter flavus | reverse complement strand
CCAATGTCAGCCAAGCCCTGCGCAGGATCTCGTGGAAGGACCTCGAAAAGAAGTTGTCCCCCGGGCTCTCGAAATTTCTCCGGAAGGCGAGAGGCTGACACGCAGGCTTCCCCCAGTGTCAAGATTTGACTACCGACCCCTAGTTTCCGACCCCTAGTTTCTCTAGTTCTACGGAGAGGTGGGCGCGCTGCCACTCGAAGAGGGATGGCATCTCCGGCATCGGGTGGGCGGGGAGGGGATCGGTCACATCCGGCGAGAGCGTGGGGCCCTCGTCGCGGGCGAGCTTTCGGCTTCCCGCCGGTCATTGCGGGTGACGTTGGCCGTGTGGTCTTTGAGTTTCCACCTGGCGTCCGGCAGGTTCCGCGTTTTCAGGCTCGCCTTGATTTGCTTGCCCCGGACTTTCCGGGCGGCATAGATTCCACGCGAGGGCAGTTAGCTCAGCGGTAGAGCGGTAGTTTTACACACTATTGGTCGGGGGTTCGATCCCCTCACTGCCCATTTTTCGCCGTGAGGCCGAGGAGAGCACTGGCGGCTTCGTCCGGCGTCACGGCCTTCATGCAGCGGAAATCAATCGGGCATTCGCGCAGGAAACACGGACTGCATTCGACCTGATGACGCAGCACCACGCTGCTCTGGGAACGCGGACCGGTCAAGCTGGGTTCTGTCGATCCGAAGACAGCCACCAAGGGAACGCCCAGCCAGTCGGCCAGATGCATGGTGCCGGTGTCGTTGGTCAAAAGGGCGGTCAGATTGCGCAGCCGCGCCATCAATTCGTCCATGCTGGTTTTTCCCGTGAGGTCCTCGATCTTTCCCGCGAATCCCTTCGCAATCTCTGCAGCCAGCGGCTGATCGGCGGCGGTTCCGAGAATGACCCAGGAGCAGGGAATTTTTTTGGAAACGGTTTCCATGGTTTCGCGGAAACGCTGGGCGGGCCAGCGTTTGGCCGGGCCGTATTCCGCACCGGGGCAGATTCCAAAAACCGGTTCTGCCAATACCGGCCGGGAAGTGCGCGGGGGGGATTCCTGTGCGACGGCACCGCAGCGTTCCGCGATGCGCCAGTAGCGGTCGGCGTGGTGTTCGGGCCGGACGGCCTTCTTTTTCTTCGGTTCGCTGATGATCTGGTTAAGCAATTTGGCGCGCCGGTGTCCGCGGTAGCCGACGCGGCGCGGAATGCCGGCCAGCCAGACTTCCCATGCACTGCGCAGGGAATTGGGGAAGAGGACGGCGACCTCGAAGCGGCCCCGGAGTTTGGCGGCCACGGCCCAGACGGATTCGTTGGGTTCGAAGGGGATGACCTCGTCCACTTCCGGCACGGATTGCCAAAGCGCGGCGAATTTGGCGGGGGTGAGGATGGAGAGGCGGGCATCGGGGCGACCGAGTTTGAAGGCGCGGGCGGCGGAGATGCTCATCACGGCGTCGCCCAGCCAGTTGGGCGAGCGGACGACGAGGCGAAAGGGGCGGAGTTTGGCGGGGTCAGTTTCCGGGGGCAGATAAATTCCGCGTTTCTGGGTGGCGATGAGAAAGTTCGGGTGGGGGACCTTCCAGCGGTTGTGGACCCAGAACCAATCGGCGGGCGAGCGGCGGATCTGCGCTTCCAGCGTGCGATTGAGGCTGGCGGCAAGGGCCGTGGCGTCGGAGATATCGTAGGGAATTTCCTCGCCGACGACAAAGCGCCAATGGGCGAATCCGTCCGTATAAATTGCGCAGGGCAGGACGATCGCCCCGGTGCGGGTTGCCAAGGAGGCGGCCAGTGGCGTGGTGGAGGCGAGGGAACCAAAAAACGGCGTCCAGATGCCAGCATCGCCCGCGTGTTGATCGATCAGCACCCCGACGAGTCCGCCTTCGCGGATCAGCGTGACGGCTTTGCTCACGCCACTTTTGCGATCGAGCGTGATGATGCCCTTGGCCCGGCGGTCGCGATTGATGAGATCGTCCACGCCCTTGTTGCGGAGGGCCTGATAAATGGTGCTCGATTTGTAACCGGGCGCGGCGCTGGTGAGCTGGGCAAGCAATTCCCAGTTCCCGATGTGGCTGATGATGAAAACGCAGCCGCGTCCCTTGGCCAGCGCGCCGGGCAGGCCGGCTTTGTTTTCGAACGTCACACACTTGAGCACCTGAGCTTCGTTCAGCGCGGCCATCTTGAAGGCGCAGCAGGTGTTCGCGCCGAGCGTGGTGAAATGGCGGAAGGTCAAACGGCGAACTCCGGCGGGAGAAAGTTCATTCCCCAACGCGCGATCCAAATTTTCCCTTGCGAGCCGCCGGTAGCCGGGCAGGATCGCCCACATGATGGTACCGATGATTTGGCCCAGCACAAAACAAACGGCGAGGGGAAGGTGGCGGATCACGGTGATCACGCCAAGGGCCAGCCAGTAGATGATGCGGTTGAACATGCGGGACGAAACCTCAGATCCTAGCGAGCCGGTGGCTCCGTCGGAAAGAACTTCCATCGGGCCGGGTTCGACCGTGGGCATCCTCGGCGGCGGACAGCTTGGCCGCATGTTCGGAATCGCGGCACGGCGAATGGGCTATCGTGTGCATGCTTTCGAGCCGAATCCCGACAGTCCGGCCGGGCAGATCAGCGATGTGGAAGTCAATGCCGCCTACACCGATACGGCCGCACTGGAGCGCTTCGCGGCCGGGGTGGATGTGATTTCCTTCGAGTTTGAAAACATTCCGCTTTCGGCTATTGAGGCGGCGGCGCGGGTGTGTCCGGTTCGCCCGCGCGGTGAGGTCTTGCACATTTGCCAGAACCGCGCGCGGGAAAAAAACTTCCTGCACCGGGGCGGCTTTCCCCATGCTCCGTTTGCGGTGGTGGATTCGGCGGAGAGTCTGGCCGCGGCGCTGGGGGAACTGGGCACTCCGGCGGTGTTAAAAACGGCGGACTTCGGTTACGACGGCAAGGGACAGGTCAAAATCGATGGGGCGGTCGATGGCGCGGAGGTGTGGAGGAAATTCGACGCTCCCCGCGGCGTCCTGGAAAAATGGATTCCGTTTCAAGCCGAATTGTCCGTCGTGGTCGCCCGGGGGCTGGATGGCAGGACCACCGCGTTCCCGGCATCGGAGAATGTCCACCGCCGGCACATCCTTGATCTTTCCATTGTGCCGGCCCGCTTTCCGGCCGGCGGGTGTGAGAAGGCGCGGCGGATTGCCTGCGAAATCGCGGTGGCGCTCGACGTGGTCGGGCTGCTGGCGGTGGAGTTCTTTCTGACGGCGAAGGGGGATCTGCTGGTCAACGAACTGGCGCCGCGGCCGCACAATTCGGGTCACTACACCTTCGACGCGTGCGTCACCAGCCAGTTTGAGCAGCAACTGCGGGCGGTCTGTGGCCTGCCGTTGGGTGCCCCGGATTTATTGTCTCCGGTGGTGATGTGGAATTTGCTGGGCGACTTGTGGAAGAACGGCGAGCCCGATTGGAGTGCGATCCTGTCCGAGCCCCGGGCCCGCCTGCATCTCTACGGCAAGGCCGAGGCGCGCCCCGGCCGGAAGATGGGTCATGTCTGCGTGCTGGCCGCGACAACGCAGGAGGCACTGGAAGTGGTGGCAGCACTGAAAACGAAGCTCGGGGATTCCTGAGTGGGCGGGCGGGTTTTGATTCCACAACCCCGCCGCATCCTGTTAGCTTGAAATCATGGACCCTCGCGTTGTCAAACCCCAGCTCCCTGCCCGTGTCATCGTCACAGCCATCTTCATCGGACTCTTTGTCCTGGGTTTCATCATCTTTGCCATCTGGTATAGCGGAGCGGGAATCAGCAATGCCCGCATGTCGGGGATCGTGGTCGCAAAAGAATTTGCACCCCAGGCGGAACAGCAGATCACGCTCGGAGGGCAGGGCGGGGTTCGCGCCAGCGAGAAAGCGGGGGACTACATTTTGACCGTCGCGGTGCCCCAACCCGACGGAACGAAAAAAGAGTTCCGCGTTTGGCTGGGCCAGGCGCTCTACGATTCGGTCAAAGAAGGCGACAGCTTTGATGTCGGACCTTACCTCGTCCCTGAAAAAAAATGAACGGGTCCAGAGGCGCGCTGTCTCAGGTGTAAATACATTGTCAACTTTTCCCAACCACATCCCATGAGTGTTCTCACGCAACAAACCAACAGCCAAGTCCAGGAAGCCCGCCAGTGGGTTGAACCCCTGATTAACGAAGTCAGCAAGGTCGTCATCGGCCAGAAAAAACTCGTTCACCGCCTCGTGACCGGGCTGCTCTGCAACGGCCACGTTCTGCTCGAAGGTGTGCCCGGACTGGCAAAAACCCTGACCGTCCGCACGCTGGCCTCCGCCATCCGCACCGGATTTCAACGCCTCCAGTTCACTCCGGATCTTCTCCCTGCCGATCTCACCGGCACGTTGATCTACAATCCGCGCGACGGGGAATTCACCACCCGGCTCGGCCCCATTTTCTCCAATCTGATTCTCGCGGACGAAATCAACCGCGCCCCGGCCAAGGTGCAAAGCGCCCTGCTCGAAGCCATGCAGGAACGCCAGGTGACCATCGGCGACACCACGCATCCCCTGCCTGATCCGTTTCTTGTTCTGGCCACGCAAAATCCCATCGAACAGGAAGGCACTTATCAACTGCCCGAAGCCCAGCTCGACCGTTTCATGCTCAAGGTCCATGTGGACTATCCGACCCGGGAGGAAGAGCGCGGCATCCTTGACGCCATGGCGACATCCTCTCCGCAGTTGAACGTCGAAGCCATCATCTCGCCGGAGGAAATCATTCACGCCCGCAGCGTGGTGAATTCCATCTATGTGGACGACCGGGTGAAGGATTACATCGTCAACATCGTCTGGGCCACCCGTGATCCGGGCTCTTACAAACTCAAACTCGACGGACTCATTCGTTATGGGGCCTCCCCCCGCGCCACCATCTATCTCACCCTCGCGGCCAAGGCCCAGGCCTTCATCGCCGGGCGCGGATATGTCACGCCCCAGGATGTGAAATCCATCGGCCTGGATGTCCTTCGTCATCGCATCGGTGTCACCTACGAGGCCGAGGCCGAGTCGGTGACCAGCGAGATGATTGTCGAGAAAATCTTCGCCGGGCTGCCGGTGCCCTGATGGGCAGGGCGGCTTGTCCCCAAGCCGCCGTCAACGGTGCGTTGGGCCAACGCACCCTCCCGATATTTCCCATGAGCGATCCCAAAGAAATTCTCAAAAAGATCCGCCGCATCGAACTGCGCACCCGCCGGTTGGTCAACGCCACCTTTGCCGGCCAGTATCACAGCGTGTTCAAGGGCCGCGGCATGAATTTTGAGGAAGTGCGCGAATACAACGCGGGCGATGAGATCCGCAGCATCGACTGGAATGTGACGGCGCGCATGAATACGCCCTATGTCAAAAAATACACCGAGGAGCGCGAACTGACCGTCATGTTGTTGGTGGATGTGAGCGCGTCGGGAACTTTTGGCAGCGTGGAATTGAGCAAGCGCGAACTGGCGGCCGAGGTCGCGGCCATCCTGGCTTTCAGCGCGATCAGGAATAATGACAAGGTGGGGCTGCTGCTTTTTTCCGACACGGTCGAACTGTACATCCCGCCGAAGAAAGGCCGCATGCACACGCTCCGGCTCATTCGTGAAATGCTTTATTTTGATCCCAAGGGGAAGGGGACGAACCTGGCCGCGGCTTTGGAATATCTGAACAAGATTCTCAGCCGCCGGTCCGTGGTGTTTGTGGTCTCGGATTTCATCGCCCCCGATTACACCAAATCCCTCACCGTGGCCGGACGCCGGCATGATGTCGTGGCCATGCCCATCGTGGATCCAGGCGAGGAAAGCCTGCCCGATGTCGGACTGATCACCTTTGAGGACGCCGAAACCGGCGAGCAGATCGAGATCAACACTTCGAGTCGCGCGGTAAGGAATTCCTTCGCCGCCGAGGAGGAACGCCGCCGCAAGGCTCTCGACAAGCTCTTCGGTTCCCGCGGAATCGACGTCGTCCCCCTGGCCACGAATGAAGACTATTTGATTCCCTTGCGGGCCTTTTTCGAACGCCGGGAAAGGAGGAGGGTCGCATGAGTGTTCCGTCATGGGTCCTTCGTCATGGGGCATTGGTTTTATGATGCCGACCCAGCCAGCCGCCACGCCCGCGCCCATTCACGACATTGTCGGGCCGGTGGCGTTTTTTCCCTATCCGCTTTGGCTTGTCATCCTGGCGGCCTTCGGCGCTCTGGCCATCATCGGCCTGCTGGTGTGGTTGACCCGCCGCAAACGCACGGTCCGTCCGCTCACGCCCGAGCAACGGGCGCTGGCGGCCATTGAGGAATTGCGCCGCGAAGGATCGGATGCGGAATCCTACGCCTTCGGGGTCAAGGTTTCCGATGCCTTGCGCGCCTACATCCGCGACCAGCATGGACTGGATGCCGTCACGCGCACGTCGGTCGAGTTCTTGGAAGCCTTGCGGAATAATCCCGCCTTCACCAACAACGAAAAAGGCGCTCTCTCCGAGTTTCTCGAATCAGTCGATCTGCTCAAATACGCCCGCCTGCCGGCCGGGGCCGATGACATTAAAACCCTGCTCGATCTCGCCGAGCGCCTGGTGCGGGGCGAGCAGGCACCGGTGGGGGCCAAATGAACGACGGGTTTTCGGCTTTCAGTTTTGCCCATCCCTGGGTGCTCGGCCTGCTTGTGTTGCTGCCCATTCTGGCCGTGCTCAAGGGACGCTTTGGCGGGACGGCGGGGGTGACGTTTTCCAGCACGGCACCGCTGGCCTCCATGGGGCGGCGGCGCCGTTCGCGGGCGGGGGCGCTCTTGGCGCTGCTGGCTCATCTGGCCCTAGCCAGTCTGATCATCGGCCTGGCCCGGCCCCAGCTCGGTCGCACTCTCACCAGGGTGCAGGCCAGTGGCGTGGACATCATGCTGGTGCTTGATGTTTCGCGTTCCATGCTGGCGGAGGATTTTTCGATTGGCAACGCGCGGGCCAACCGGCTCGAAGCGGTCAAGCAGGTGACGGAACAATTCATCCGCCAGCGGCCCAACGACCGCATCGGCATCCTGGCTTTCGCCGGACGACCGTATCTGGTCAGTCCGCTCACTCTCGATCATGATTGGCTCATTCAAAATCTCGACCGTCTGCGCATTGGTCTGGTCGAGGATGGCACGGCCATCGGATCGGCCACGGCAGCGGCGGCCAACCGGCTGAAGGACAAGGAGGCCAAAACCAAGTTGATCGTGCTCCTGAGTGATGGGGACAACAACGCCGGTCGGGTCACTCCGCTCACCGCGGCCGAGGCGGCCAAGGCGCTGGGCATTCGCATTTACACCATCGGAGCCGGCACCCAGGGCGAGGCCGTGCCGTTTCCTTTCCAGGATCCCTTCGGCCGGACCGTGTATCAGGATGTGAATATGGAGTTCAACGAGGACACCCTCAAACAAATCGCCGACATCACCAGCGGCCAGTATTTTAAGGCCACGGACACGGCCTCCCTGAAACGCACCTTCAGCGAAATCGACAAAATGGAGAAGACCAAGATCGAGGTGGAGAAGACGGCGGAATACCGCGACCTCTTTCAATGGTTTCTCATGGCGGGATTCGTCCTGCTCAGCGCCGAAGTCTTGCTCTCTCAAACCGTATGGAAACGTCTGCCCTGACATTTTTGCAACCCGCCTGGTTTTTCGCCCTGCTCATCGTGCCGGTGGTGGCCGCGTTGTATTTCTGGTCGCAGAAACGCAGCGACGCGCTCATCGCCAAGGTGGTGGCTCCGCGCCTGCGTGCGCAATTGGCCGGGGCGGTCAGCGTCGGACGCCGCGCTTTCAAGTCGGTTTTGATTCTGGCCACGTTTGCCCTCGTCGCCGTGGCGCTGGCCCGTCCGCAAATGGGGTTCACTCAGCGCGAGGTGAAGCTGCGCGGACGCGATGTCATCATTGCCGTGGACACCTCCCGCAGCATGCTGGCCACGGATGTTTCGCCCACCCGGCTGGCCCGGGCCAAGTTGGTGGCCCAGGATTTGTTGCGGCTGGTTCGCGGCGACCGGGTCGGACTGGTGGCCTTTGCCGGGTCGGCCTTCCTGCAGGCTCCGCTCACGCTGGACTACAATGCCGTGACGACCTCATTGGATGAACTGGACACGACGGTGATTCCCAAGGGCGGCACCAATATTGCCGCGGCCATCCGCACGGCCGGGGAGGCTTTCGGCCAAGGCGAGGGCCAGACCCGCGCGCTCATCATCCTGACCGACGGCGAGGAATTGGATGCGGACGGCATCGCGGCGGCCAGGAAAGTGGTCAGCCAGGGTGTGCGCATTTTCACCGTCGGAGTCGGTTCGGGGGAGGGGTCGCTGATTCCTTTGAAGAACGAGGGCAGCGGCACGGATTTTGTCCGCGACTCGGCCGGCAAGCCGGTGCAAAGCCGTCTGGACGAAACCCGCTTGAAGGAGATCGCCGAGGCCGGCGGTGGATTTTACGAGCCGCTCAGTGCCGATGTGGCGCGTTCAATTTTTGAGAAGGGCATCCTGCCGATTGAGCAGGTGGAAACGGGAAAAATGACCTCGCGTCAGCCGATTGAGCGCTACCAATGGCCGCTCGGGGCCGCCATTGCCTTGCTCGCGCTCTGGCTCGTGCTGGGCGATCGCAAACGCGGGCCAAAGGCCGTTCGCCGGGCCGCGGTGGCGGCGGCGTTGCTGATGGCGTGCGCCCCGGCGGGCCTGGCCGCCACGGGCCTCGAGGAATACCAGGCCGGGGAATTCGACAAGGCCCGGGCAAACTTCGAGACCCGGCTCCAGGCTTCGCCCGGTTCCGATAAGCTGCAATTTAACGCCGGGGCCGCTGCGTACAAGACCGGCGACTATGGCAAGGCCGTGGATCACTTCACCAACGCCCTGCTCTCCCAGGACCGCAAGCGGCACGAGGACGCCTCCTACAATCTGGCCAATGCGCTTGTGCGCCGTGGCGAAGCGGTGCAGGCCAAGGAAGAGAAGAAGGCCGATTGGAAGAATGCCATCCAGCACTACACCGAAGCGCTGAACATTGACGCCAAAAACAAGCAGGCCGAGGAAAACCGCGCGATCGTCAAAAAGATGCTCGAGGATCTCGAAAAGGAGGAAAAGAAGGAGCAGGAAAAACAGGATAAACAAGACAAGCAGGATCAAAAGCAGAAGGATCAGAAACAGGATAAACAGGACCAAAAGGACAAGCAGGATCAGAAGAAGCCGGATCAGCAACAGGACAAGAATCAGGACAAAAAGGATCAGCCGAAGGATCCATCCGGCCAGTCCGGTCAGGATCAGAAAGACCAGGACAAACAGGATCAGAAGCAGCAGAGCGGCGGCAAGGACGAGGAGAAGAAAGATCAGCCGAAACCTGACGAGCAGAAAGACGGAGAGAAGAAGGACCAGCCAAAACCCGAACCCGAGGACGGCGACAAGAAAAAGGATCAAGGCAACCAGGACATGGCCAAGAACGATCCCCCACAGGGTGACCAGCAGAAGGATCAGCCGCCCGCGCCGCAACCCACCCCGGGCGAGAAGAAGCAGGGTGATCTGAAAGCCGGCCAGAATGAACCCCCCAAAGCTCCCGAAGAACAAAAAGGCGAAGCCCAGGCAGCCGAGGCTGCGGAAAAGGATGGCGAGATGAGCCCCGCCCAGGCGCGGAATTTGTTAAATTCCCTTCGCTCCGAGGAGGGACGCGTGCAATTAATGCAAACGCAGGAACCTGAGAATACCTTGAAAGACTGGTGATGAAGCAAATGATTTTGCAAGATCGTGGTATCGGCTTCCAGCCGATGAGTCGACCCATCGGCTGGATGCCGATGCCACGGAACTATCGGGTTTGGCTGCTTGTGTTTTTCATGGTCGCTGTGGTTTTCCTGACCGCCTTTCCCGTCCGCGCCCAGCAAGTCCAGGCCGCGCTTTCGCAGGAGTATTCGTCGGTGGGTCAACCCGTGCAGTTGAACATCTCGGTGGTGGGTGGCCGCGGCGCGCAGGTGCCGCAGGATTTGAGAATTGAGGGATTGGAGGCGCGTTTCGCCGGCAAGTCCGAGCAGATGCAGGTGCAGATGAACAACGGACGATTCAGTTCCACCGTCACCGCGACTTATACCTATCTGATCATTCCCCTCCGCCAGGGCAACTTCACCATTCCTCCCATCAGCGTGAATTTGGACGGCCGGACTTTTAAGACCACTCCGCTCTCCTTGCGGGTGGGAGGCAGCAGCGGCGGAGTTCCCGTTTTGCCTGCCATCCCGGTGCAGCCGGGACAGCAGAGCGCCCCGCCCTCCGCTCCCGCCATTCAAACGGTTCCGCCCGCCCGGCCGGGTCCGCTTCCCGACGACAAGATCGCCTTTGGCGACCTGATCATTCCCAAAAAGACCGCTTATGCGGGCGAGGTGATTCCGGTGGAAATCCGCTTTTATTTTGAGGCGACCCACCCGGTGCGCTTGCAGGACCGTCCGGGCTTTTCCGGAGACGGGTTTACGGTGTTGCGTTTCTCCAAGGCCGAGGAAAAACAGCAGGAAATCGATGGACGCATTTACAATGTGGTGTCTTTTCAGACCGCCATTACCCCGGCCAAATCGGGTGCGCTGGAGATTCCCGCCGCCACCATTGCCACCCAAATTCAAATGCCGTCCCGGCGTTCGCGCCCGGCCGATGATTTCTTCGGCGGACTGTTCGGCAACGTGGGGGAAAACCGGGAGGTTACGGTCGCGACCAAGGCGGTGAAACTCGAGGTCAAGCCGCTTCCGCAGGAAGGCCGGCCGGAGGAGTTCAGCGGAGCCATTGGACAATTTTCCATCCAGGCTGCCGCCACGCCGCGAAAAGCGGCGGTGGGCGATCCGATTTCCTTGCAGGTCACCGTATCGGGCCGGGGGAACTTCGAGGCGATGAGTGCGCCGAATTTGATCGAGTCCGACGGCTGGCGGACTTATCCGCCAAGCGAAAATTTCGTGCCCAGCGCGAGTGATCCGATTGGATTCAACGGCCAGAAAAAATACGAATACATGCTTCTGGCCCGGGAGGATCGATCGCGCACTCCGGTGGCGGAGTTTTCCTTCTTCGATCCGGCCACTGAGAAATTCGTGACCTTAAAGAGTTCGGCCCTTCCCGTCGAGGCCAAGGGAGGTTCTCCGGCTCAGACCGCAGTGGTCGCGGCGGCCCCGACGCCGGCCGCGCCATCCCAGGCCGCGCCGACAGCGGAGCCTGTCGCCGGAACAGAGGATTTGCTGGTTTCCACCTTCCGCCCGTCCACCTTCCAGCCCTTCGTCTTCAGTCGGGAATTCCTCGTTGCCAACGGGATCTTGGCGGCCGCGTGGTGCGCCGCCCTGCTCTTTGGCGTGGTCCGTCTCGCGGCCACATCCGCCCGCGTCCGCGAATCCGCCGCCCGCCGCGAGGTTCGCAAATTGCTGCACAAGATGGACGATCCGGACGTCGAGCCTGCGAAGTTTTTCGATCTCGGGGTGGAGTTTGTTCATGCCCGGCTGGCCTCGAAGGGTTCGACGGCGGACACGCGGGACTTGCTGGAATCCTCCGGCTTGTCCGACGGAACCAGGGCGGCTCTCCGTCAGTTGCTCGATCAACATGATACCCTGAAATACTCGACCAGTGGCACCGGCCTGAAACCCGGCCCGGACGAGCGGCGGCAGATCATCCACCAACTCAAATCCTTCGATGAAGAATTGCCTTAAGCCGTCATTGGTCAGCCGTCATTGGTCGTTGATGACCGTCTTCGTCTCCCTGACGGCGGCGTTGAATCTCTTTGCCGATGCCACCCAGGACGGGGCCGCGGCCTTTGCCAAGGGCGACTTTTCCGAGGCGGCGCGCGCCTATGAAACCGCCATTGCGTCCTCGGGTCCGGACGCCGGGCTTTATTTCAATCTGGCCACGGCGCAGCTCAAGAACGGGCAGCGTCCCCAGGCCGCACTCAGTTTGCGCCGGGCCATCCTGCTGGACCCGCGGCTGATTGACGCCCGCATTGCGCTTTCCGACATCGAGAGATCCCAGGGCGTGCCGCGGCCCAAATCGGACTGGCGCGGATTTTTGGCCGAGAAAGCGCCGCTGCGGATTCTGGTTTTGGCCGGATGTGTGGTGGCTTGGCTGGGGGCGTTTCTGCTGCTCTTCGCCATTTTCAAATCGGGCCGGAAGTTCCTGCCGTTCCTGGGCTCGCTTTTTCTGCTGGCGTTCGGAGCGTTCGTTTTTTTGGCCGGCACGCTGGCGGATCCCCGGATTGATGAACGCCAATCCGCCGTGGTTCTGGCGGAAGAGGGAGCCACGCTTCTTTCGGCCCCGGCCGATCAATCGGCCACCGTGACCAAACTGCCTCCCGGTGCCTCCTTGCGAATCCTGCAACGGAGCGGAGAGTGGGCCTTCTGCCAGTCACCGGCCGGGCAAAAGGGGTGGACTCTCTCAAAATCCCTCGAATCCGTGGTGCCCGCGGCATGAGGCTTCCGCTAGGATTCGTCGCGGGTTTTCTGGCGGCGGCTTCCCTGGCGCAATCCGCCGAATCCTGGCGGAAAAAACTCACCCCGGAGAATCCCGGACCATTTCCCTTGGTCCGGCCCTTCGAAGGGGAGTTCCGCTTCGGATGGTCGGACATCGAGGCGGCGCGGGCCCGGGCCCGATTCACCTGTGCGGGGGACGAGGTTCAGATGCAGGTCGAGGGCGGCACCTCGGGTTTGGTGCGTTCCCTCTGGAAGATCGACGCCACGCACCGCGCAGTGATCCGCAAAAACGGGCTTCAGTCGGTGGCATTCAACCAAGTGGAAAAGTATGCGAGGAAAACGGTGCGGACCGAGGCGGTTTTCCAACCGGATGGCCTCTGGCGTTTGCGGGATGTGACGCCGGATCCGAAAGGACCCGCCAAATGGAAGCGGATCAAGGTGGAACCGATCCGTGATATTGTGGCGGCCCTGTTCTTCATCCGCAGTCAACCGCTGGCGGATAAGGACAAAGCGGGAGTGATCGCCTTCCCCGGCGACGCCGCCTATGTGGTGGAGATCACCGTGCTAGGGCGCGAAACGATCAAGGCCGCCGGAAAATCCTGGCCCGCGATCAAAATCGATTTCGAGATTTTCAAGGTGGTCAAGCAGTCGAAAACGGAAAACAAACTCGAGCCCCACAAAAAATTCCGTCACGGCACCGTCTGGATATCCGACGATGAAAACCGCATCCCGCTGCGGGCCGAGGTGGATATTTTTATCGGCTACGTTTTCGGCGAACTGGTGAGCGTGACCTTTGAAGGTGGTAAACTTTAGTTTGGAGGGAAAGGCTTTGTCATTTCCCGAATTTTGAATTGGAGGCCAGAGGATATTTGAGCAACGACGAAGCGTTGCCCTCCAGTCAGATTTCGGTGAGGCGTTCAACGTGAGGGTGGGGGACGGTGTGGATGATTCCGGACGCGTCGGCCAGGCGGAGGTTTCCCTCGTGATCAAGGCCGGTGAAAACCCCGCGCGCGGTGCCGCCTTCCAGCAGGCTGATTTCCACCAGCCTGGCTTCGAGGTTGGCATTGAATTCCCCAACTGCGGCGGAGAAACCTCCGCTGCGCATGGCCTCGTGCGCATCCGCCAAAGCGTCGAGCACGCGAACGGCAAGATCGGAAATTTCGGGCGCTTTTGGCAGAAGATCGGTCAGCCGGGTGGTGGTGTGTGTCAGAGACGCATCCTGCTCCCAGGGCGCGTTGAGGACATTCAGACCAAGACCGACGGTCAAAGTTTCCTGCGCGCCTTGTTCGATGAGAAGTCCGGCGAGTTTCTTGTCGCGGGCCATCAGATCATTGGGCCAGCGCAGCCGGGCCTCCGGCAGGCCAAGCTGCCGGAGCAGACGCAGCAAATGGTTTCCTACCATGAGGGAGAATCCGGTCCATCGTGCCGCCTCGGCGCCGGCGGGAAGAACCGCGGAAATCCAGAGCCCGCCCTCGTCGGAGACAAAGGGGCGCCCGAAGCGTCCGCGGCCTGCGGATTGGCGCCGGGCGCAAACCGCGTTCCAGGCGGGCAGTTCCCGGGCCAGATCGCTGGTCGAGGCAAGCGAATCGTAGCTGGCAAGCTGCCACATGGCGCGGCCCACGCGGGAAAGTGTTCCTTCGGAAATCATGGAGACTTCATTCTGCGGGAGGGCGGGGGATTTTTGGAGTGTTTTCCTTGGGTGGTAAAGTGTGTCTTGATTTGCGGTTCCATCCGGTAAAACTCCCGCGATGCTCGAATACCTCAAGGTGATGCGGCCGGACCACTGGCTGAAGAATGTCTTCATTGTCTTCGGCCACTTGGTGGCTCTGGCCCTGCTGGCATTTCCGATTCAAGGGGAACCGGTTTTGACCGTGAACGGACACACCCTTGTGATGGCAGTGCTTTCGCTCGTCCCAGCCTGTTTTATTGCTTCGGCCAATTATATCATCAACGAGATTCTTGATGCCCCGTTCGACCGGATGCATCCGACGAAGAAAGACCGCCCGGTGCCGTCGGGCAAGGTGAGTGTTCCGATTCTCTGGGGACTGATGGTTTTGCTTTGCGTCCTGGGTTTCGGCATGTCGCTGGCAGTGTTCAACCTCGGCTATACGATCGCCCTGGCTCTCTTGTTGCTGAGCGGTTTTGTTTACAATGTCGAACCCATCCGTCTGAAGGATCGGGCCTTCTTCGATGTGATCGCGGAGTCTTTCAATAATCCAATCCGGCTCTGGCTCGGGTGGTATGCGCTGGCTCCGGCCCTGTCCTTCCCTCCGCTCTCCATTGTGATGGCGTGGTGGTTTTTTGGCGCGTTGCTTATGGCCGGCAAACGCTATGCCGAGTTCCGGTTCATCGGCAATGCCGAGCGCAGCGGCCAGTATCGCCGGTCGTTCAAGGTCTATACGGAAAAATCGCTCATCCTTTCGATGATCACACACGCGAACTTTTTCTGTTTCTGCATGGGTATCGCCATCGCGGTTTATCGCCCGAATCTGGTGTTTGTTTTCCCCCTCGTGGTCGTGGCCATCTGCGTTTATCTCAACCTGGCCATGAGCGAGGCCGAGGCGCGTCTCGAGCCCGAGCATCTCCTGCGCAGTCCCCTGGTCATTCTTTGCACCGTGGCGGTGGTGGCGATTTCCGGCTTCCTGGCCTGGACCAAACTCGACCTTACGGAGTCCTTCCATTTTTTCCGGGTCATCATTGGAAAGTAGTCCGTCGGCATGAGTGACCTGAGCGCCTCCGCCTCCGCCGTGCGGCAATGGCTGGAGCCGCGGCGCTGGCGGGCGCTGGCGGTCACTCTTCCAATCGTGATCGCGATTCATCTGCTGGCGGCGGCGGTGACCATCCGGCATTCGAATCAGGATTCCGCCGCGTCCGATCAGGGGGCGGAAATGTGGCTGGCCGCCACGGCGCGCGAGGATGTCTTTCCGCAGCGCACGGATGGCGTGCGGCATCCGCTTTGGTCCTGGCTGGCCCGCCATGTTGACTCGAACGATGCGGCGGCGTTCTTTGCCAAGGGCAAATGGCTCAATACCGCACTGTGCGTGATTTTTCTTTGCGCCCTCGGCGTGGCGGCGGCGCGCTGGCTTGACCCCCTGGCCACGGCCAATCTTTTGCTGCTTTGCAGTCTGGGTATTTTGCTGGTGAGGGGCACGTATTTTCAACCGGAGCCGCTGTATTACATTCTGTCCTTTCTGGCCGGGGTTCTGGCCTGGCGGCTTCTGCGCGGCGCGGCGGTCTGGTGGCATCTCGCCTTCGGCGCGGTCTGCGGGCTGGCCTATTTGTCCAAACCCTCGCTCTTGCCCTTCCTCCTGGCCTTGGCGGCGGCTTTCGCTTTTCGTTTTCTGCTGGCCGCTATCCGCCGGGATTCCGGCTGGCCGCCGGGAAAAAATCTTCTCCGGCTTTTGGCCGGACTTGGCCTCTTCGTGCTCCTGCTCATTCCCCTTGGACGCTTCAGTCAGGAGGCCTTCGGCAAACCGTTTTTCAATTACACCAAATTCTGGATGTGGATGGATGATTTCCAAACGGAGGCGTGGCCGTGGCAGACAAAGTATCCCGGCGGGGCGCAGCTCAAGGCTCTCCCGAAGGAGGAAACGCCTTCGCTCTCCTGGTATTTCCGCCGTCATTCGCTGGCGGACGCCGTGCAGCGCGCGACGGCCGGGGCGGCGGAGGTGACGGTGCGGTTTTTCTGGCCGGAGGAGAAACTGTCCGGGGCGGCGTTCTTCTGGCGATCACCTGCAAAAAAATGGAGTCAGCCGCTGGCTCATCGCGGAGTCTATCTTTTGGCCTTGGCGGCTTTGTGCGCCGGGCTTTTTTTTCGAAGCGGTGCCGCCGCCCGTGCGCGTCTGACCGATTCGGGGAACCTGGCCTTCGCCGCATTTCTGCTTGGGGCGGGCGCGCTGTATATCGGACTCTACGGATGGTATTTTCCGATCGGGCGGGGGGACCGTTTTATGGGCAGCCTGTGGGTGCCTGCGGTGTTTTTGCTGGTTTGGTGGGCGTCCACCCTGCGGCGCATGGCCGGGAAAGCCTGGACGGACACCGTTTATCTCGCGGTTCACACCGCGATTCTTGTTTCCCTGCTGTGGCAGGTCGGTGGAATGTTCTGGCGATTTCAGCACGGGGTTTTTCTGGTGACACGAAACTAGACGGCGGATTTTTCATCGCCAGCCCGCCCTTTGCGGAATAGGAGAAGACCATGACTGCTCTGCGTCTCCTCTCCCTTGCCGCCACCGTGACTGTCCTCGCCGCGTGCGCGACAACCCCTCCGCCTCAATCCGGGCCGCCGCCCGTGCTGGTCAAACTCCGAGGCATGGGGATCGACAACATCACCTACGAGAAAATCGCGAACCGTCGCGTGCTCACCGACACCGACATTTCCAACCTCTTGAACAGCAAGGTGCCGAGCCCGGTCATTCTGACCTATATCAAGAGCACCAAGGCTCCCTACACTCTCACCAATGCCCAGCTTGAGCAGCTCGACGATGCCGGGGCCAGCGGGGATCTGCTCAATTATCTGGGTAAATCCACCGGTTTCTTCGAGGCCACGGAACGCGACCAGACCGGCGGTTCCGGCAAGTGGAAGGACAATCCGTATTTCAACGATCCTTATTACATGGGTGGCGCGCCCTTCGACTATGGCTGGCCGGGCGAGTGGTATGATCCGGCCTTCGTGGATGCGATGTTTTAGTCATTGGTCAATAGTCATTGGAGAACCTGATGCGCGCGGCCCGATTACACGCCTTCGGCAAAGCCGCCGAGGTTTTGCGGGTGGAAGAGGTTCCGGCCCCGCCACCGGGCCCCGGCGAGTTGCTGGTGAAGATGCTGGCGGCCCCCGTCAATCCCGCCGACCTCAATATCATCGAGGGAAAATACGGGGAGTTACCGGACTTGCCGGCCGTGATCGGCAATGAGGGCGTGGGTCGGGTGGTGGCTGTTGGGGGCGGTGTTTCAGGCTTCGCGCCCGGCGATTTGGTGCTGCCGATGTGTCGAGGGACTTGGACGCAAAACCTGCTGGCTAGTGCGAGGGACGCCATTCTTCTGCCCGCGGGATTGGACGTCCATCAGGCCGCGATGCTGACGGTGAATCCGCCGTCCGCCTGGGGCCTGCTGCAGGATTTTGTGAAGCTCAATGCGGGCGACTGGATCGTGCAGAACGCGGCCAACTCCGCCGTGGGACGCAGCGTCATCCAGATCGCACGGGCCCGCGGAGGGAAGACCCTCAATGTGGTCAGGCGGCCCGAATTGATCGACGAACTCCGCGCCATCGGGGCGGATCGGGTCGTGCTGGAGGATTGCGATCTGCGCAGCCAGATCGGCGAATTCTGTGACCGCCGCCCGTGCCTGGGCTTGAACGCCGTCGGCGGAGCCAGCGCACTCAACCTCGCCAACGCCCTGGCCGACGAGGGAACCCTCGTCACCTATGGCGCCATGGGCCGGCAGCCGCTCAAAATTCCCAATGGGCTGCTGATTTTCAGAAATCTGCATTTCCGCGGTTTCTGGCTCAATCGCTGGAAGGAAAAATCCCCGGCCCCTGCGATCAAAGAAATGTTCTCCACCCTGGCCGGTCTGGTGGCACGCGGGGAACTCGTGCTGCCGGTGCACCGGGTTTATCCGCTCACGGAACTGGTCGAGGCCGTGGAGGAAGCCGGCCGGGAAAGCCGCGCCGGCAAGGTGCTGCTCGATCTGAGCGCGTAGGAAAACACTTTTCAGAAGCGCGCGGGCAGGACAGTACCACGGCATGCAGACCCTTCCCGGTTTCCGGGATTTTTATCCCGAAGAATGCGCCCGGCGGAATTACATCCTTTCCGTCTGGCGCGAAGTCGCGCGCCGGTATGGTTTCGTCGAATACGACGGGCCCGTGCTGGAACCGATCGAACTTTATCAGAAAAAAAGCGGCGGCGAATTGGTCGGTCAGCTTTTTGATTTCACGGACAAAGGCGGACGTCATGCCGCCCTGCGTCCGGAAATGACCCCGACGCTTGCGCGGATGGTGGCGGCGCGGGAACGCGATTTCAAAAAGCCGCTCAAGTGGTTTTGTGTGCCGCAGTTTTTCCGTTATGAAAAACCTCAGCGCGGTCGCGGGCGGGAGTTCTATCAATTCAATGCCGATATCATCGGGGAGGCGTCCGCCGCGGCGGATGCCGAGTTGATTGCGCTGGTCATTGATGTGCTGCGGGAGTTCGGATTTTCCGAACGCGACTTTATCGTCCGCCTGAGCAGCCGCACCGCCTGGCAGAAATTTTTCGCGGACGCCGGGGGCCGGCCGGAGGACGAATACGAGTTTTTCCAGATCGTCGACAAGGCCGAGCGCCTGCCGGCGGAGAAGACCAGTGCGGCGCTGGCCCGGCTGAATGTTCCGGGCCTGACGGCGGAGGCTGTGCTGGCCTTCCTGCGCGGCAAGCAGCCCGCGGATTTGGGTCCGGTGCTGGAGAGCCTGGAGGCGCGCGGTCTGGCAGACTTTGTGGAGATTGACTACGCGATTGTGCGCGGACTGGCCTATTACACCGGGGTGGTTTTTGAGGTTTTCGACCGCAGCAAAAATGAACGCGCCCTGGCCGGGGGCGGACGCTACGATAAATTGCTGAGCCTGATGAGCGACGGCAAGGTGGACCTGGCGGCGCTGGGCTTCGGCCTGGGTGACGTGGTGCTGGGCAACCTCATTGACGACACTCCGGAGGCGAAGGCGAGGATGACCGCCTGGACCTCGCGGCAACGGGCCTGCGATGTGTATCTTATCGTGGCCAAGGAAGAGCGGCGGGCCGACGCGCTGGCGCTGGTGCAGCAGCTCCGGCTGGCCGGTCTGCGGGTGGATTTTCCTCTGACGGAGGCTAAGGTCGGCAAACAATTTCAGGCGGCGGAGCACCTCGGTGCGGAACTGGCTGTGGTGGTGGGGGAGGAATGGCCGCTGCTGAAGATCAAGACACTGGCCACCCGGGCGGAGGAGGCGGTGCCGAACACCGGACTTGCGGATTGGCTGCGGAACCGTACAACAAACGTCCCGCTTGTTCAGGGTTGACGAAACAAGCGGGACGCTTGTTCTACTTCTTTATGACTTATCGCACACATCATTGCGGCGCCTTGCGCGCGACGGACGCCGGATCACGAGCCAGCCTTTGCGGCTGGGTCGATTCCCGCCGGGACCATGGCGGCGTGATCTTTATTGACCTCCGCGATCGGGAGGGAATTACCCAGGTTGTTTTCCGGCCGGAAGAACATGCCGATGTGGCGGCCAGTGCGCACGACCTGCGGAGCGAGGATGTGATTAAAATCTCCGGCAAGGTGGCTCCGCGTCTGGCCGGAACGGAGAATGCCAGGCTCGCCACCGGCGGAATCGAAATCGTGGCCGATGAAATCGAAATCCTCAACAAGGCCGAACCGCTGCCTTTCCCGATTGATGAGCGCATAGCCAACGAGGATCTGCGCCTGACCTATCGCTATCTCGATCTGCGCCGCCCGGAAATGTCCGGCAACCTGCGCCTGCGTCACCGTGTGACAAAAACCATTCGCGACGTCATGGACGCGGAAGGCTTTCTGGAGATCGAGACCCCCGTGCTCTCCAAGAGCACGCCGGAAGGCGCCCGCGATTTTCTCGTGCCCTCCCGCCTGACCCCGGGATCGTTTTACGCCCTGCCGCAGGCCCCGCAGCAATACAAGCAGCTCCTCATGGTCGCGGGCGTGGAAAAGTATTTCCAGGTCGCGCGCTGCTTCCGCGACGAAGACTTGCGGGCCGACCGTCAGCCGGAATTCACCCAGCTCGACGTCGAGGCCTCGTTCATCAATCAGGATGACATCATCGCGCTGGTGGAAAAATTGATGATCGCCGTGTTTCAGGAGGCCAAGGGGGTCACGTTGTCGGCACCGTTCCCGCGTATCACGCACGAGGAGGCGATGAACCGCTACGGCAGCGACAAGCCTGACACGCGCTTCGGGGTGGAGATTGCCGATCTCGGTGATGTGTTCCGCGCGAGCCAGTTCAAGGTCTTCCGCGGCGCGCTGGATTCCGGTGGCGTGGTCAAGGCCATCAACGCGAAAGGCTTTGCCGGCATCACCACCGGGCAGATCGAGGAACTTACCGGGATGGCCAAACTGGCCGGAGCGAAAGGCCTGGCTTTCATCAAGGTCGAGAACGGCGAATGGAAATCGCCCATCGTCAAATTTTTCTCCGACGCGGAAAAATCCGCCCTGACCGAACGTCTCGGTCTCGAAGAAGGCGACCTTGTTCTCTTCGGCGCGGACACGTGGGAAACCGTCTGTCTTACGCTCGGCCGGGTGCGACTGCGGGTGGCCGAGATTCAGAAACTTGTCAAGGACCCCGCCCGGTTGAATTTCCTTTGGGTCGTGGATTTTCCTCTCCTCGGCTGGAGCGCCGAGGAGCAGAGGTGGCACGCCATTCATCATCCGTTCACCCGTCCAAAAGCGGAGGACATTCCGCTGCTCGAAGCCGGCGAATACGGCAAGGTCCGGTCCGTGGCCTACGACATCGTGCTCAATGGCGTGGAAATCGGCGGGGGCAGCCTGCGTATTCACGAGTCCGATTTGCAGGCGAAGATGTTCAGCGTGCTTGGGGTGAGCGAGGAAACACAGAAATCCATGTTCGGCCACATGCTGAACGCCTTCCGCTTCGGTGCGCCTCCGCACGGGGGCATCGCGCTCGGCCTGGACCGTTTGGTCATGCTCATTGCCGGGGCGGACAGCATTCGCGATGTGATTGCGTTTCCGAAAAACAATCGCGGCGTCGAGTTGATGACCGGTTCGCCCGCGGAAGTGGACCCCAAGCAGCTGCGCGAGCTTTACGTCCAGGTCACAAAGAAGACCTGAGCCCCCGCGATGACCATTCGCGAACTGCCCGGGCTCAGCGTCAGCATTGACGAGGTCACGCATGCCCCCGACCTGGAGAGCCCGCCGGACAAGCCGTTCCGTTTCATTTACTCCATCACCATCCGCAACGACTCGAGGGAGACCGTGACCATTCGCGGGCGCAAGTGGGTCGTGCGCGAGGAAAACGGCGAGACCACGGCGGTCGAGGGCGATGGCGTGGTGGGCGAGTTTCCCCGCCTCGAACCGGGGGAAACCTTTTCCTACAACAGCACCCACATCGTCGCCTCTGCGGCCGTGGCCGAGGGGGCCTATTTCGGCACCACCGAGGACGGCGAGGCGGTTTTCACCCGCATTCCCGCCTTTCGTCTCGCTTTGCCCTGATCGTCCTCTCGGTTTGCAAAATGTGCCGGGTTGGATAGAACCGCAGGATGATCAGCCGCATCCCACCTGCCGTTCTGGCTCTGCTGTGCGGTTGCACGGTCATCCGGGCTGCCCTGATCGACGAAGTTCCCCGTCAGGCCACCGACGAACTGGCCGCCGGTCAAATCGTGGTGAAAAGCAAGAGTGTCTCCGGTGCGCCCTGGCCGCAGCTTTCGCTTTATCAAGTGGTCAAGGCGCCTCCCGCCGTGCTGAAGGCTCTCTTCAACGATTACGCCGCGGCTCCCAGTTACACGCCGAATTTGATTTCCGCGATCGTCCTCGCGACCAACCCGGATGGTTCCAAGGATGTGCAATATACCACGAAAGTTCCCATCCTCGGGAAAATCTTCTACACCGTGCGCAACACCTACATCACCAATGGCGCTTCCTACGAAGTCGATTGGACTCTGATCAAGTCCCCCCTGGCCAAATCCAGCGATGGCTCCCTGCGCATTGAACCCTATGGTCAAAACCAGTCCCTTCTTTCCTACACCAACCTCTGCGTCCCCATCACCAGCCTTCCCGGCATGAAGAATGCAGCCCTCAACGAAGCCAAGGCCACCGTGCGCGCCATCAAGGCCGAGGCGGAGAAACGGGCCGGAAGTTAAGGGAGGGCGGCAGGCCCTGGCCGCCCCAGCAGGCCACGGACGCGAGGGCCCGCGTCCCTCCAGGTTTTCTCAATGACCGCCACCTTCACTCCCTTCCGCGATAAAATGCAGGCCGCCGGCCTGAGCGCCGCCGCCCTGGCCGCCTTCGAGCGCTCGTTCCACCTCCTCGCCGCCAACGAGACCGGCCTCCTCGCGGAGGACACCATCCGCCCCGCCACCGGCCTCCCGCGTTCCGAGGACATCTGCTCCGGTGTTGCGGAAAGCGGAGACTCCGCCCTGCTGGCCAAAACCGTCGTGCTCAAGCTCAACGGCGGGCTCGGCACCGGCATGGGGCTGGAAAAAGCCAAGTCCCTCCTCCCCGTCCGCGACGGCGACACCTTCCTTGATCTCATCGTCCGCCAGGTCCTGGCCGTGCGCCAAGCGACCGGCTCCGATCTCCGCTTCCTGCTGATGAACAGCTTCAGCACCAGCGCCGACACCCTGGCGCATCTTGCCCGCTACCCGGCACTGGGCGATCCCGGGAAACTCGAACTCCTGCAAAACAAAGTCCCCAAGATCGCCGCCGACACCCTCACTCCCGTGGAATGGCCCGCCGACCCCGAGATGGAATGGTGTCCGCCCGGCCACGGCGACCTCTATCCTGCCATCCTCGGCTCCGGCCTGCTGCAGCGGCTCCTCGATGAAGGCTTCCTCTATCTCTTTGTCAGCAATGCCGACAACCTCGGCGCCACCCTCGATCCCGCTCTGCTCCGCTGGTTCGCCGCCTCCGGCAAACCGTTCGTGATGGAAGTCACCGCCCGCACCGCCGCTGACCGCAAAGGCGGGCACCTCGCCCTCCGGGCCGGCGACGGACGCCTCCTCCTGCGCGAGTCCGCCCAATGTCCCGATTCTGACCTCGACGCCTTCCAGGACATCACCCGCCACCGGTATTTCAACACCAACAACCTCTGGCTGCGCCTCGACCACCTCGCCGCCGCCCTGGACGAAAACGGCGGCCTGCTGCCGCTCCCCGTCATCCGCAACAAAAAAACCGTTGATCCCCGCGACAAAAAATCCCCCGCCGTCTATCAGCTCGAAACCGCCATGGGCGCGGCCATCGAATGTTACGGCGCCGCCGGAGCTGTGGTCGTTCCGCGCAGCCGTTTCGCCCCGGTCAAGACGACGTCCGACCTTCTCGCCCTGCGTTCCGACGCCTATCTCATCACCCCCGACGGCCGCGCCATCCTTGCCCCCGAACGCCACGACATTCCACCCGAGATCACCCTCGACCCCGACCATTTCAAACTGGTGGACCAACTCGACGCCGCCCTGGCCGGCGGCGTGCCTTCGCTCCTCCACTGCCGCAAGTTGGAAGTCCATGGTCCGGTAAAATTTTCCGCCAAGGACCGATTCGAAGGCGACGTGACGCTCCGCGCCTGAGCTTGGCGGAAGTTGGAGGGGAACGTTTCGTCGTGGCCCGTTTTTTGCGATGGAAACGACGAAGCGTTTCCCTCCATCATTGAGAGGGTTTACGCCGCCACTGCTGCCGCAGTTTCCAGACGGACCAGAGGCGGGGCAGCAGGGACAGGCCCAGACGCAGGTGCGTGCCGGCGAGGAGCAGGTTGTCGCGCAGGTATTTGAAATGGGTCACGCCGCCATTTTCCCGCGGCAGGTAGCGGACGGGCACGGGACGGTTGATGGGTTGGACACCCGCCCAGAAAAGCCGGACGGCCAACTCGGTATCGAAATCGAAGCGCCGGGCGGTGCGGATGGATTCCATGATGCGGACGGCAGGGGCCAGCGGATAGAGGCGGAAACCGAAGAGGGAGTCGTGAATTCCGCCGCCGAGGGTCTCGAAGTTGGCGAAGCCGTTGCCGATGCGGCGGCCTTTCACCCGCTCGGGCGGGGCGTCGGGTCCGAAGACCGGTTCGCCTAAAATCATGGCCTGCGGATTCCGGGCGGACAGCTTCATGAACTCGTGAACTTTCCCGGCGGGGTGCTGTCCGTCGGCGTCCATGAGAAGGGCGTGGGAAAATCCGGCGGCGAGGGCCTCGCGCATGGCGTGGAGGGCGGCGGCGCCTTTGCCGGCATTGTGTTCGAGGCGAAGGACGCGCAGTCCGTCGCACGCGCAGGCGAGGGCGGTGATTTCGGCCGCGCTGGCGTCGGTGCTGCCATCGAGGACGACCCACACGGGTTGCCAGACGTCCAGGACGGCCCGGGCGGTGCGGGTGAGAAGGGGGCCGCTGTTGTAACTGGGCAGGATGACGAGGCGGGCGGAGTCCGGCGGCGGCCCGAGGGCCGGGGGAGCGGGGGAGCGCCCGGTCGCGGCGGCCATGGCGGGAGTGGTCTTCACTTACACGTAAACTTACACTTACACTTACACTTACACTTACACTTACACTTACACTTACACTTACACTCCCTCTTTCTCCGAGTTTAGGTTTAGGTTCAGGGGGAAGAGTAAGTGTTGGAAATCAGGCGGGCACCGGAGTTTCCCCTTCCTCGTGGTGGTGGAACTGCATCTGGTAGAGCTTGCGGTAGAGGGTGGAGTTTTCGAGGAGTTCGCGGTGGGTGCCGGTTTCGACGATGCTGCCGTGGTCCATCACGACAATCTTGTCCGATTTCAAAATGGTGGAGAGGCGGTGGGCGATGGCGATGACGGTGCGGCCGTGGGCCAGGCGTTCCAGGGCGGCCTGGATCATTTTCTCGGATTCGGAATCGAGGGCGCTGGTGGCCTCGTCGAGGAGAAGGACGGGGGCATTTTTCAACAGGGCGCGGGCGATGGCGAGGCGTTGCTGCTGGCCGCCGGAGAGGAGGCAGCCCTTGTCCCCGACGACGGTGTCGTATCCGTCGGGCTGGGCCAGGATGAAGTCGTGGGCGTAGGCCAGCTTGGCCGCGGCCTCGATCTCGGCCTTGGTGGCGTCGAGGCGGCCGTAACGGATGTTCTCGTAGATGCTGTCGTGGAAAAGGAAGGTATCCTGATTGACGATGCCGATGTGCTGGCGGAGCGAGTGTTGGGTAATGGTGCGGATGTCGCGGCCGTCGAGGGTGATGGCGCCGGACTGCGGATCGTAGAAACGCTGAATGAGGGCAAGGATGGTGGTCTTACCCGCGCCGCTGGCACCGACGAGGGCGTATTGTTTGCCGGGTTCGATATCGAGGATGATGTTGCCCACGGCGGGCTTGTCGTGGCTGTAGGAAAAATTGACATGGTCGAAAACGATATGTCCGCGGCAGGACGTGATGGCCACGGCATCGGGCGCGTCCTGAATGGCGGGCTGGAGTTTCATCAGGTCAAAAATGTTGGTGGCGGAGGCCATGCATTTTTGCATCTGCATGGGGATGCGGCTGAGGGATTTCACCGGATCATAGAGCATGAAGAGCCCGAAGCAGAGGGCTCCGAATTTCACCAGGTCCACATGGAAATAATAGACATAGACGAGGGCGAGGACGACGCCGAGGGCGGAGACGGACTCGATCATGGGACCGACCATTTCCATGCTTTTGCGCACCTTCATGCTGTTGCGGCATTGGATGAGGCTGGACTGGTCGAACTGCGCGACTTGATGTTGCTCCTGGGCGAAGGATTTGACCACGCGGATGCCGGCGAAGGTTTCCTGCAGGATGACCGCCATTTGTCCGGCTTCGTTTTCCTCGTTCTTGCCGGCCTGGCGGACCTTTTTGCCGAAGAAAATGACAGGAAAAAAGCAGATGGGAAAAAGGACAAGGGTGGTGAGGCTGAAGCGCCAGTCGATGATGACGAGGCCGATGATGTTCACCACGACGGAGACGGGGGCTTTGACGACGTCGCCCGCGATGGAGGTCAGGGCGGTCTGGGCCATGCGGGCGTCGTTCATCACGCGGGAAATCAGTTTGCCCGATTTTGCCTGGGTGAAAAACGCCATCGACTGCGACATCAGGTGGCTGAAGAGGTGGGTGCGGATGTCGCGCAAGACGCGGAAGCTGACCCAGGCCAGACAGTAGGAATTCAGGTAGGAAAAAATCCCGCGGGCCACGACGACGGCGGGGATAAGCATGAGGATGCCGATCTTGGCTTCGAGGCTGATGCCCGAGGTGTCGGGCAGGTGTTCCATGAGCTTGAAGTTGCCGGTCGAGGGGATCTTGGGCAGGCCTTTGCCGGCCACGATGTAGAGGACGACGGGGATGATGCCATTGACCAATCCGGCGAGCACGCCGAAGAAAAGTCCGAGGGCAAAACGTGTCTTGTAGGGACGCAGATACCTGGCCAGTTGCTGATACGGACCCCAGAAAGCCGGAAGAAGTTGCAGAAACGGAAGTTTTTTAGCAGCGGGCATTAAAGGAGAAACCTACACCAGAATCGCATCCGGTCGCATTCAAAATTCCAACAGGCCGGGGCGGGGTCCGCCGAACATCCCGAAATACCAGTCCCAGACGGCCTGCCCGCCGAAGATCCAAATGGCTGCGCCGAGGGCGAGGAAGGGGCCGAAAGGCACCCGCGAACCGGCCTTGTCGCGGGCCAGAAAGATGCCGGCCAGCGCGGCGACGCAGCCGATGATGGAGGCGGCGCAGAGGGTGAAAAGAACAGCCTTCCAACCGAGGAACGCGCCGATGGCGGCGATGAATTTCACGTCGCCGAATCCCATGGCCTCGCGCGGAATTGTGACAGCCCGGAGTTGGCCGGTGGCGGTTTCAAGCTGGTCGAGAGAGGTTTCCTGGCCATCGAGAATCAGCCGGTCGTAGCGGAAGCGCAGGATGGCGTTCTCGCGTTCGCCTCCGGCCACGGCGGCGGTGGTGCATTCGAGGACAAGTTCGTCGGATTCGCGGGAGAAAATGTCCTCCCAAAGAAGCGTTTCCTCCCCCACGGTGAGGGTGGCTTTGTCGCCGTCGCGGTGCCAGGTGAAGGGTTCGGCCGGCTCAAACTTGTGCCGTTTCTTCCCGAAGGCGAGCTTGCCGAATTCCACAATGGCCCAGAGCAACCCGTAGCCGAGCACGGCGCCTGCCAGCGAGAGACCGAGAGCGGTGAGCCGGGAGTCCGTCTCCATCATTTGCGGAATAAGGCCGCTGAGGATGATCCCCGCGGCGGTGCCGCCCCAGGTGATCTCGTCGGGGATGATGAAATGCTCGATGTCGATGAAGGTGGCGGCGATGAGCAGGGCCAGAAAGAGCCAATAGACGGGGGCGAGCGGCAGTCCGTAGTGGCTCCAGGCCAAAAGAAAAAGCGCGGCGGTGAGGATTTCGACGAGGAGATAGCGGACGGAAATTTTCGCGCCGCAGCCGGAACATTTTCCCCGCAAAACCAGCCAGCTCACGACCGGGAGATTCTCAAACCACGGAATCGTGCGATGGCAGGATGGGCAAAACGAACGGCGGGGTTCGCGCAGGGAAACCCCGCGGGGCATGCGGTGGATGCAGGCGTTGAGGAACGATCCGATGATGGCCCCGAGCACCGTCGCGAAGACGGATGCGACCGCGTCCCTCATGGGCGCGGCAGTTGCGCCTCGACCAGTTCGCAGAGGACGTGCAGCAAAAATTTTTGCGCCTCCTGGATGCGGGCGGTGACGGTGCCCGGCACGATCAATTCGATCTCTGCGGCGCCGGCGGTGAATCCGCCTCCTTTGCCGAGCAGGACGATGGTTTTCATTTTTCTGCGGCGGGCCTCCTCAATGGCGGAGAGAATGTTGCGCGACTTCCCGCTGCTGGAGATGGCAATGAGCACGTCGCCGGGCTGACCGAAGGCCTGGACCTGCCGGGCGAAGATGTCCTGGAAGGCGTAGTCATTACCGATGGCGGTGAGGAGTCCGCCGTCCACATTGAGGGCAATGGCGGGGTAGGGACGCCGGTCTTCCTGGAAACGGCAAGTGAACTCGGTGGCGATGTGGGCACTGTCCGCCGCACTGCCTCCGTTGCCGCAGAGGAGGAGTTTGCCGGCGCTTTTGAGGCACTGCAGCACGGTGTCGGCCGCCTTGGTCAGCGGTTCGTCCAGCGAGCGGATGGACTCAAAGGTTTCGAGCGCCTCCTGGAGCGAGGTCTGGAAGGGCGAAGCCTTCAAATCGCGGCCGGGGTTGGTGGAGCGGGGCACAGGCGTGGGTCTTGGGTGAGAATGTTTCTGAGGGCGGGCCAGCCCGCAATATCCATTTCGGCGAAGAGGTGGAGGTAGATGAAGACGGCTTCGGGCGGATGCTCGTGAAAAACCTTGTCGATGGCGGCCCGCACTTTCTCTGCCTCCGGTTCGGCGGGCAGGGTTTCGAGCAATCCCCGGCCATTGTGCGGGATGCCGAGAGTATCGAGGAACCCGCAGATGAGGTCGGAATGCGCTCCGAGCAGCCACGTTTGCAGAACTTCCCCGGCCGCGTCCTCGTTGGCTTTGCGGGAGAGTTCGGCGTGCATCCAGGCGTGACGTTCGGCGCGGGACCTGCGTTCGAGGATGACCAGCCGGAGCTTGCGGCGGGAGGCCAGGAGTTGCAGACAGGCGCGGTAGGCGGGTTTGTCCTTTTCGTAAAGGAATTGAAAGATTCCTCCGGCGGTGTCGTCGGAGGCGGCGTGGAGGATTTCGTGGGCTTTCATCGGTCGCGCGGATGGACCGCGGGAGGTTCCGTATGGGGAAAGCGGCGGGCGGAGTCAAGCCCGTCCCGTGCGGGGGAAATTGACAGCAGACGGCAAAGCGGCTTGTATCCCGCGCCATGAGGACATTCCTCGGAATCGCTTTACTTTCACTCGCCCTCGCGTCCTGCGCGAGTGTTCCGCCCGTGCCTGCCACCAAATTGGAGAAAGCCGATGTGCTGCCGCTGGCGCTCAACGACAACTTCCAGTTCCGCAAGGTGAAGTTGTTTTATCATCAGAACATCCCCGCGGCGACCACCACCAGCGAGACGATTCTTTTCGAACGCCAGCGGATCACTTGGGGATCTGTCAACGGCTACGACACGCAGAAACTTTTCGGGAGCTACTTCACCTTTTTCTGGCGGACTTCCGAGGCCGCCGACGTGACCTTCCGGCTGGAATACCGCCAGTCGGCCCTGGGCAACCAGGTGTTGGCGCAGGAACGCTACTATCCCGGAGCCCGCGGTTCGTTTCAGTCCGACTTTACCGTGATCGGGGACGAGTATCTGGAATTCGGCGCGGTGACCTCCTGGCGGGCCCTGCTCATTGTGGACGGCCGCATCGTGGCGCTGAAGCAATCCTTCATGTGGAAGTAGACGCGGCAGGCGAGGGGGGATTTGACAGTGATCGCAGCCCTGGGGTATTGTTAAGGCACTAGTGAGCACGACATCGTCGGTTCTGGTCGGCTGTATTGAACGCACCGTCTGGGTTAAAGTGGAGGGACGCGGAAGTTTTCAGAACAGCGTCGGATTGAAGGAATTTGTCAAACAGATGATCCAGCGCGGCTACCGGGATTTTGTGGTGGATTTGCGGGATTGTGAACAGATGGATTCGACCTTCATGGGCACGCTCGCGGGGGTGGCTCTGCGCCTGCGCGAGATTGGCCAGGGTGGCCTGCGGGCCGTCAACGTGAACGAACGCAATGCCGGGCTGCTGGGCAGTCTCGGACTTGACCAGCTTTTTGCGGTGGAGGATGCGGTGGCGGGCCGCGGCACGGTTCCCGAAAGCGTCTCCGCGCTTCCCCCTGCTCCCCGGCCCGGCCCGGAGGAGCAGAAGCAGGTTGTGCTGGAGGCTCATGAGGCCCTGGCGGAGGCGGACTCCGCCAATGCGACGAAGTTCAAGGATGTCCTCGAGTATCTGCGCCAGGAACTCAATGGGACCGGCGCGGAAAAAGCGCTGGGAGACTAGGGCAAGGAAATTCCCCGCCGCATGTGGACCTATATTTTCTTCGCCCTGTTCTTCGGGACGTTCATCGCCCTCCTCGTGGTGCTGAATACCTTGACCCGGCGGATCAGCGAACTCGAACGCCAGCGGATCGAACTCCAGGTCGAGGAAGACCGCGTTTTTGATTTTCTCCACGGCCTGGGCGAGGCCTTCTCCGAGGGCGTCCGTTCCTCCGAGCTCCACCGCCTGATCGTCGAGAGCGCGACCCGCATTCTTGATGCCCATGGCGGGGCGCTTTATCTGATGGACAAGGCCGACGCCGTGTTGGCCCCGGCTTTTGTTTCCAAGGGCTGTCCCGCCCTGCTTGATGTTCCAAAACATATTCTCGAACAGGCCGCTTCCAATCACGTGGCCTTGGAGAGTTACCTGCGGCTCAGCCCTGTGCGGCGTGGGGAGGGTCCGATCGGCCACGCCCTGGAGACCGGCCAGGCCCGCATTTATTCCGAGGCGCAACTGGCCGAAACCCTGCCGGCCGACAACCTCATCGCCCACTCGGCCATCGTCGGTCCGCTCGTTTACCGCCGCAAGATTCTTGGTGTCCTCGGCCTGGCCAACGGCCCGATGAGCACACCCTTCTCGGAGAAAGACCTCACTGTTTTTAAAGCCATCACCGAGCAATCCGCCTTCGCCTTGTATAACGAGGTTGTCTACATTGAGGCGGGCGAAAAAAAGCGCCTCGATCACGACCTGGAAATCGCCCGCGAAATCCAAGCCATCCTGCTGCCCTCCTCGCCGCCGGTGGTGGAAGGCTACGAACTCAGCGGCATCAACGTTCCCGCGCGGCAGGTCAGCGGCGATTATTTCGACTACATCCGGGTGGATGAACACCGCATGGGCGTGGCCATCGCCGATGTCTCCGGAAAGGGCGTGCCCGCCTCGCTCATCATGGCCATGTGCCGCAGCGTGATCCGCAGTGAGGCGGCCGGTAAAACTTCCGCCGCCGAGGTTCTCTACCGGGTCAACCAGCAACTCTACCCCGACATCAAAGAGGACATGTTCATCAGCATGGCCTACCTCATCATCGACTCACGCAGCAATCAGGTCACCATGGCCCGCGCCGGGCACGACGCGCCGCTGCTCTTCCGCTCGGCCGACAAGAGCGTGGAGAAACTCACCCCCAAGGGCATGGCCATGGGGATTGACAGCGGGGAGGTCTTCAATAGAGTCTGCGCGGACTTCTCTTTTGAGCTGGCAACCGATGACTGCCTGCTGTTCTACACCGACGGAGCCACCGAGGCCCTCGATGAAGAAGGCCTTGAGTTCGGACTCCCCCGTCTGGTGCAGGGCCTGCAGGCCAGCGCGCCCCACGGCGCGCCCGGCGTCATCAAGCGGCTCACCGAGGATGTCAAAAATTTCGTGGGAAACTTCCCCCAATACGACGACATCACCATGATAGCCATTCGCAAACGATGAACACCAAACCGGACATTGATCCCGAAGAAGAAGCCGCCCCCGCGGGCGAAGCGGCTGAGACGCCGGCTGACCCCGCCGCCGAGGTCGAGAAATTCCGCGACCTCGCCCTGCGCTCCCGGGCCGAACTCGACAACTACCGCAAACGCGTTGCCCGCGAAAAAGAGGAGGCCATCCGCTACGCCAACAGTTCGCTGCTCGAAAGTCTCCTCCCCATTCTCGACAATTTCGAACTCGGCCTCGGGGCCGCCAGATCCACCCCCGAAGCCGCCGGGATCGTCCAGGGCCTCGGCATGGTGCGCAAGCAGTTCGAGGATTTCCTCCGCGACCATGGTGTGGAAACGCTCGACGCCGAGGGCAAGCCGTTTGATCCGAATCTTCATGAGGCCGTGGCCCAGGAGGCCAGCGCCGACGTCCCCGAAGGCCACGTCATCCGCCAGCTGCGCCGCGGGTTCAAATTGAAGGACCGGCTCATTCGTCCGGCGACGGTTGTGATTTCCAAGGGACCGCCTGCGGAATGACCGCCAAGCGTGACTATTACGAAGTGCTCGAGATCGAGCGTGGTGCCGGCGAGGAGGAGATAAAGAAGGCCTACCGCAAGCAGGCGGTCAGATATCACCCCGACAAAAACCCCGGCGATCACGAGGCCGAGGAGCGCTTCAAGGAACTCGGTGAGGCCTACGAGATCCTGATGGAGCCGGACAAGCGCGCCGCCTACGACCGCTATGGACATGCCGCTTTTCAGCAGGGCCGCGGCGGTGGCGGCGGGGGGTTTCATGATCCCTCCGACCTCTTTCGCGAAGTGTTCGGGGCCGGAGGAGGTGCCGGCGGAATCTTTGAACAATTTTTCGGTGGCGGCGCCGGCGCGGCCGACGGTTCCGGACGCCAGCGCGGCTCCGACCTCCGCTACGACATGCAGATCACCCTCGAGGAAGCCGCCACCGGCTGCGAGAAGGAGATCGAAATCCGCAAACTCGACGTCTGCCAGACCTGCGACGGTTCCGGCGCGCAGAAGGGCTCGCGCGCCGTGACCTGCTCGACCTGCCGCGGACGCGGCCAGGTCATTGCCTCCCGCGGATTTTTTCAGGTCGCGCAGACCTGCCCGCATTGCCATGGCTCCGGACAGACCATCGAGAAACCCTGCAAAACCTGCCATGGCGACGGACGCCTCGAACGCACCTCGCGCATCAAGCTCAAGATCCCGGCCGGCATTGACGAAGGCTCCCGCCTGCGCAGCGCCGGGAGCGGAGAGGCCGGCCTGCGTTCCGGCACGCCCGGCGACCTTTATGTCGTCATTCACATCAAGGAACACCGCGTTTTCCAGCGCGACGGCACCGAACTCCATTGCGACATGCCGATTCCCTTTTCCATCGCCGCGCTCGGCGGCGAAGTCCGCGTCCCGACCCTCACCGGCGCGGTGAATTTAAAAATCCCCGCCGGCACGCAAAGCGATAGCACGTTCCGCATCCGCGGCCACGGCATGCCTGTGCTGCAAAGTTCCAGTCGCGGCGACATTCTCGCCCGCGTGCAAGTCGAAGTCCCGACCCGTCTCGACGCCGAACAACGCAAGGCCCTGGAACATTTCGCCCAGCTCTGCGGCGAGGAAAATACCCCCCTCCACAAGAGTTTTACCGAGCGACTAAAGGATTTGTTCAGTTAGATTCTCTCATGATTGTCAGTTGTGACGGGATGCGGCAGGCCGAGGAGGCCGCATTCTCGCGAGGGGTCAAGGCGGCGGATTTGATGGAACGCGCCGGACTCGGCATCGCGGAAATTGTCCGCCAATTCCACCGTCATCCCGGACTCGGCATCGTCTTCTGTGGCAAGGGCCACAACGCCGGCGACGCGCTCGTCGCCGCCCGGCACCTGAAGAAATGGGGTTGGGAAATTGATCTGCGCCTGACCTTTCCCGAATCCGCCCTCAGCCCGCTGACCGCAAAAAATCTCGCCGAATTTCGCAAGGTCATTCCGCAATCCGCAATCCCCGATCCAAAATCTAAAATCGTCCTCGACGGCCTGCTCGGCCTCGGGGCGAAAGGCGAACCCCGCGGCGAAATCGCCGACGCCATCCGCGCCATCAATCACCTGCGCCGCGAAAACGCCGCGTGGGTGCTCGCCATCGATCTTCCGAGTGGACTCGACGGAGACACCGGCCAGCCCTCCTCCTGCTGCGTCGAGGCCGATCTCACCGCCACCATCGCCTGCGCGAAAACCGGACTCGTCGCCGACGAGGCCACCGATTTTGTCGGACGCCTCGCCGTTGTGCCGCTGCCGGAATTACCCTTTTCCGCCGGGGGCGCCTTCCACCTCGCCACGCCGGCGCTTCTGCGTCCATGGCTGCCGCCCCGCCGGTTCGACATGCACAAGGGCAACGCCGGACGGGTCGGCATCATTGCCGGATCACCTGGATTCCTCGGCGCGGCACGCCTGTGCAGTGCCGCCGCCGTGCACGCGGGCGCGGGCCTCGTGACCGTCTTTGCCCGGCCCGACATCGCCGGACGGCTCGCCGCCACTTGCCTTCCCGAGGTGATGGTGAAATCCGTCGCCAGCTATCGCGACGTGCTCAACGAAAATCTCGATTCGCTCGCCATCGGTCCGGGCCTGGGTCAGAGCCAGGCCTCGGAAATCCTCGCGCTCATCCGCGATGCCACCCGGCCATTGGTGATCGATGCCGACGCGCTCAACGTGCTTTCACGCGACCTCAACGTGCTGAAACACGGCCGCGGCCCGCGTCTGCTCACCCCGCATCCCGGCGAGATGGAGCGCCTCACCGCCGCCATCGGACGTCCCCGCCGGCAATGGGGGGAGGATTTCCTGGCCCGCTTTCCCGTCACCCTCCTGCTCAAGGGCGCCCGCACCCTCACCGGGTCCGGCGGGCAATTTTATTATAACACGACCGGAAACCCCGGCATGGCCAGCGGTGGCATGGGCGACGCGCTCACCGGGGTTTGCGCCGCCCTGATTCCGCAGGTCGAGGGCGAGGGTCAGGAAAGACTTCTGCGCAGTGCCGTGCTCGGAGCGTGGCTGTGCGGACGCGCCGGCGAACTCGGCGTTTTCTGCCCGGACGCTTCCCCCGAATCTCTCAGCGCCAGCACCGTGATCGCCCGCCTCGGAGGCGCCTTCCGCGCCCTGCGCGAGGAAGCCTGATTGATCCGCCCCGACCCAACGAACACCGCCTTAGCGGGCATCTGCGCGCCGCGGTCCAATCCCTTGAACCGGTTTTCACAGCAGGTCGCAAAGGGAATAAAGAATGGCCCGAGAGGTCCGAAGGCCTGACTCAAGCAATCCATGCGACCCGCTGAACGGAAGCTTTGGTTTCCGGGGGGGATGTGCTCTCGCCGGCGGCCGTTGTCATCAAGGCTTCCATCCGGCGGCCTCGGCTCCTATAACACCCACCCGCAACCTGTTGATGAAACGCCTTTCCCATTTCGCCGTGATCGCCGGTCTTTTTCTGGCCGTTGCGTCCGCGGCCCGTGCGGCGGAGAGCGCGCTGCCGACCGACGAAGTGCGCGCCCTGGCCAGGGAGGCGTATGTTTTTGGATATCCGCTGGTGGAGAATTACCGCACGCTGTTTTTCTACGCGGTGGATCAGTCGTCGCCCGAATACAAGGGTCCGTTCAATAAGTTCGTCCACAGGGGCCGTTCCTACACGCCGCAGGACTCGGTGCCTTCGCCCAATAACGACACGGTGTCCTCCTTCGCCTGGCTCGATCTGCGGGCGGAACCCATCGTGCTGACTGTGCCCAAGATCGACAAGGCCCGCTATTTTTCGCTCACCCTGGTGGACCTTTACACCTTCAACTTCGCCTCCATCGGCACGCGGCTGGGCGGGAATGCCGGGGGCAATTTTCTCATCACCGGACCGCGTTGGAAAGGCAAGACGCCGGGCGGGATCAGGCTGACCTATCCGTGCGAAACCGATTTCGCCATGGCGGTGGTCCGCAACCAGCTCTTCGGCCCCGGCGACTTTGCCAATCTGAACCGGATCCAGGAAGGCTTCACCATCCGGCCGCTCAGCCAGTTCCTGAAAAAACCGGCCCCGCCGCGGGCCCCGTCCGCCTTGTTCCCGACGTTTTCCCGTTCCCGCGCCGACAGCGTGGACTTCATCCGGTATCTCAATTTCGTCCTGCAATTTTGCAAGGGGCATCCCAGCGAGACCCCGTTCCTGGCCCGGCTGGCCAAGATCGGGGTGGGCGCGGGCAAGCCCTTCGACTGGCAGACCCTCCCGCCCGAAATGATGATCGCGATGGAGGCCGGCATTGGCGATGCCATCGCCGAGAGCGACGTGGCCCGCACCAACCTGCGCACGCTCTACCAGCTTTTCGGCAGCCGGGCCGTGATGAAGAACAATTATTTCAACCGCTTCCTCGGCGCCCGCATCGGCCTGTACACCCCCGACTGGGAGGAGACGCTTTTCCTCACCGCCGGCACGGACAACACCGGCCGTCCCCTCGAGGGCAAGGGCGGCAACCGCTACGTCATGCGTTTCGAACCCGGCCAGCTTCCGCCCGTCAACGCCTTCTGGTCGCTCACCCTTTACGACACGAAAAAAAATTCCTTTTCTGCGAATCTTTACAACCGCTATTCGATCAATTCCTCCATCCTGCCGGCCCCGGTGGCCGAGGCGGATGGCGGGGTCACCTTTTATTTTCAACACGACCCGCCGGCCAGGGAAGTGGGGGCCAACTGGTTGCCCGCCCCGGACGGACCATTCTACGTCACGCTCCGGCTCTATTGGCCGAAGCCGGCTGCGCTGGAGGGAAAATGGACCATGCCGGAGGTGAAGAGAGCGGTTGATCCGGTCGTGCCCGTGAAGGAAGTGCCGTTCGATCCGCCCTTTGTCAAAGAAGCGACGGCTTCGTCCGCGCCCGCTTCCGTTTTTCCCATCGCCCCGCCGCCCGCCGCGATTCCCTTTGTCCGGGAGCCGGGCCCGGCGTCCACTCCCCCGGTCCCGCCCGCCGCACCCGCGCCGATTCCCCTGCCGCGAACTCCTTCGTCGCTCCCCCCCCCGTTCGTCAAAGGCTCCTCCCCCGCGCCGGAGCCTCAGGTGCCGGTGGACATTCCGGTGCGCGCCGCCCTGCCCGTGGAAAAAAAAGCGACCCCGATTCCCACGCCCCGGGTAATCGCGACCCCCGGCCTTTACCATCCCCCCTTCGTCAGCGAACCGGCCGCGCGGTGATGGCCGGAGGAAAACCTTTTCTCCCCGCGCGAATCTCCCTCGCCGGGATTTGACCCGCAGGGTATCTTGTCACTGTGCCCCGCCTTGCCGAAGAAACCATCCAGCGCGTCGCCGAAGCCAACGACATCGTCGAGGTGGTCGGCTCGTACTTTCCGCTCAAGCGCGCGGGCACAAGCTGGGTCGCGCTGTGTCCTTTCCACCGCGAGAAGAGCCCCTCTTTCCATGTTAACCCGCAGCGGCAGTCGTATCATTGTTTTGGCTGCGGCGCGGGGGGCTCGGTTTTTCGCTTCGTCATGGAATACGAGCATCTCGATTTTGTCAGCGCGGTGCGGCGTCTGGCCCAGCGGGCGGGCATTCCCGTCATTGAGGAAGCGGGCAGCGCGGACGACGACCGCCGGCATGATTTGCGCAAACGCCTGCTGGCCCTGCACGTCGAGGCGGCGGCGTGGTTTCATCACAATCTGCTGAAAACTCCCGCCGCCCAAACCGCGCGGGATTATCTGAAATCCCGCGGCGTCACCATGGAGGTGGCCAAGTCCTGGCAGCTCGGCTTTGCCCCGGATTCCTGGGAGGCCTTGCTCGATTTTCTCCGCGGGAAAAGTTTCTCCCTGGAGGAAATCGCCCAAAGCGGACTCTCCACCGCGAAGGACGATGACCGCAACGCCAAGCCTTATGCGCGCTTCCGCGACCGCGTGATGTTTCCCATCCGCAATGATTACGGCGAAGTGATCGCCTTCAGCGGCCGCGTGCTCGACCTTGATGGGGATGCGGGGTCCCCATCTCCCCGCAAGGCCAGGACGGCGAAATACGTGAACTCGCCGGAGACGGCGCTTTTCACCAAGGGGCGCGTGCTCTACGGCCTGGATAAATCGAAACGCGCCCTCATCACCGCCAAGGTCGCCATCGTTTGCGAAGGACAGCTTGATTTGATCAGCGCGTTCGAGGCGGGCGTGCAGAATGTCATTGCCCCGCAGGGCACGGCCTTCACCGCGGATCAGGCGCGGGTGTTGCAGCGGTTTGTCGAGACGGTCGTGTTGTGTTTCGATTCCGACCGCGCGGGGCAGGAAGCCGTGACGCGTTCGTTGCCAGCCCTGCTGGAAAACGGCCTGGAGGTCCGGGTCGCCCGCCTGCCGGAGGGCGAGGACCCGGATTCGCTCATCCGCGGCCAGGGCGCGGCCGCCTTCGAGGAAGTGGTCGGCTCGGCCAAAAACTTCTTCGACCATGCGCTGGAAATTCTGGCGGCGAAGGGCAACCTCGGCGATCCGGCGGGAAAATCCGCCGCCGCCCGCCGGCTGGGTCCTTACGTCGCGTTGATCAAGGACCGCGTGCTGCGCGAGGCCACCGCGAACAAAATTTGCGCCCGTCTCGGCATCGCCGCCGCAGCCTTTGCCCCCTTGCTCAAACCCGCTGCCAGGCAGAATCCGGCCGGCGCCCCGGAGGAAGCCCCGCCCACTCAGCCGCTCGTCCTGGCCGAGGGCATCCGGCAGCTCTGCCGTCTGGCGCTGCTTCATCCCGAAACCAAGGTCTGGCTGGCAGAACAAACCTCCCCCCAACCCGCGGAACTCGGGGAGGGCGGGGCCCTGCTGGCCGGGATCCTGCGGTCCGGCCTGGCCCTGCACGAAGCCGCCTCGCGAACGGTTTTTGTTTCCAGCCTTGAACCCCGCGAGGAGATCACCGTGAACACGCTGGATCTCGACCGCACCCAGGAGAACGCCCTCCAGATTGCGCAGAATCTCTGGTTCGGACTGGCTGCCACCGCCTTGCGCAACGAGCAGGATGCCGCCGCCGCGCAACTCCGCCAGGCGGGCCTTTCCCCGGACGAACAAAAACGCCTGCAAAGCCAGGTGACGGAGGCCAGCAAACGAATCCTTGACCTGCAAAGCCGACTCAACGAGGTTTAACGGCTCTTCTCGAAGCACCGATTCCGCGTTGAAAACTTCCAAAACCACCACCAAGGAGAAGCCAAAAAAGGCTTCCGAACCCAAGGCCACGAAACCCGCGAAGCGTCCGGCCCCCAAGGCCAAAGCCCCGGAACCGCCTCAAAAAACCGCGGCCAAGTCTGCTCCGGCCCAAAAGACCAAGGGGGAGAAAAAGCCCTCCGTCGCCGTCCGGGGAAAAGCTCCGGTGGCTCCGCCCCCCCGGGCCAAAGGAGAGAAACACCCCCTCGTTTCCGCCCTCACCGCGCCTGCCGCCACGTTGGCGCAGGATCTGCAGAAAGCCCTTCAGGAAAAAGTCCGCGACCTGATCAAGCTGGCCAAGGAACAGGGCTATGTGACTTTTGACGACCTCGACGAGGCCCTGCCCGAGAGCGTGAACGATCCCGACAGCATGGAATCGGTCATCGCCCAGCTTCGCGCCGTCGAGATCGAGATCATCGATGCCTCCGACGTGGACCGGGTCAAGGATGTCCGCAAGGACAGCGAGGAAGAGGAGGAGAAGGACGAGAAAGTTGACAGCAAACTCGACATCCTCGACGACCCTGTCCGCATGTATCTCAAGCAGATGGGCCAGGTGCCCCTGCTCAGCCGCGAACAGGAAGTGGAGATTTCCAAGCGCATCGAAGAGGCTGAAATCAAGGTGCAGGAAACCCTCTACCAATTCGGTTTCATCGGCCGCGCCCACCTCGACCTGGCGCAGAAACTCATCGATATGCGCGAGCGTTTCGACCGCGTCATTCTCGACAAAAAAATCGAGAGCCGTGAGCGCTACATGAAGACGCTGCCGCGTTTGTGTCAGCAGGTGAAAAAACAGTCCGATATCGTGGCCGTGATCTACCGCGACAAGATTGCCCCCCTCAAGCATCCCAGCCCTGTCACGCTGAAAAACTACGAGAAGGCCCTCGTGGCCCTGCAGAAGCTTTACCCGAAATTTTATTTCAAACAAAAGGTCGTCGAGGATTTTGTGACCCTGGCCGACGAAAATGTCCGCGGCCTGCACAATCTCATCCACGAGCACGACAAGCAGGCCAAGAAGGCCGATCCGAAGATCCGCCGCAATCTCGGCCTGCAGATCAAGGAAATGCACCTGCGGAACTGGATGACCAGCGAGGAGCTTTTCGAGAAACACCGCGGACTCAAGGGCTGGCACCGCAAGGCCCTCAAGGCCAAGACCGAGATGGTCGAGGCCAATCTGCGCCTCGTCATTTCCATTGCGAAAAAATACACCAACCGCGGCCTCTCCTTCCTTGACCTCATTCAGGAAGGCAACATGGGTCTGATGAAGGCGGTGGAGAAATTCGAATACCGCCGCGGATACAAATTTTCGACCTATGCCACGTGGTGGATCCGCCAGGCCATCACCCGGTCGATCGCCGACCAGGCCCGCACCATCCGCATCCCGGTGCACATGATCGAGACGATCAACAAGCTCATCCGCGTGCAGAAGCAGCTGGTGCAGGAATACGGACGCGAACCGTCGCCCGAGGAAATCTCGGACGAAATCCAGCTTCCGGTCGAACGCGTCCGCGCCGTGCTCAAGATGGCGCAGCAGCCCATCTCGCTCCAGGCCCCGGTGGGCGATTCGGATGATACCAGCTTCGGCGATTTCATTGAGGACAAAGGCGCGGAAAACCCCGCCGACCAGGCCGCCATCGTCCTGCTCAAGGACAAGATCAAAGACGTGCTCGACACCCTGACCGAACGCGAACGCCAGGTGCTCGAACAGCGCTTTGGCCTGGTGGACGGTTACAGCCGCACGCTCGAAGAGGTTGGCCGTCAGTTCAAGGTCACCCGCGAACGCATCCGCCAGATCGAAGCCAAGGCTTTGCGCAAGATGCGGCATCCGACCCGCATCCGCCAGCTCGAGGGCTTCCTCGAACCCCAGGATTGGTAGGAAAATTTCCTTCCCGTCAGAAAAAAGCAGCCTGCGCAAGGGGCTGCTTTTTTGTTGCCGCGGCTCCCCCTCCGGCTGCTGCGATGACGTCATCGCCGAGGAGGACGCATCACGCCGAGCCTAGGCGAGGGGGGAAACTAGGGGTCAGTGTGGAATGGCACTAAGTTAAGCCCCAACGGGGCTCAATCCCCTAGCCCTGGGTTGCGGAGCTACCCGTGGATCTCGAGGAAAAACAACGATCTGCCCTGCAAGGGCTGCATCCCAAAACGCCCTTAACTTAGCGCCATTCCACACTGACCCTAAGTTCACTTGTGCGGTTTTTGGCTCGGTTTAAAAAGTGTGCCCCGGAATAAGCGGGAGTTTTATCTGGCCGGATATTCTCTGGGCGAAATCGATCTCCCAACCCGAAGCATCCGTTGGGCTCGCCCAACGGATGCTTCCCAATTAACCTCAAAAGTGTTACCCATGTCTTGAAACTGAAGTGTCACCCATGTCCTGATTGCACCCAAGCAAGTGGTGGCTGGTCATCGGGGACGTTCGGGCAGGAAAAAACATCTTGCTTGACGTCGCTCTCACTCTGGACATGATACTGTCCAGATGAATGCAATTACCTACACAGCAGCAAGGGAGCGGCTCGCGTCCACCATGGACCGCGTTTGTGATGATCATGATCCTGTTATCATTACCCGCAATCGAGATCAGGCAGTGGTCATGCTTTCCCTTGAAGACTACGAGTCCCTTCAGGAGACAGCCTATCTGCTCCGTTCTCCGGCCAACGCCAAAAGACTTCTCGACTCGATTGACGCTCTTAACGGAAAAAGGGGAATAAAGAAACGGATCAAAGGCCTGGCGGAAGCATGAACCTGCTTTTCTCCCCCCATGCTTGGGAGGACTACCAGCATTGGCAGCAAACAGATAAAAAGATGATCAGAAGAATCAACGAACTGATCAGAGACACAGCGCGCAGCCATTTCGAGGGCATTGGTAAGCCCGAGCTATTGAAGCACACTCTGGCGGGGTTTTGGTCGCGGCGAATCACAGACGAGCATCGGATGGTCTATCGCATTGTTGGAAACAACCTGGAGATCGCTCAACTGCGGTTTCACTATGCAAAATAGGTCCGAACCAAGCAGTCCACCTAAACACCGTCCCTGCGGGACTTCTGGCACGTCGGCTGCGGAGCAGGCTCGGATGCCAGAAGCGAGCGGGATGCGGTGACTGGGGACGTTAGCTAAAAGTATATGCGCCTCTTGCATCTGATCATCTCGGCATTGTCTCTTGCCACCCATTGTTCCGCCCAGACTAAAGAGGAGGACACGAAGGTTGCTCTTCACATCGATTGCACACTTTTGAGGCTTGAAGACCATGGGCAGTCATTGACGTTGTATGTCCGTGGTCGTTTTGTCCAAGACTCCGGGCCAAGCAAGATCCCCGAGGACAGGCTCAACAGTAGCGAGGAGAAGGGAATATCGATCTCGGCGAGAAAGACATCAGACCAGAAAAAACTCGATTTGATTCGCTCGCAACTTATTGCCCTCGATGGAGGACGCTTACATATTGGCGAAAAAGGGGTCAGTGTGGAATGGCACTAAGTTAAGGGCGATTTGGGATATATTCACCCTGCTATTCACCCAGGAAAATACATCCTAAATGCCCCTTAACTTAGTGCCATTCGGGTCAGTGTGGAATGGCACGAACTTAAGGGCGTTTTGGGATGCAGCCCTTGCAGGGCCGATCGTTGTTTTTCCTCGAGATCCCTGGGTAGCTCCGCAACCCAGGGCTAGGGGATTGAGCCCCGTTGGGGCTTAACTTAGCGCCATTCCACACTGAACCCTTTTTGCTGACCGCTTTTTGCGCTCCGCACAATTTGCTTTCCACCCCCACAAGGTTCGCGTTCCCTCCGCTGACGCATGATGCCCTTTGAGCTTTTGGTCAGGATTCATCAGATTGCCCTCGTTATAGCCGCCTGCTGGCTGGACCCGGAAATCACCCTGCCTGTCTCCCCTCATCCCGAAAAATCCGCATGAACATCCTCTTCCTCATGGCCGACGAGTTCCGCTATGACGCGGCGGGATTCATGGGCAATGCCGTGGCGCGAACGCCCAACCTCGACCGTCTGGCCGAAGGCGCGATGGTTTACGACGCGGCCTGCACGCCCTCGCCGGTTTGCGTGCCGGCCCGGCAATGTCTGGCCACGGGGAAATACCCTCTGCACATCGGCTGCGAACGGTTCGGCCAGGACATTGCGCCCGGGTCCCTCACGTTTGCCCGCTCGTTTTCCGAGCAGGGGTATTACACCACGGCCTGCGGCAAGCTGCATCATCGCGGTCCCGATCAAATGCAGGGCTGGATGCATCGCATCGGGGCGGAAACCGCCGTCAACTGGCCGGAGGCATTTGCCGGGCGCAGTCAGATCGGACGCCGCAAATGGCGCGGGGCGGAGGATCTCAAGGAATCCGGTGCAGGCCTCTCGCCGCTGGCCCTGCACGACGACTACAGCGTGCGCGGCGCGGAGGATTTTCTCCGCATGCATTTCGGCGGTCTCTATGCCATTCCGCCGGAAACGCCGCTCCTGCTCATGGTCAGTCTTCAGCAGCCGCATTTCCCCTTGCTCACGGAAAGGGAGTTGCTGGATTTTTATCAAGATCGCGTTCCGGTCTATTGGAACGAGCCGGCCAGCGGGCATCCGGCGCTTGACGCCCGCCGGCTGGGTCCTGCGGAAGGTGTGGACGAAAGCGATGTGCGCCGGGCCACGGCCGCCTATTACGGGATGGTCGAGCAGACCGACCGGCGCATCGGGCAAATTTTGCAAGCGGTCGAGCAGGTCGGCCAAAGTCTGGCCGACTGGATTGTCGTCTTCACCTCCGATCACGGCGAGATGCTCGGTCAGCACGGTGCCTGGGGAAAGCGCTCCTTCTATGAAGGCAGCGTGCGGGTGCCGCTGATGGTCCGCGCGCCCGGTGTGCCGCCCGGCCGTTCTGCGGCGCCCTGCAACCTCGTCGATCTCTACCCCACGCTGCTCGGCCTGGCCGGTTTGTCCGCGCCGGACGGCCTGGACGGACGCGATTTGTTCGGGCCGGACCCTCGTGGCGAAACCTTCTGCCAGCATGATGGCAGCGCGTTCATGATCCGGCGCGGGAATTTCAAGTATCTCCGTTTCCCCCACGCCCCGGAGGTGCTCTTTGATTTGGCGCAGGATCCGGACGAAACGCGCAATGTGATTGACGATCCGGCTCACGCCGGAACCGTGGCGGCCCTGCGCCAGAGGCTGGATGAGTTTTGCTCACCCCCGAAATGAAGGCCGAACGGGCGGCCCCTTGCACGGGCCGGAAGATGTGCGAGTTTCCCCCGTATGAAAAAAATCCTCGTCTCGTCCCTGGTTCTTGGTTTTGCCTCGCTGGCCGTCGCCGCGCCTGAAGTGGGCCAGCCCGCGCCCGGTTTCACCCTCATGGATTCCCACGGCAAGGAACACCGTCTGGCCGATTTCCAAGGCAAGACGGTGGTGCTGGAGTGGGTGAACTACGGGTGTCCGTTTGTGAAGAAGCACTACGATTCGAAAAACATGCAGACCCTGCAGAAAGCCGCCGCGGAAAAAGGGGTGGTCTGGCTGGCCATTTGTTCCTCGGCTCCGGGCAAGCAGGGCAACGAAACTCCGGAGTCAGGCAAGGCCAAGACGGCAGAATACGGTTCCGCGGCCACGGCTTATTTGGTGGATGCCGATGGCAGGGTGGGGAAACTTTATGAGGCCCGGACGACGCCGGAGATGTTCGTGATCAATCCCGAAGGCACGCTGATTTACCAGGGGGCGATTGACGATAATAACAGCCCCGATTCCGCCGTGATCCCGGATTCCAAGAATTTTGTGAAAGCGGCCCTGGACGACACCCTGGCGGGGAAGCCGGTATCGATTCCTTCGACCAAATCCTACGGCTGTTCGGTCAAGTATTGAGCGGGGCAGAGGGTTTTTTGATGGAGCCGCCCCACTCTGTTGGGGCGTTGCCTCCGCACGGCAACAGAGTGCCGTGGCTACATGGCTTTTCTTTGGATTTGGCTCTTAGAAAGTCCGACACGCGACGACGGATTTTCGTCGTCAGGCCAGAGGTGAACGGCTAAAGCCACAGGGCGATGGACGCCCGCGCCCCCAAAAAAAATCTGCCGCTCGCGCTCGCTGCGCTGGGGGTGGTCTTTGGCGACATCGGGACCAGTCCGCTCTACACCTTCGAGACGGCGCTGGCGACAATTGCCCATCCGGATCGGGATTCCGTGATTGGAGTGGCTTCGCTCATTGTCTGGAGCCTGCTGCTCATTGTGACGTTCAAATATGTCTGCATCGTCATGCGGGCGGATTATCACAAGGAGGGCGGGGTCTTTGCCCTGCTGGCCCTCTTGCAGCAAAAGCGTGGCGATGCCCACACCAGGTTGCGGCTGCCGCCCTATGTGCTGGTGTTGCTGTGCGGTGCGGCGCTGCTTTTTGGCGACGGCACGATCACCCCGGCGATCTCGGTCTTGAGCGCATTGGAAGGCCTGGAGGTGGTGAATCCAAGATTCTCCCATTTGGTCGTTCCCTGCACAGTGTTTGTGCTGGCGGCGTTGTTTCTGGTGCAGCGGTTGGGGACGGGAAAACTGGGGCGGATTTTCGGGTGGGTGATGCTGCTGTGGTTTCTGGCCATTGGCGCGATGGGACTCTGGTGGGTGGCCCACGAACCCCTGGTGCTGCTGGCGCTGAATCCGGCCTATGCGTTCGGCGTGGTGCGGGAGTGCGGGTGGGGGAGTTTGGCGCTGATGGGGGCGGTGGTCCTGGCGGTGACCGGGGTGGAGGCACTCTATGCGGATATGGGACACTTCAGCCGCCGGGCCATCTCGCTGGCCTGGCATGGAATAGCCCTGCCTGCGCTGATGCTCAATTACCTCGGGCAGGCGGCGCTGGCTCTGCGGGATCCGGGACACTTCCAAACCAACAATCCTTTTTTTCTCATGGTGCCGCAGGGCTGGCCCACGGTGGGGCTGGTGGTGCTGGCCACGGCGGCCACGGTGATTGCCTCACAGGCCCTGATTTCGGGAGCGTTCTCGCTCACGGCCCAGGCGCAGGAGCTGGGTTACCTGCCGAAATTTCTCGTCATGCACACCAGCCGGCAGGAGCGCGGACAGGTCTATGTGCCGGTGACGAATTTTCTGCTCGGAGCCGTTTGTATCCTTCTCGTGCTGACCTTTCGTTCGAGCAACAATCTGGCCGCCGCCTACGGCCTGGCGGTGGTGGGAACGATGGTCATCACCACCGTCTCGCTGGCTCTGGTCACCCGCTGGTGCTGGAAATGGCCCGCCTGGCAGACCGCGGGGCTTACCGCGGTGCTGCTGGCCGTGGAGATTCCTTTTCTGGTCGCCTGCCTGACGAAGTTGCCGGAGGGTGGATATTTTCCCGTTCTGGTGGCGGGACTGCTTTTTATCCTCATGCTGACCTGGCACCAGGGACGGGCCATCATCATGCAGCACATGCTGGAAGTTCCGCGGTCCGAACGGGACCTGGCGCAAACGCTGGAAGAAAAAGACCGCCCCCTCGCGCCGGGGCAACTGGTCTTCATCACGTCGAACCGCACCGCGCGTTTCGCGGCCGCCCGTGCCTTTGAGTTGCTGCGACGCGGCGGGGTGCTGCGCGAGCAAGTCATCCTCATGAGCCTGGTCAACGCCATGGAAAGCAATGTGGACATGCCGCGCCGGATCGAGATCGAGCAAATCGGTCCACGGGTCTGGCATGTGATCGCCCTGCACGGGTATATGCAGGAACCTCACGCGCTCGAGGTCCTGGCCAGGGCGCACGAGATCAGCGAGGGAAAAATCCAGGCCAACTCGCCCCAGACCTTTTACGTGCTCAGCCGCGAGTTGATCGTGGAATACGTGGGCAACCGCATGGGCCGCTGGCGGCGCGGGCTTTTCGGCTTTCTCAGCCGGAATGTCAGTTACGCTCCGGATTACTTTTACATTCCGCACGAACAGATTAACGAACTCACCTGGATGATGCGGGCGTGAAGAGTTTGAAGAATTAAGTTTCAAGAAGGCTTCCTGACCCGCGCTTCTTTTGCTTAAAACCTGATTCTCCAAACCTAAAACTCTTCCATGGCCAGCAACCGCATCCGCCTCGACCTGCTCGACCAGTCCAAGTCCCTCGAGCACGAGGACTATAAAAAGCAGCTCAAAAAGTATCAGCTCGAGTTGCTGAACACCCAACTCATCCTCCGCGAACGGAAAAACTCCGTGATTATCGTGGTGGAGGGACCCGATGCCGCGGGCAAAGGCGGCTCGATCAAGCGCGTTACTGAACGGCTCGATCCCCGGCTCGTGCGGGTGTATTCTGTCGTGAAGCCCACTCCGGAGGAATACCAGCATCACTACATGTGGAGGTTCTGGAACAAACTGCCTTCCCATGGGCACATCGCGATTTTTGATCGTTCGTGGTACGGCCGCGTGTTGGTCGAGCGGGTGGAAAAATTCTGCACTGAAGCCGAGTGGAAACGGGCTTATCGCGAGATCAATGAATTTGAAAAACAACTGGCTGACGACGGCGCCATCATCATCAAGCTCTTTCTCCAGATCACCAAGGAGGAGCAACTCTCCCGCTTCCGCCGCCGCGAAGGCGACCCGTACAAGCACTGGAAAATCAGCGATGAAGACTGGCGCAACCGCGAGAAGTGGAGCCAGCACAATGAAGCGGCCGAGGACATGTTTGAAAAGACCTCCACCCCGGCGGCTCCCTGGGTGGTCATTCCGGGCAATTACAAATGGTTCGCCCGGGTCAGGGTCGTGAAGTCCGTTTCCGAACAGATTTCCCAGGCTCTGAAGTTATAGCCGGATCGGAGCAAAAATCCGCGCGTGAACGGCGCTCACACCCTGGGTTTTCAGGGCGGCGTCGATCGCTCCCGCGGCCGGTTCCACCCCGACGCCATCCTCCAGCACCAGGTAGGCCCGGGCATCATTGACGGTGGCTGAACCGGGAACGTCGCCGGACAGTCCCCGCACCTGCTTGAGCTGCCGGCGCAGGCGGCCGAGAATAATGGCATCCTCGTAGAGGCCGGCCCGTGCTTCGGGAACGCGACGGTATCGGGAAAACACCAGCGTCTGGCGGCCGGCCTGGATGAGTCCGCCGTTCTGCACCAGGCGGATGATTTTTTCCGCGCGGGTGGGTTCGGTGATGGGCGGGGGAGGAGTTTCGGATTTCTCCTCCACCGATGAATTGAGGGCGATGGGGATGAGGGCCGGGTGGAGTTTTGGCTTCTGCTGTTTGGCTTCCCCGGTTGGCGGGACGGCGGCAGCCTCGACCGGCTGGTCCTGCTGCCGGGTTGCACAGGAGGTCAATAAACAGGCCCAAACAAGAGCGGCAAACAAGAGCGGAAAGTGCATGGAGGAGGCCTGACAGGAAGAGGAAAAAAACTCAAGCCGCGACGGATGCGAGAGCATTCTCTTCGGTGGAGACTGCCCTCCGGGCAGTCCGTCGGGCGACGAAACGGCCCGCCCGGAGGTCGGGCCCTGCCGGTTTTTTCCAACTTTTGCTTGCCGCTTTTCAGAAGGAAAATAAGTTGAGGGCCATGAGCCAACCGAGTCCCGTCGCCTACGATTCCAAAATCGAGGGCAATGTCATCTTCACGCGGGTCGACGCGGCGATCAATTGGATGCGAAGCAATTCCCTCTGGCCCATGCCCATGGGGCTGGCCTGCTGCGCGATCGAATTGATGGCGGCGTCCTCCTCCCGTTACGATATTTCGCGCTTCGGCGCGGAGGTGATGCGGTTTTCGCCGCGGCAGAGCGATGTCATGATCGTGGCCGGCACGGTCACCTACAAAATGGCGCTGGCCGTCAAACGCATTTGGGACCAGATGCCGGAGCCGAAATGGTGTATCGCCATGGGAGCCTGCGCTTCCAGCGGCGGGATGTACCGCAGCTATGCCGTGCTCCAAGGCATCGACCATCTGCTGCCGGTCGATGTTTATATTTCCGGATGTCCCCCGCGTCCCGAGGCGCTGTTGGACGGACTCATGAAGCTGCAAAAGAAAATCATGGGCGAACACGCGCTGGAGGATCAGAAACGTTCGCTGGTCGACGCCCTATGACCGCGCAGGATTCTGTCACCCGCCTGCAAGAGCGTTTCGCCAATTCCATCCTGAAGGCTGGCGAATTCCGCGGGGAAAATTCGCTCTCAATCAAAATCGAGTCGGTGCGCGAGATTGCGCGCTTCTGTCGCGACGAATTGGGTTTCGACTACCTGCTGGATATCTCGAGCCTCGACCATTTCGGCGGGGATCCCCGCTTTGAAATGGTTTACGAACTTTATTCCATGGCGGACGGCGTGCATTTGCGGCTGAAAGCCGTGGTGCCGGGCGAGGACAATCCCGTGGCTCCCTCCGTGTCCGACCTCTGGCCAACCGCTGACTGGCATGAACGGGAGGTGTTCGACATGATGGGAATTCGTTTCGAGGGACACCCCGACCTGCGCCGCATTCTCATGTGGGAAGGGTATCCGTTTTATCCGCTGCGGAAGGATTTTCCGTTGGAAGGCAAGCCGAGTGATGTGCCCGAGGTGGCCTTCACCGAGGCCGCTCCGCTGGCGGGCGGGCCGTTTGTCACCATACCCACCGATGGCATCACGGAGGTCCGCGAGCCCCGTGCACGCCGGGCCGGAGACCCGCTCTCCCCCGATAAATTTCTCGCTGAATCTTGATTGCGGACGCGGCGGGCCTGGCGGAGTTGATTGACCGGCTGGCTCCTCTTTCTCAAATCGCCCTCGATACCGAGGCGGACAGTTTGCACAGCTATTTCGAAAAGATGTGCCTGATCCAGATCAGCACTGCGCACGAGAATTGCCTGGTCGATCCCCTGGCCGGAATGCCCTTGCAGCCGCTTTACGACGTTCTGGCCGGGAAACGGCTCGTTTTGCATGGCGCGGATTACGATCTCCGCCTCCTGCACCGGAGCGGCAACTTTGCCGTGACGGATATCTTCGACACCATGATCGCTTCGCGCTTGAGCGGATACAAGGAACTCGGCCTGGCGGCGTTGGTGGCGCGGCATTTCGACGTCAAGCTCTCGAAGGCTTCGCAGAAGGCGAACTGGGCTCTGCGTCCGCTCTCGAATCAGATGCTCGAGTATGCCATGAGCGACACGAAGTATCTGCTGCCGCTGGCGGCGATTCTCGAGGCGGAACTGCGGCGTCTGCACCGTTGGGACTGGTTCATCGAATCCCGCGACCGGCTCATTGCCTCGGCCCGCGAGCCGCGCGAACGGGACGAAACCCAGGCCTGGCGCATCTCCGGCAGTGCGGCTCTGGGTCCGCGGGCGCAATCGATTCTGCGGGTGTTGTGGTATTGGCGCGACGGGGAGGCCAAGGCCTGGGACCGTCCGCCGTTTCACGTGATGAACAACGAGGAAGTGGTGCGCATCGCGGAAAAAGCCGACCGGGGCGAACCGTATTCGACCCTGCGGATGAGTTCGCGCCGCCGGAAAAGTTTTGAAGTGGTGATGGCGCTGGCCCAGCACATTCCCGAAAAAGAATGGCCGGTGACGACCAGAATCCGCCGTCCCCGCCCGATCCGGGAGCAAACCGAGCGTTTCGACAGTCTGAAGAAAATCCGTGACAAGGTTGCGGTCGAACTGGACCTCGATCCTGCCATCATCGCGCCGCGCAATGCCCTTGAGGCCGTCTCCCTCGATCTGGCCACCCCGGTGCTCATGGGCTGGCAACGAGAGCTTCTCGGTCTCGGACCGGTGGAGAACAGTGGTCATGCCGGCTGAGGCGGATCTTATCGCCCTGGCTCTGGCGGAGGACATCGGTTCCGGCGATGTCACCACGAAATATTTCACCGGAACGGAGCGCCCGGCCACCGGGCGCATCGTGGCCCGCGAAGCCTGCATTCTCGCGGGAGTTGACCTCGCCGCGGAAATTTTCCGCCGGGTTGATCCCGCGCTTCGCGTGGCGTCGCTCAAGCAGGATGGGGCGGATTTGGCGGCTGGCAGCGTGGTGATGGAGATCGCAGGTCGCGCCTCGTCCCTTCTCACCGCCGAGCGCACGGCACTGAATTTTCTCCAGCGTTTATCCGGTGTCGCCACGCTGACAAAAACATACGTTGAGGCCGTTCGCGGCACGCGGGCCAGAATTCTCGACACGAGAAAAACCACCCCGGGCTGGCGCGTTCTGGAAAAGGCTGCCGTCGTGGCGGGGGGCGGCACCAACCACCGTCTCGGCCTGTTCGACATGGTGATGGTGAAAGACAATCATCTGGCCGCCGGAACCAGCCTTCCGGAACTGCAGCAGGCCATCAGCAAAGCGCAATCAGAAAACCCGCAACTCCGCATCGAACTCGAAGCCGATACCCTTGATCAAGTGCGGCAGTTTCTCACCTTGGATGGGGTGGATGTGATCCTGCTCGATAACATGTCGCCGGCGTTGCTGCGCGAGGCGGTCGCCCTGCGCAAACCGGGTCTGCTCTTCGAGGCCAGCGGCGGCGTGACCTTGGAAACGGTCCGTCAGATTGCGGAAACGGGGGTGGATTTGATTTCCGTTGGGGCGTTGACCCATTCGGCCCGGGCGGTGGATTTCTCCCTGGAGGTCGCGGGAGGATCGTGACTCGCTTTGCAACGGGCCGGAATGTGATATTGTCCGGCATGGTCCGAAAGATCGCCGCCGCTCTTGTGTTCGTGCCCGCCCTTTCATTCAGCGGTTTGAGAGCGCAGGAACAAACCGGTTCGCGGGAAACCGACCCGGAATCGCCCTACGACAATGTCCAGGTGCTGGCCCGGGCCATGCAGCTCATCCGGCAGGACTATGTGAATGCCAAAAAAATCTCCTTTCGCGATCTGACCTACAGCGCCCTGCGCGGCATGCTGGCCGAACTCGACCCGCACAGCCAGTTCATGGAGCCGCGGGATTTCCTCGGGATGCAGGAGGATACCAAAAGCGAGTTCGGAGGTTTGGGCGTGGTCGTGACCATGGAGGATGGCGCCCTCACCATCGTCAATCCCATGGAGGACACTCCCGGTTTTGAGGCCGGATTGAAACCGGGTGACCGCATCCTGCGCATTAATGGCAATTCCACGGAGAAGCTTACCCTGCCCGAAGCGGTGGACACGTTGCGGGGCGATGCGGGCCAGAAAGTGACCCTCACCATCCAGCGTCCCGGCACGAAGGAGATCAAGGATTACGAACTCACCCGCGTTGTCATCAAGGTCAAGAGCGTGAAGGACGCGCAAATCCTGCCCTCGGAGGATCCCCACGGCCCCAAGATCGGCTATGTGCGCATCACGCAGTTCAACGAGCCCACCGCGGGCGAACTGGCCAGGGCGCTGGACAAACTGGAGAAGGACGGCCTGCAGGCCCTCGTGCTGGATTTGCGCTATAATCCCGGCGGTTTGCTCAGCAGCGCGGTGGACGTCAGCGGGCTCTTTTTGCCGCCGGGAAAAGTGGTTGTGTCCACGGAGGGGCGTTCCCCGGGACGCGAATACAAAACGACTTCCCGCTCCGGCAGGGAGCGGAAGTATCCGGTGGCCATTCTGGTCAACTACGCCAGCGCCAGTGGCTCCGAAGTGGTGGCGGGCGCGTTGAAGGATTTGAACCGCGCCATCATCGTGGGAGAAACGACTTTCGGCAAAGGTTCGGTCCAGAGCGTCATGCCGCTGCCGGACGGCTCGGCCATGCGCATGACCACGGCGCGATATTTCACTCCAAGCCGGCAGGTGATTCATGAAGTGGGTGTCTCGCCCAATGTGCGGGCCCTGCTCACGCAGCAGCAGGAGTTCGAATTGCTCGAGTCCCGCCGTGATCACGGATTCGGGAAAAGCGGCGTCGTTTCGACGGAGGGCGATCCCCAGTTGTCGCGCGCGGTGGATGTCTTGCAGGGCACGCTGATCTTTGTGCAGCGCCAGCAACCTCCGAAGGCTGAACCGGCCGGGAAAAGCTCTTGAGCCGCGTCGTTCTCGCCCTCGAGACGTCGTGTGACGAAACGGCCGTGGCCATCCTGTGCGGCCATGGCGGGGTGATGTCGCATCTCATCGCTTCCCAGGCGGACATCCATGCGCAATACGGCGGCGTGGTGCCCGAGGTGGCCTCCCGCAATCATCTGGCCATCCTGCCGGGGCTGGTGGGGGAAGCCCTGCGGGAGGCCGGACTGGCTCCCGCTGCCATTGACGCCTTCGCGGCGACGACCGGGCCCGGACTCGCCGCCGCGCTCCTGGTGGGCTCCTCCGCGGCCAAGGGGCTGGCCCTCGGCGCGGGAAAGCCCTTTCTCGCCGTTGATCATCTGGAGGGTCATATGCTGTCGCCCTTTTTCGGTGAAAGCACCATTCCTCCGCATGTGGCTCTGGTGGTCAGCGGCGGCCACACCCTGCTCTTTGATGTGAGCGGTCACGGTCAATATGTCCTGCTGGGGCGAACGGTGGACGATGCGGCGGGTGAGGCCTTTGACAAGGTGGCCAAAATGCTGGGCCTGGGTTATCCCGGCGGAGCAGAAATCGACCGGCTGGCCCGGGAGGGAGATCCCAAACGATTTGATTTTCCCCGCAGCATGATCGGGTCCGGCGATGGGAACTTCAGCTTCAGTGGACTGAAAACCTCCGTGCGCTATTTTTTGGAGAAGGGGTTCGCGCCGGACGACCTGCCGGACATCTGCGCGTCCTTCCAGGAAGCGGTGGTTGATGTGCTGGTGGCGAAACTGCTCGCGGCGGCGAAGGCACGCGGGCGCGATCTGGTCGCCGTCAGCGGCGGCGTGAGCACGAACCGCCGTCTGGGGGAGAAGCTCGAAAAAAGGTGCGGCCAGGCCGGCCTGACCTGGCGGGCCGCGCGTCCGGAATTGCGCGCGGACAATGCCCTGATGATTGCGTATGCCGCTTCCCATCGCGTGGAACGGCCTTCGCCGATTGGGGCCGACGTGCGGCCGAATTTCGATCCGGGGCTTTTCTCCAATGCCTTGCGTTGAATTTTTCCCGTGGTGTGGGATACTTTCCCCAATATGAAAACACCCCGCCTCCTCCTCGCCGTCCTGTTTGCTTCCGGCCTCGCCCTCGCCTCCTCTTGGGCTGCGGAGGGTTGGAAAACTGATTACAAAGCCGCGCTGGAACTGGCGGCCATGGAAGACAAATTGGTCCTGCTGGATTTCACTGGCTCCGACTGGTGTCCGCCCTGCATAAAGCTGCATAAAGACGTGTTTGAAAAACCGGAATTCGCCACTTTTGCCAAGGGCAATTTGGTGCCGGTGATGCTGGATTTCCCCCGCGCGAAAGAGATTAGTCCTGAGATCAAACAACAGAACGAGGCCCTGGCCGCGAAGTTCACTATCGAGGGTTACCCCACGTTGATTCTCTTGGATTCCAAGGGCAACGAGGTGGCCCGCAGAGTCGGCTACCAACCCGGCGGCCCGGAAGCCTTCATCAAATGGGTCGAAAGCACGGCGAAAAAGTGATGCCGCGCGCTGGTGGAGCTTGATTTCAGCAGTGGCCCTGCCGAAAGTCGGGTCAGATTGACCCCGCGTGGAGAAAACAGAGACCCCACCTAACCCCGAATCCTCAGCACCCTGCCGGGTTCTGGTGGTCGAGGATGACCGGCCAACGCGGATGTTGCTCGAGCGCATCATCCGTGCCCGTGGCCACGAAGTGGTGGGTTGTGAGTCGGCCGAGGCCGCGTTGGCGAGATTGGAGAACGAGTTTTTTCCGCTCATCACGCTGGATATCCAGCTTCCCGGCATGAGCGGGCTCGAACTGGCCCGCCTCCTCCGTTCGCGTCCGATGGGGAATCATTGCTACATCCTGGTGGGCACGGGCAACAACCGGCCGGAGGATTTGCGCGAGATTCTGGAAGCCGGGGCGGACGATTATATCGGCAAGCCGTACAATCCCGGACTCCTCGACGTGCGGCTCACCGTGGCGGAGGCGGCGGTGAAGGAAATCGCCCGCCGGCAGAAGCTCGAGGATGACCTCGTGTTTCTGGCCCAGCATGACCCGCTCACCCTCCTCTTTAACCGCAGTCAGCTCGATCCCGCCATGGCCGCTGCGATCCAGGCTGCCCGCCAGGGCCGTCCTGGCGTGGGGCTTTATCTGGACCTGGATAATTTCAAAATCATCAACGACACCCTGGGACACGACGTCGGGGACAAGCTGCTCCTGCAAGTCGCCGCCACGCTGAAGAGCCTCGTGCGGGCGGACGATTTTCTGGTGCGGTTCGGCGGGGATGATTTTGTCTTGATCCTGCCCGACTGCTCCATGGCCGACGCGGTTCATCTCGCCGAAGATCTCATTGCAAAAATTGAGGACATTGTTTTCGTGGCCGAAGGACGCACTTTTCATGTCGGTGCCTCCATCGGGGCGGCCGTGATTGATGGCACGCAGGGAATGGGGGAGGTTATGGGTTCGGCTGATGCGGCCTGCTATGCGGCCAAGGCGCGGGGCCGGAACCGGGTCGAAGTGCACCACCAGGAAACCAGCGAAATCGCCAAGCTGATCGCCGACACCGATTGGTCCACCCGCATCCGGGATGCCATGCGGGACGGTTCGCTCCAGCTCTGGTTTCAGCCGGTGATTTCCATGGCCCGGCGGGAAATCATCTATCAGGAAGTTCTGCTCCGCTACGTGGACCCGCGCCTCAAACTTCCGGTCAATCCCTCGGTTTTTCTGTCCGCGGTGCGCCGTTTCGGGCAGTCCACCAAGCTGGATCGTTTTGTCATAACGAAGTCGTTCGAGGCTTTGGCCCTCAATCCGGATCTGTCTGTTTCCATCAATATCTCGGGCGCTCTCTTCGGCGAGGAGAGCTATTGTGATTTTATCGAAAGCATGCTCTG
>CAMASH010000012.1 GCA_945860745.1 Chthoniobacter flavus | reverse complement strand
CAAATTAGAAAAAATACGCCAAGTTACTTTCCGATCGCCGCAATCCCGTCAGGACGAGATCAGGATGTCTGAACTTAAGCCCCAACGGGGCTCAATCCCCTAGCCCTGGGTTGCGGAGCTACCCAGGGATCTCGAGGAAAAACAACGATATGCCCTGCAAGGGCGGCATCCCGAAACGCCCTGAAGTTCGTGCCATTCGGGTCAGCCCTGGAATAGACATCGCGGCACGCGCGCCGCTCCCGGCTGAACTGTTGTCATGGCGAGCAAACCGCGTTTGGAGTTTGCCGGGGCGATTTATCACGGGATCAGTCGGGGGACTTACCGAAAGCCGATCTTTGAGGACGGCGCCGGGGTGGCCTTTGAGAAAACGCTCTTCGAAGCATGCGCCAAATGCGGATGGCGGCTCCGGGCCTGCGTCCTTCGTCGCTGGAAACAAATAAAGGCCGTAACCCCGCTTGTTCTTTTGGCCTCTGGCTGCGTTGGTTATCCCCCGTGCACCCTGGCCCTCTCCTTCGTCGAGTCTCAGTCACAAAGTGCTTGGGCTATGCTTCTTCGTCGCACCTGGCCAGAGGCCAGGACTCCGGCGTCATCTTGCCACCTTTATTTCTTTACCGCTCCTTATGGGCAACCCCTGCCACCTGGCACTCGAAACGCCGCAACCCAACCTGGGGGACGGCATGGGCTGGCGGCAAGGAACCTTTGGCATTTGCTTCAATGCCTTTCCCGGTGAGCGCGGGCATGTTTTTCAGTCCCGCGACAAAAGCCTCGTGATTGAGGGTCGCCTAGCTTTCCGTTTTGGGCGGCGAGGGATTTCTGCAGCAATTCCTCTTTTTCCGGGCGCGTCCCGGGAACGCTGCTACCGCGCATCGTGAGCCTGCACGATCCATGACCACGGAATGGCGCCGTGGCTCAGCATCCAGTCGTTGAATTTTTTCAGCGGCCATTTTTCCCGGAGGACAAAGCGGCGGTGGAGTTTTTCGACTTCGAGGCGTCCGAGGAGGTAGCTCATGGGAACGGTGGGAGAGCTGGTGTACCAGTTCACGTCGCCGGCGGCGCGGGCTTTGGTGAATTGCACGCCGCGCATGAGGACTTTGCAGGCGCCATCGTGACTGAGCGAGCCGCCGTGCAGGCCGCAATCAATCACGATGCGGTGGGCGCGCCAGAGGGCGTCGTGGATTTGCTGCAGCCGGGCCAATGGATTCTCCACCAAGCGGTGATCCACGGCCATTTGTTCGCACCACATGGTCCAGCCTTCGTAGTAAATGGAGTGGCCGGCCAGGCGGCGGAGTTTGCTGGGATGCCGGTTTTGGATGGCAAACTGGAGGTGATGGCCGGGATAGGCCTCGTGGGCACTGGTGAGCGCGAGGCCGAAATGCTGGTGGATCTCGGCCCGTTTTTTCGCGGGATCGGTCCGGGTGAGACTGAGGTCGTTGACCCAGAAGATGCCCTCGGTCTTTTTGGAGAAGGGCTGGGGCCCCTGGTAGGCGGCGGTGGGAAATTGGTGGCGGAGGAACGGCGGCGCGGGCAGGACTTCCAGCTTTTCGTGGCGGGGCAGGGTGACGAGGCCGAGGGCGGCAAGTTGCTTTTTGAGGGCGAAGGTGACACGGCGGTATTCGTCAATCAGCGGACGCGCGGGGGTCCAGGCCCGGGCGGCTTCGTCGAGGACGGCGCGGGCGGATTTTTTGCCGTGGCGGGCGGCTTCGCGTTCCAGCAGGTGCTCCATGCGGGTGACGAGTCGGCGGCCATTGGCGGCGGCTTCGGGCAGCGAGTAATCGAAGCCGAGGCGTTCGCGCATGAGAAATTCGAAATTGGCCCGGCCGATGCCGTAGCCGCGTTCGGGTCCCGGACGTTTGCGGGACACGGCATTGGCGTAGTCGCCGAAGGCGCGGGTGGCGGCGGCAATGAGGCGTTTCAAGCGGGCGGAAGAAGCCGCGTGCTTGAGGAGTTCGGGTTCGATCTCGCCGAGAAATCCGGCGGCCCCTTCGCAGGATTGGCGCGCAAGTTTGGTCCACAGCGGCACAGGACGGCTGACGCATTCCGCCCCGGCGGCCAGGAAGTCCGGCAGGGCGGCCAGGCGGGCTTCGATGGCGGGGAGGACTCTGGCGAGATGGGTGGCATGGCGAACGACGAGGTCGAAGATGGAGCCGACGGCGGTGTCGCTGTGGCCCTGCGGATTGGTGCGCCAGCGTTGGAGATCGCGCGAATCGAGCAATTCGGTGCGGAGCATGGCGAGGAAGGTGCGGCGGTCGAGCCAGTTGTCACCGGCGAAGGCGGCCTCGGGCAGGCTTTCGACGGCGGCGAGGGCACGTTCGGCCAGGCGGATCTGGGCGCGGTGGGTGGCCGGATCGTTGGCTCCGAGGCGGGCGTTGAATTTTTCCAGGCCAAGGGCGCTGGCGTGGTGGGGAAACCGTTCATGGGTTTCGGCGAAATAGTCGTCGGAGATTCGTGGGAAGTCGTGGATGAAGGCGGTGTCGGAATTCATAGTAAATCAGGGGAGGAATCAGCCACGAAAGAGCGCCGAGAACACAAAGAGGAAACGTTTTTTCTGATCACCTTTCTTTGCGGTCTTTTGCGGCCAACCTGCGTCGGGACAAAGGGCTCAGGGCGTGGAGGGCTGGAGGATCTTGCCGTCGCTATCCACCGGACCGAGCGCGACGGCCTCGATCTCGTTGGCCAGGTCGCGCATTTTTTTCACATCAGCCTCGCTGGGTTGGCCCGCCGTGGAGGTGGTGAGGGTGAGCAGATCCTTCAGTTTGGCGGTGAGGGTGGAAACGAATTCGGTTTTTTTCAGGCGCGGATGGAGGGTCTGGAGGCGGTCGAGGTAGTAGTCCATGATCCCGGCGCGTCCGAGGATGGCGGCGCGCTCGGCGGAGTATTTCAGCGCGCAACTGTTGGCCGCGAGTTGAAATCCGCGCAGCCATCCGCCGAGGCTGATCATGTGGGCCATTTGTTCGTCGTGCAGATCGAGCATGGATTTTTCCACGTCGGCCTGGGTTTTGATCAGTTCCTCGCGCATGCCCTGCCAGTCGCCCTTGTCGCTGGCTTCGAAGAGGCTTTTGCTGCGGCGGGTCAACCGGTCCCCCACGCCCAGCGCGTGCGACTGACGGATGAGGGCGCGTCCGACGTCCTGAATGTCCTGCGGACGCTCGGCGATGGTGAGGATAAATCCGTCGGCCACGAGGGAGCCGAAGTGCAGGGAAGTTTGCAGGCGGTTGTCATAGACGGCATCGCGCGGGTTGGCGGCGATGAGGTCGAGTTGGAACGGTTGAAACGCTCCGAAATCCTTCAGGATTTGCGCGATGGAGGGGGCGGTGATGTCATTCACCCCGAGCTCGTCGCGAACGTATTCGTCGGATTCCATCTGGAATTCTTTTTCGACCTTTTCCTGGGCATGCCCCGGCGTGCGCATGAGGGCGAGGGCGGCTGCCAAAATGAGCAGCGTTCTGGCATGGAAGAAAAGAACCATTCCTCCGGAGGATATTCCATAAACCGGCGGGTTTGTCCATCCGGCCCCGCGGAGGGGAGGGCATTTTTTGCGGCTGGCGGATTCAAACGGGCTTGTTTGACGGCCCGGGGAGGGCGATAGGTGGAGGGTGATCATCGGCGTCCCCAAAGAAATCAAAGAGCAGGAATTCCGCGTCGCGCTCCTGCCCGCAGCGGCCTATCAACTCATCAAACGCGGCCACCAGGTGCTCGTGGAAAAGAACGCGGGGGCCGGCATCGGTTTTCTCGATGAGGCCTACCTCGCCGCCGGAGCGGAGATCATTGCCACCCACGAGGAGGTCTTTGCCCGTGCCGACCTGATCGTCAAGGTCAAGGAACCGCTGGCCTCGGAATACGGACTCCTGCGCAAGGGCCAGATCCTTTTCACTTACCTCCATTTGGCGGCCAACAAGCCGTTGACCGATGCGCTCCTGGCCACCGGGGCGACCTGCATTGCCTACGAAACGGTGGAAGTGAACCGCCGCCTGCCCCTGCTCGAACCCATGAGCGAAATCGCCGGCCGCATGTCCGTGCTGGTGGGAGGTTACTGTCTGGCCAAGCACAATGGCGGCAGCGGGGTGTTGCTGGGCGGGGTGCCTGGCGTTCTGCCCGGTCGCGTCGTCGTGATTGGCGGCGGCACGAGCGGGGTCAATGCCGCCCGCATGGCCACAGGACTGGGCGCGGATGTGACCATTCTCGAAGTGGATCTGGAGCGGATGCGTTTTCTCGACATCACCATGCACAATGCGCACACGCTGTTTTCCAGCGAGGCCAGCCTGGTCGATCTGCTGCCCACGGTGGATCTGCTCATTGGCGCGGTCCTGGTTCCCGGGGCGAAGGCTCCCAAGCTCATCTCGCGCGACATGCTGCGGAAGATGAAACCCGGCAGCGTGCTGGTGGATATCGCCATTGATCAGGGCGGCTGCGCGGAAACCTCGCGGCCGACCACGCACCACGATCCCACGTTTGTGGAGGAGGGCGTCATTCATTACTGCGTGGCCAACATGCCCGGTGCCTACGCCCGCACCGCCACCCAGGCGCTGACCAATGTCACCTATCGCTACATCGAGACCCTGGCCGACTTCGGCCTGGCCGAGGGCATCCACCGCCAGCACGGACTGCTGGGCGGGGTGAATATTTATGACGGCACGGTGACGTGCAAAGCCGTGGCGGAAGCGCTCGGGTTTGACTATGTTCCCGTCCCTTTCCCTGCATGAGTCTCGAAGAACAAATCCACCAGATCGGCCGTCAGGCCCGTCAGGCCGCCCGGGCCCTCGCGGTTCTCTCCACCGGGAAAAAGAACGCCGCCCTGCTCGGCATGGCCGGTTCCCTTGTGGCCCGCAGCGCGATTTTGCTGGAGGCCAACGCCCGGGATGTCGCCGGCGCGGAGGAACATGGTTTGAACAAGGCCGCCATTGACCGTCTGCGTCTCAGCGAAAAACGCATCGCGGACATGGCCGACGGGATCCGCCAGGTGGCCGGACTGGAAGATCCGGTCGGACACATCATCACGGAATGGACCCGCCCGAACGGCATCAGGATTTCCAAAATCCGCACGCCGATTGGTGTGATCGGCATCATTTACGAATCGCGCCCGAACGTGACCAGCGACGCCGCCATCCTGTGCATCAAGACCGGCAACGCCGTCATTCTGCGGGGCGGTTCCGAGTCGCTGCACTCGAACATCGCCATCGCCGAAGCCCTCCAGGCCGGCGGTTCCGCCTGCGGACTGCCGGAAAACTCCGTCCAACTCATCCCGACCAAGGACCGCGAGGCGGTTCGTCACATGGCGCAGATGGACAAATTCATCGATCTCATCGTGCCGCGCGGCGGCCATTCGCTCATCGAGACCGTGGTCACTCACGCCCGCATGCCGGTGATCAAACACTACCATGGGGTTTGTCATGTCTACGTGGACCGCGAGGCCGATCTCGACATGGCGCTCCGCATCGCGGTCAACGCCAAGTGCCAGCGGCCCGGGGTTTGCAACGCCATGGAAACGCTGTTGCTCCACCGGGATATCGCGAAAAATTTCCTGAAAAAAGCCGCGCCGGTTTTTCGCGAAAACAAGATCGCAATCCACGCCGACGAGACGTCTTTCTCTCAACTCTCAACCCTCAACTACGAACCCCTGCGCGCCGCGCAGGAAGCCGACTGGTCCACCGAATATCTCGACCTCGTCATGTCCCTGCGGGTGGTGGACAGCCTCGGGGACGCCGTCGAACACCTGGAAAAATACGGTTCGCATCACAGCGATGCCATTGTCACGGGCAATGCAACAACGGCGGAGCAGTTTCTCCACGAGGTCGATTCCGCCACGGTGTATTGGAACGCCTCGACCCGCTTCACCGATGGCGGGGAATTCGGCTTCGGCGCGGAGATCGGCATCAGCACCGACAAGCTCCACGCCCGCGGTCCGATGGGGTTGGAGGAACTGACCACCTACAAATATCTCCTTCGCGGCGATGGGCAGATCCGGGAGTAAACCATCAACCACCTTCTTACGAAGGCGGCTACGAAGCGTGCGTAGCCGCGCTCGTCAGAGCGCGGACGCCCCGCAATGAAGACGACCCAGGTTTTTTACGAAGGCCGGGTGCAGGGCGTGGGCTTCCGCTGGACGGCCAAACGCATCGCCCAGGGTTTCGACGTCACCGGTTCCGTGCGCAATCTGCCGGACGGAAGGGTGGAGCTCCAGGTGAGCGGTGACCGCGCGGAGGTCGCGGGCTTTCTCGAGGAAATCCGCGAAAGCGCGCTTGCCGGACACATCACCGCCGAGCACATTGATGAGATCGACACCAACGCCCCGCCCCGGGGCTTTCAGATCACTCCATGAGCACCCCGGCAGTCTCCATCACCGGCCTAACGAAGCTGTATCCGATTCCCCTGCGGCGGCAGAAGGTCGTCGCCGTGAAGGACCTTAATCTCGAAGTGCCGGAAGGCCAGGTCTATGGCCTCCTGGGTCCGAACGGCTCCGGCAAAAGCACGACCCTCAAAATTCTTCTCGGCCTCGTCACCGCCACCCACGGAGAAACGAAAATCTTTGGCGAGGACAGCCGCGACTACCGCAGCCATCGCGAGGTCGGTTTCCTGCCCGAGAATCCGTATTTTTACAAATACCTCACGGCCGAGGAGACCCTGCGCTTCTACGGAAAAATCTGCGGCCTGAGCGGCAAGGTCCTTGATGCCCGCATTTCGGAACTCCTCGCCCTCGTCAGCATGGAGGATGCCCGCCATCGTCGCGTCGGCGGATATTCCAAAGGCATGTTGCAGCGCATCGGCCTGGCCCAGGCTCTCATCCAGGACCCCCGGCTCCTCGTCCTCGACGAACCCACGGCGGGAGTCGATCCGCTGGGCTCGCGGCAGATCCGCGACCTGATTCTCGAGTTGAAAAAGCGCGGCAAGACCGTGCTGCTCACCTCCCATCTGCTCGAACAGGTCCAGGAAGTCTGCGACCGTGTGGGCATCATGGCCCGCGGAGTCATGATGCGCGAAGGCCGCCTGGAGGAACTCGTCACCATCGAGGGCCAGACCGAATACCTGGTCGAAAATGCCCCGCCGGAACTCGCCGCCAAGATTGCCGAACTCGCCGCCGCGTCCGGCGCGAAATTCCTCGCCGCCCGCAAGCCCGAGCTGACCCTTGAGCGCGTCTTCCTCGAAGCGGCCGAGGCCCACCACAAGAAGCCGTGAACTACTTCATCACCGGCACGGATACCGGTGTGGGCAAAACATTTTTCACCGCCCTCCTCACCCGCGCCCTGCGCAAGGCGGGTCTGGACACCGCCGCTCTGAAGCCGATCTGCTGCGGACCCCGCGAGGACGTTCACATCCTGCGCGCCGCGGCGGACGGGGAACTGACGCCGGACGAAATCAATCCGGTCTTTTTCGATCTTCCCGTCGCCCCGCTCCTGGCCGCCCGCGAAGCCAGGCGCGAGGTGGACCTGGATGGGCTGGCCGCCTGGTTCCAGCGCCTGCGTCCGCAGCGCCGGTCCTGGCTGGTGGAAGGCGCGGGCGGCTGGCTCGTGCCCATCACGGCAGAAAAGACCGTGGCCGATCTCGCCACGCTCATCGGGCTGCCTGTGCTCATCGTGGCGGCCAACCGTCTGGGCTGCCTCAATCACACTCTGCTCACCATCGAGAGTATCCGGGCGCGGGGTTTGGAATGCGCGGGGCTGGTGCTCAACAATCTGACGGATGAGCAAACATTCGCCACGCAGACCAACAGGCAGATCTTGCACGAATGCAGCGACGTGCCGGTTTTGTTCGAGATTAACCCCGGCCAGCAAAGCATTGAGCTGGCGGTGGCGTGAGAAAAGCTACGGCGGATTGAGGACAATCCGCCCTACCATTTTGGCTGGTAGGGAGCGTTGTCCTCAACGCTCCGTCGCAAGAAGAAACATCCTTACCACCCTAGCAGTTGCGCCAGCAGCGTTTTGCGGCGGAGGTGCTCCTCGTCGCTGAGCACGGAAACCAGCGCGGTTTCCTCGATTTCCGGAAGCTCCACCCACGAACGACAGCCACGGTATTTTTTCTCATTCTTGAGCCGCAGCGGCGGGTCGAGCCGGTAAACCCGTACAAAAGCAACGTAAACCCCATCGTCCCCGTCATAGTGAAAGCGCTCTTCCACCACGCTGTCATGCAGCACGTGGAATTCCCGCAGGCAGGCCACCTTCTCGTGATCGGTCAGCAAACCGTGCCATTCCACCGTGGCGGTGTAGCGGATTTCCAGTTCGTCGCCCGGTTCCTCCGGCACGGTGGTTTCCGGGGGCAGGGTGGTTTTACCCAACTGCTCGTGGAACCACGTCGGAAACAAAACGAACTCCTCGTGCTGGAAAGAAAATCCCGCCCGGCCCTCAGCCAGGCCGCCCTTGCGAATGATCACGCTTTGCAGCCCGGCGCCCAAAGCCTCGCAAATGACAGCCCATTCTTTGAAAGCGATGCTCATGTTCCTAGTTCACGCCCGCGAGACCCGAAGGTCAAACCACGAAATTGCGGAATCGGAAACCCTCACGTGAAGTCCCCGAAGGAGATGTGTCCCGGCCTCGGGACTCCCCCGAGGGAAAAATCACACCCGTCGGTGACGCCGTTGCCGTCAGACAAATTTACCCGGATTCAGCAAATCCTGCGGATCCAACGCCTGCTTGATTGTGCGGTGCAGGGCGCGGTTTTCGGGGGAGAGCGCGATCGTCCACCAGGGCATCTTGGCCAGGCCGATGCCGTGTTCTCCAGTGATGGCCCCCCCCCAGGCCACAATCCGGGCGAAGAGCTCGTCCAGGGCAGCGTCCGCCCGCGGCCGGATGCCGGGCGCATCGTAGTCGCCGACCATGATGTTGACGTGGATATTGCCGTCGCCCGCATGGCCGAAGCAGGCGATGGGAAAGCCGCTGCGTTTTTGCAGCCCCTGCGCAAACTCCATCAGTTCGACCAGCTTGCCGCGCGGGACGACGATGTCCTCATTGAGCTTTTTCAAGCCCGTGGCCTTGAGCGACTCCGAAAAGGCGCGGCGTAAATCCCACAATTTTTCGCAGGCCGCGGCAGTGGTGGCGGTCGCCACGGTGGTGGCTTTTTGACTGCGTAAAAGCGCGGCCAGGGCGCGGATCTCGCTGCGGACGCTGGCGGTCTGGCCGTCGAGTTCAATGAGGAGGTGGGCGTGTCCGGGCGGGAATTTCGCGCCGGGTTTGAATTGCCGCGCGGCGTCGAGGGTGAAACGATCGGCCACCTCCACGGCAGCGGGCAGGAATCCGGCGGCGAAGACCGCACGAATCGCCTTGGTCGCGTCGCGCATGGTGCGAAAACCGGCCGACAACGCGGCCCGGGCCGGCGGCAGGGGCAGCAGGCGCAGAGTGGCCTCGGTCACCACCCCGAGCAGACCCTCGGAGCCGGTGAAGAGACCGACCAGATCGAAACCGGTTTTGTTTTTATGGGTCCGTCCGCCGCAGCGCACGATGTCGCCATTGGCCAGCACGACTTCGAGCCCGAGGACATAGTGGCGGGTGACGCCATACTTGAGGCAGCGCGGACCACCGGCATTGGTGGCGATGTTGCCGCCGATGCTGCAGTTTTTCAGGCTGGCGGGGTCGGGCGGGTAGAAGAGATTTCTTTGGCGGGCGGCGGCCTGGAGTTCGCCGGTGATGACGCCGGGTTCCACCACGGCGACGAAATCGCCGGAGTGGATTTCCTTGATCCGGTTCATGCGTTCCATCGCGAGCACGATGCCGCCTTGCATGGGCACGCAGCCGCCCACGTAGCCGTAGCCCGCGCCGCGCGTGGTCACGGAGAGGCGGTGTTCCGCCGCGATTTTCATGACTGCGGAAACCCCGGCGGCATTCTCCGGAAACACGGCCAGGTCGGGCAGGTGATGGGCGAACCATTTGTCGCCACTCAGTTCGGCCAGCCGGGCGGGGTCCGTGACCACGACATCACGGCCCAGTCTGCGTTTTAATTTTGCGACCGCACCGGCCGCGTCGTTCCGCTTCATAAAGGACTTATCGCACAAACCGGCGGCGGGGTCACCTGCCGAAGCCCTTGCCTTTAGGCGCGGACAGAATCATCGTGTCCGCCCTGCCCTCATGAAAACCATCGTCGCGCTCGACGCCCACACCCTCAGCCCGCTGCACGTCGGCGAACATTCGCCGTTTCATCCCGATTGGGACGCGCTGGCGGCGTTGGGCCAACTGACCCTCCATCCCCATACCCCGCCCGATGAGGTCATGGCCCGCAGCACGGATGCGGAAATCCTGCTGACCAACAAAACCGTCCTCAGCGCCGATCACATCGCGGCGTTGCCCAAGCTCGAATACATCGGCGTGATGGCGACCGGGGTGAATGTGGTCGATCTGGCCGCGGCCCGGGCGCGGGGCATTCCGGTGACGAACGCACGCGGCTACGGCGCGACCTCGGTGGCGCAGCATGTCTTTGCCCTGCTGCTGGAACTCGCGGGAAGGACAGGAGCCACGGCCGAGGCGGTGCGTAACGGGGAATGGCAACGTTGCCGGGACTTCTGTTTCACCATCGCCCCGTTTTTCGAGATGGCGGGCAAGACGCTGGGCGTGGTTGGCTTCGGCGCGATCGGCCAGGCCACGGCCCGCATCGGCGCGGCCATGGGCATGCGTCTGATGGTGCATTCCCGCACGCAGAAACCCTTTGATGCGCCAGTTGAATGGGTTTCACTCGAACGGCTTTTCCGGGAGTCCGACGTCATCAGCCTGCATTGTCCGCTCACGGAGGAAACCAAGGAGTTCATCAACCGCGAGAACCTGGCGAAAATGAAATCCTCTCTTTATCTCATCAACACGGGACGCGGCGCGCTCATCGACGAAGCCGCGCTGGCGGAAGCTTTGAAAAACGGCGTGATCGCCGGTTACGGCGGCGATGTCTTGAGCGTCGAGCCGCCCACCGCCGGCAATCCGCTGCTCTCCGCGCCCAACGCGGTCATCACCCCGCACATGGCCTGGGCCAGCGTGGAATCCCGCACCCGGCTGATGCGCATCGTGACGGAAAACGCGCGGGCGTTTCTGGCCGGATCGCCGCAGAACGTGGTCAATTAGCCGCCGGCGCGTTGCGCATGCCCGGCGTTTCGAGCACCGCTCCGGTGTTGGCCAGCAGGATGACTTTGCCGAAGTAAACGCCATTGATGTCGAAACAATTCAGCGTCCAGATCGGGGCCGCGTCTTTTCCCCGGATGGTGAGAGCATAATCGACATGGCCGATGATTTTCTGATTCGCCGCGGCGATCGGCTCAGCGAGGGAAACCGCATCTCCGGAGTCCACCTGCACCTGTTCGGAATCGATATTCACGTCCTGGCGGAAGGATTCGTACGCGTTGAGTGATTGGGCGTCGGCGATGACCTGGCCGTCAGCCACGGTGATTTTGTGCAGGACACCAAGATCGTCGGTGTCCCGCGCGATGATGGTCCATTGCCGGGGCTGGGGCGTTCCGCCGCTGGCGGTCACCACCACCATCCCCCCGGTGTATTTCGGATCAATGGCCCTCATGGCCGCGACCGCCCCAGGGGGAGCCGGCTGGGCCGGGGCGGGGGTGATCAAGCCCAGATCCGTATCGTCTCCCGGCTGCGCCGGCGAAGGCGGCGGCGTTTCCCAACCGGTGGGTTGCGGTTGATCCTGGGCCAAAAGAAATCCGGGCAGAAATCCGGTCAGCAAAAAAAGAAATGCCAGTTTTTTCATCGGTTTCATCAAAATGCCACCCGAGGGAATGGCAAGACGGAAGGGTGCGCACGGCGCTTCCTTCCGGAGCGCACGCGGGGACGCGTGCGCTCCGGGGGAAGAAGCCCCCTTGTTTCCACGGGTCCGCCCGCTACTCTGCCGGAGATGGACCAACGCTATTGGGATCGGGTGGCCTCGGATTACGACGGCGAGATCTTTGATTCATTCACCAGCGACAGAACCGGCGTTTTGGTCCGGCGCTTGGAGACATTCGCCGATCGCTCCGCTCCGGCCGCCGACGCGGGCTGCGGTGTGGGAAAATACCTGCCCTTTCTCGCTCCCCGCTTCGCCCGCGTGGATGCCTATGACCTCTCCGGAGAACTCCTCAAACAGGCCCGAACCGCAGCGGGCCGCTTCGAGAATATCCGCTACTTCAAACGCAACTTCGCCTCGCCGTCCGCCACGGTTTTTCCCGTTCGTTTCGCCCTCTGTGCCAACGTCCTGATCATGGCAGACACCGCCATCCGCGAGGCCGTCTTGCGATCGGTGGCCCGCATGGTCGAGCGCGGCGGGCACGCGATTTTTCTCATTCCCTCGGTGGAGTCGGCTTTGCTGGCCCATCACCGTCTGATGGAATGGCATCGGCAAGACGGCTTGTCTCCGGCTGAGGCCAGCCGCGCTTCGATTGCTCCCGCGGCCAAAGCGGGCCGCCGATTGGCCGACGGACTCGTCCCCATCGACGGCGTTCCGACCAAGCACTTTCTTCGCGAGGAGGCGGCGGTTTTTTTCCGCCGCGGCGGATTCGCTCCCCTGCAATTCGACAAGGTGGAATACGGCTGGGAGACCGAATTCGAGTCCCCGCCGGATTGGATGCAGGCCCCTTTTCCTTGGGACTGGCTGGTGACGACGAAGCGGCTTTAAGCCCAGGACCCGACCGTCATTATGCGGAAGAAGGCCCGCGAAACACGCGAAAGAACGCGAAACCAGAGGGGATAAACCCGCTATTCTTCGCCTCCCCCCTTTCGCGTCATTTCGCGTGTTTCGCGGGCCGGGAATTTTCGTTCAATTCAGAGTTTGACGCCGGCCCCTTCGAGCACACGGATCATGTCCTGCTTCGTGCCGCGGAAGGCGATGAGAAAACAAATGCCGTTCTCCTCGCGGATGGCCAGAACGGAGCGGTCGGCCTCGGTGATGCGCCAGGATTTTTCCGGGGTCACGCTGATGCCGAGCGGCTGGGCGGCGAAGGAAAAGAAATACATCGTGTTCTCCGGCACGGCGGCCTGCGCGACGGGCTCGTTCTCAAACTTGAAAATCCGCACCCCGACCACATCGAATTTTTCAAAACCCGGCGGCACGCGAAAGCGGTCGAATCCTTTCAACATGAACCAATCCTGCAGTGCCCCGGCTTCCTCCTCGACGAGGTCGAACCGGTCGGGGCTCGCCTTGGCCCCGGCCGTGGCGATTTTGATCGCCTCGTCGGGAAAAATCCCGGCCTGACCGAGGAAATACCAGGCCAGCACGGCCACGAGCAGGAGAAATCCGAAACCGACCGCGAGAGTGGCCGGGTTGCGGACGGAGAGGTGCGAGCCCTCGTGTTTGGCCGCCAGGGCGTCGGCCCCCTCCCGGATTTGCGTCCGCGCGGCATCGCTGAGCGGCAGCGAGCGGATGGCCTTCGCCACGGCCGCATCAGTTTGTTTGGCGGCATCCGCCACGGTGCGCGAATCCACCCCGAGCATATGCTCAAGACCTTCGCGGGGTAAAACGTCGAGCGCCAGCAACACCCGGGCACTGCGGCCGGGTTCGAGTTCGCGATGCAGGGGCGCGAGGGAATCGGGGAGTTCGCAGCGGGCGGAAAACCTCAGACTGCGTTTGCGGGCAATGCCGAAAAGCAGCGGCCGGGCCCGATCGGGTTCGTCCGCGTCGGGGTGACGGCTCAGTTCCTCCAGCGAATCCTGAAAAACCCGGGCCGCCCCGTCATGGCAGCCGGTCAGCACGTGGGCGAAGTGCCACGCGCTTTGCAGAAAGCTCCACTCGCCGGGACCGTCGCTCATAGGGGGCCTGCTTCTTACCGGCGGGTGCCGGCGCCCACAAGGTTATTCACAACGCGGGGCGATTGACTTGGATGCCCGTCGCCTCCATTTTATAACCTTCGATTGCGCATGAAACACGTTCTCTTTGTCTGCACCGGCAATGTCTGCCGCAGCCCGATGGCTGAGGGGCTTTTTAAAAAGCTCGTCGGCAAACGGAGCGACCTCGTCGTGAAATCGGCGGGCGTGAGCGCGGGACGCGGCCTTCCGGCCAGTCGCGAAGCGGTCGAGGCCCTGGCCCGCGAGGGCATCAATCTCTCCACCTTTCGCAGCCAGCCCGTCTCGGAGGAACTGGTGCAGAACGCGACGCATATCTTCGTCATGACCCGCGACCACCAGCGGTTGCTGGAATTATTTTTTCCAGAAGCCGCTGGAAAAACCCGCTTGTTGCGCGAATTTGAAAACGGCTCGCCCGATGTTCCCGATCCCATCGGCCTGGGCCGCGAAACCTACGAACGTTGCCGGGACATGCTCAAAAAAGCGTTGCCCGCCGTCCTGAAATTCATCGAAAAACCGACCATGACCACCACCACCTCACCCAACGCCGCCAAAACCGCCCTCGATGCGACTGATCCCGAAATCGCCGACGCCATCCGCCGGGAACGCCTCCGCCAGTTTGAAAACGTCGAACTGATCGCCAGCGAGAACTACACCAGCCAGGCCGTGATGGAGGCGCAGGGGTCCTGTCTGACCAACAAATACGCCGAGGGCTATCCCGGACGGCGCTGGTATGGCGGATGCGAGTTTGTCGATATCGTCGAAACCCTGGCCATCGAACGGGCGAAAAAACTCTTCGGCGCCGAACACGCCAACGTTCAGGCCCACAGCGGCAGCCAGGCCAACATGGCGGTCTATTTCAGCGTTCTCACGCCCGGCGATCGCATCCTCACCATGGACCTGGCCCACGGCGGACACCTGACCCATGGTCACAAGGCGAATTTTTCCGGAAAATTGTACGAGGTTCATCACTACGGGGTGGAGCGCGAAACAGAGACCATCAACTACGACGCCCTGGCCGCTCTCGCCGCCGAAGTGAAACCCAAGATGATCACGGCCGGCGCCTCCGCCTATTCGCGCACGATTGATTTTCCGCGCATGCGCGAGATCGCGGATTCCGTCGGGGCCTACCTGTTCGTGGACATGGCCCATATCGCCGGACTGGTCGCGGGCGGCGCCCATCCGAGTCCCATCCCGCACGCCCATTTCGTCACCACCACCACGCATAAAAGCCTGCGCGGGCCACGGGGCGGACTGATTTTGTGCAAGGAGGAGTTCGCCAAAAAAATCGACGCCCAGGCCTTTCCGGGCATTCAGGGTGGACCGCTTATGCACGTCATTGCCGCGAAAGCGATCTGCCTGCACGAGGCCCTGCAGCCCTCGTTCAAACAATACGCCCGCCAGATCGTCAGCAACGCCAAATCGCTGGCCGCCCGCCTGGCCATGCTCGGCTACCGCATCGTGTCCGGCGGCACCGACAACCATCTCATGCTGGTCGATCTCCGGGGCCGCGGACTGAACGGGAGCGAGGCGTCCCATGTTCTTGATCTGGCCGCCATCACGGTAAACAAGAATGCCATTCCCTACGACACCGAACCGATTACCAAGACCGGCGGCATCCGCATCGGCACCCCGGCCATGACCACGCGCGGACTTAAGGAAGAGGACTTCATGCAAGTCGCGGACTATATTCACGCCGCACTCGAAGCCCGCGCAGACGAAGCCAAACTGGCCGCCATCCGCCGCGAAGTGGTGGCGTTTACCAGCAAGTTTTCTTTGCCGTAGAATTTGGTCGGAAAAAGACCGGTTGGGAGGGTTGTCCCCAACCCTCCGTTGCTTTTCTGATCGGAAAAAAGCCGGAGCGTTAGTGACAACGCTCCCTACCATCTGGCAATCCTACCGCACGACGCGGCCGGAGCCGCTGCCCATCATGAGGGACTCCACTTCGGCCCGCGACGCATAATTGATGTCGCCCACGACGGAGTGGCAGAGGCAGGACGCAGCCACGGCGAAAGCGATGGCTGTCTCGGGGGCGCTCAATTCCGGGGTGTTGAGGGCGAAGATCAGGCCGGCGCCGAAGGAGTCGCCGCCACCGACGCGGTCCACGATGTTTTTGATCTGGTAGGCCTCGTAGTGACCGTCCCGCAGCGGCGCGAACGCGACGGTGTTTGCGCCCACGTCGTAAAGCAGGGCACCCCAGTTGTTGTGCGAGGCCGAGAGGCTTTCGCGCAGGGTGATGGCAATTTTGGAAATGGAGGGAAACTGTTTGGCAATTTCGCGGGCGACGGCGGGGTATTGGTCCACCGAGAGTTTGCCGGAGGCGACATCGGTTTCCGCGGCGTGGATGTCGAGCACATCGGCCGCGTCTTCTTCATTGGCGATGAGAACGTCCACGAACGGCAGGATGGCGCGCAGGGTTTTTCCAGCCAGGGCCTTCGAGTCCGTGCCGGGTTCCCAGTTCCACAATTTTTTGCGGAAGTTGAGGTCGCAGGAAACGGTGAGTCCGGCTTTCTTTGCGGCCTGGACGGCGTGCAGAACCACGGCGGCGGCGATCTGCGAGAGCGCGGGAGTAATGCCGGTGGTGTGGAGCCAGGAGGCCCCATCGAAAATTCTGTCCCACGCGTAGTCGGCCGCCTTGGTCAGACTGACCGAAGAATGCGCGCGATCGTAAATGACATTGCTGGGGCGCTGGTTGGCACCGTTCTCGAAGAAGTAGAGCCCAAGCCGGCCTTCCTTCGTCCGGAGGATGCAGGAGGTGTCCACCCCGAGACCGGCGAAGACGCCGACACAGGAATCCGCGATGGCGTGTTGGGGCAGGGCGGTGACGAGGCGGGCGGGCGCTCCGAGTTGCGCGAGGGCGGCGGCGACGTTGGCCTCCGCCCCGCCAAAGGTAAGATGCAGCGGCCCGGGAGCGGCTTGGCGGAAACGAAGGACTCCCTCCGGTGCGAACCGGCCCATGACTTCTCCCAAGGTGACGATGGTTTTCATTTTTGACGGGTGGATTTAATGATTTGGACGGCTTCGGCGGCGAGGGCGGTGATGGCATTCCAATCGCCGGCCGTGATCAGGTCGCGTGGCGCGAGCCAGGAACCGCCAAGCGCGGCGATGATCGGATCGGCCAGGTAAGAGGCCATATTTTTGGCATTGAGTCCGCCGAGGGGCAGGAAGCGCAAGCCGAGGTGGGCGAAAGGCGCCGTCAGGGCTTTGAGATAAGCGAGGCCGCCGGAGGGTTCCGCCGGGAAAAACTTCAGCAACTTGCAGCCGAGTTCCCCCGCGGACTCGATCTCGCTGGGGGTGAGGATGCCCGGGGCGAAGGAGAGCCCGGCCTCGCGCGCGGCGGTCACGATGCGGGGATTCAAACCCGGGGCCACTCCGAAGGCGGCTCCCGCTTCCACGACCTGCTTCACCTGATCGGTCGTGAGGATGGTGCCGACGCCCGCGACCATTTCCGGCACGCCTGCCTTAATCGCCCTGAGGGCCGCAATGGCGGCGGGCGTGCGGAGGGTCAGTTCCATGACGTTCACGCCGCCGGCAATCAGGGCCCTGGCCAGCGGAACGGCGTCCTCCACCCGGTCCACCACGAGCACGGCGACGATTCCGGCGGTTTCAACACGCTGGGCGAGAGCGGGATCAAAAGCTGGAGACATGGCGGGACGTTAAGCGGAGAGAGCGGGGACGTCGAGCCACGCGCGTTTGGCCCAGCTTTCCAGGCCGAGTTCGGCCATTTGCACCCCGCGGGCGCCTTCGAAGAGGCTCCAGCGGAAAGGTTCGTCGAGCACGACATGGCGCAGGAAAAGCTCCCATTGCACCTTGAACGCGTTGTCGTACGTTTCCTGCTCCGGCACCTTCGACCAGCCCTCGTAGAAATTGATCGGCTGGGCGATGTCGGGATTCCAGACCGGCTTCGGCGTGTTGCCGTAGTGTTGGGTCCAGCATTCGCGGAGTCCGGCCACGGCGGAGCCATGGGTGCCGTCCACCTGCAAGGTGAGCAGATCGTCGCGGCGCACCCGCACGTTCCAACTGGAGTTGAAATGGGCGATGACGCCGCCTGCGAGTTCAAAGGTGGCATAGGCGGAATCATCCGCCGTGCATTGGTAGGGTTTGCCCTGCTCGTCCACGCGCTCGGGAATGTGGGTGGCACCGAGGCAGGAAAGGGACTTTACCTCGCCGAAAAGATTATCCAGCACGTAACGCCAGTGGCAGAGCATATCCACGATGATACCGCCGTCGTCTTCCTTGCGGTAATTCCAGCTTGGGCGCTGGGCCGGAATGGTGTGGCCTTCAAAGACCCAGTAGCCGAACTCGCCGCGAACGCTGAGGATTTTGCCGAAGAATCCCTGCTCCTTGAGGCGCTGGATTTTCAAAAGTCCAGGCAGCCAGAGTTTGTCCTGCACGACGCCGTTCTTCACACCGGCCTTGGTCGCAGTGCGATACAGGTCGAGCGCGCTTTCGGTCGAAACGGCCGTCGGTTTCTCACAATAGACATGCTTGCCCGCCGCGATGGCCTTCTTCACCGCATCCGCGCGGCGGCCGGTGGTCTGGGCGTCGAAATAAATGATGTTGTCCTTATTCTTGAGTTCGGCCTCGAGGTCCGTGCTGAACCGGACGCCCTCATCCATGGCAGCGAGTTTCTGCAACTTGGCCTCGTTGCGGCCGAGCAGGACGGGTTCGGGCCAGATGACCTCACTGTCATTGATTTTGATGCCTCCCTGTTTACGGATGGCGAGGATGGACCGGATGTAATGCTGGTTCGTGCCCATGCGCCCGGTGACGCCGTTCATGATGATGCCGACTTTGTGCTTTTTCATAAGATAGTCATTGGTCAGTGGTCATTAGTCATTCGCCGGCTTCTTGGTGCATTGCGGTTGCGCGCCAGCGGGCAGGGGCGGGGTTTCGCCGACTCCGGCGGGGGGCAGGGTGCCGTCGAGTTCCTGGCGCCAATGGGCGACGTCGCCGGCCGGGCCGTAGCAGTAAAGCATGCGCAAGGGAGTGTCGCCGATGTTGGTGAGTTGATGAAAGACGCCGGGCGGGATGAAAACCATCTGGCCGCTGGTGACGGTCTGACGCTCCTCACCGAGACACATCTCGCCAGTGCCTTCGATGACAAGGTAAACTTCCTCCTGCGCATGATTGTGCCAGGGAACCTGCCCGCCCCTGGGGTCCAAGGTGACGTTGCCCAGGCTGAAATTTTTCGCTTGGATGGGGGCGACACCCCCGGCGAGGTTTTGGGTGCGGCGGCGTGCCGGGTAGCGGCGGCCTTCGATTTTTGCGAGGTCTGAGATGATCATGGGAATTGCCTCACGCAAAGGGTGGGAAGGATGGAAAGGGACGTGGTCATTTGATTCCTCCGAAGAAGGTGTAGTAGGGTTTGTTTTCGATGATGCGCTGGAGATAAAGCGCGAGTTCGCGGGCATGGTAGTCGCCCCACATGGAGGACTCACCGCGGGGAATTTTGCTGCCTGAGGGAATGTAATCCCAGCCGTTCGGGCGATGATAAATCGAATGCAGGATGAGGCCCTGATGATTCGGATCGGTGGAGAGATAGGGTTCGCCCAGAACCGTGTCGGCCACGGTCAGTCCAGCCTGCCAGTACTTCGCTCCACGCTTATCGCCCTTGCGATCGAGGTAGCGACCGAGGCGCAGCAGGCCCTGGGCGGCGATGGCGGCGGCCGAGCTGTCCACCGGCTCGAAGTCGTTTTCGATCTGGGCGGGTTTGTTGCGGTGCTCGCCGAGGTTGTGCAGCAGGGGGGCGCCGGTGTCCCAATAGGGAATGCCGTCGGTCGGGGTCTCCGCGATGTAGTGGTCGCAGGTGGCAAGGGCCGGTTTGAGCAGAAGTTCCTCCACGACGGCGCGGCCACCGAAGGGTTCGAGTTCGCTGTCGGTCAGCGTCTCGATCCACTCGAGTTGCTCAGGATAACCGGCAATGATCCAGGACTGCCCGCGCGTCCAGGTGGTGAAAGGCGAGTAGCCCTGCTGGGAATTCGGACAGCGAAAATTTCCGTCGTTGAGATTAAAGATGCTCTCATGGGCGGTGCGCCCGCGTTCGTCGTAGGCATCGCGTCCTTCCCCGTAAAAAACCGCGAAGTCCGACGTGGTCTTGGCGTGCTGAAGCAGACGCTCGAGCAGGGAAATTTTCAGGTCCTTCTCGCCCATGAGCACGTGACCAAGGGCGTGGGAAACGGAGAGCGCCCGCAGGGAGCGGATGGTGTCGGCGAAGAGCGAGTGCGGGCCGTTGAAAGAATAAATGTAGCCCCCGCCGCCGGCGATCTTGGTCCAGCGCGCGGCCTGCACGGCCCCGGTGCATTTGAGGGCGAGTTCGTAGAAATCCCGTTCCCCGGAGTTGGCGGGAATGCGTCCCTCCACCATGAGACGGAGAAGATTTCCGTAGGTGGAAACGTTGTTGAATCCATGATCATGCACGCCGATGTGGGTGATGTGGTGGGCCATGCGCCCGCGGGTGCGGGCACGTCCGAGCTGGAGGAATTCTTCGTCGCCGGTGGCGTCGTATTGCAGGATGGCGGAGCCGTAAACAAACCCCTGGGTCCACTCGGTCCAGCCGCGGGCGGTGTATTTTCCCGCCACGGTGAAAACCGGTGTGGCCGAACCGGATTTCTCGGCCGCATCAATGGAAAGGATTTTGGGTGCGGACGCTTCCCAAAGTTTCTTCAACTTGGGGGCGAGGTCCGTGGGCTGGAGGGATGGGTTGATTGTAATCATGGAAACAAATGACGGCTGACCAATTAAAGCCGGCGCAGGTGGAATCCGCCATCAATGTTGATGACATCTCCGGTGGAAAACGGGAAATGCCCGGCCAGGATGGACTCGACGGCGCGGCCCAGATCGGCGGGTGTCCCCCAGCGTTTTTGCGGGACGATGCCCTCGGCCAGCAGCTTGTCGTATTTTTCCTTCACCCCGGAGGTCATGTCCGTGGCCATGATGCCGGGACGGAGTTCCATCACCTGGACCCCCTCGGTGGCCAGGCGCACGGCCCAGAGCTGTGCGGCCATGGCCAGAGCGGCCTTGGAGATGCAATACTCGCCACGATTGATCGAAGCGGTGTTGGCGGAAAGCGAGGTCACGAAGATGAGCTTGTAACCGGTCGAAAGGCGCGAGGCCCCCGGATGGGCCAGCCAGTAGCGTGCGGCCAGCTGCGAAAGAAAATAGGGTCCTTTGAGGTTCACCCCGATGACCTCGTCAAAAATCTCCTCCGTGGCCTCGGTGATATCGGCGCGGACCCGGGGTGCGATGCCGGCATTGTTCACCAAGGCATCGAGGTGGCCGAATGCTTCCAGCGTTTGATCGAAGAGCCGCTGGCGATCCGCGGCCAGGCCGATATGGCCGCCGACGATGGCAAATTCCTGCGCCCTGTCGGGAGCGAGCGTTCGACAGGCTTCGGCTGTTTCCTCGGCGGCCGTTCGATTATTGGCGTAGTGGATGGCCACACTGTACCCGGAGGCGGCCAGTGCCTCGGCGACGCCACGGCCTAGGCCACGACTGGATCCGGTGACAAGGACAACGGCGCGGGATGACATGGGGAAACCTTAGCAGACCTTTGGGAACGCCGTTATGACAGCGGCGACTACATTAGCACAAAAACGACTTTATTTCTGTCCCTATGACTGTCTAGCTGTCCGGGTGAAACATTATCGTCCCCTGATTCTCCAGGAACTGGACGTGCGTCTGCCCGGCCTGCACCTGCGGCGCTTGCGCCTCAATCGCCACCTGCCTGAAGTGGACATGCTGAACAAACACTCCCACACGTTCGGACAGGTTCTCTACTATTTGAGCGGACGGGGAACCCTCTTCTCAGAAAAGCAGAGCCACGAAATCGGTCCGGGTGCGGTGGTTTTTTTACCGCCAAAGCAGGTGCACAGCTTTCGCGAAACCTCGGGGCGGCGTCCCCTTTGTCTGGTCCTCGATCTGGACTGGCGCGGTTCCGTCAAGCCTGGCTTTACCATCGCACGGCTGGGTCAGTCCGACGCGGGAAACATCCGGCGGGAGCTTTCCGCATTAACCAGGCTCCCCGCCCCCAACCTGTCCGGTTGCCGCCTCTTAGTGGCTGCGGTCACCCTGCAGATTCTCGACATCCTGCTGCGCGGGCTGGACATCCTGCCTCCTCTGCCGCGGCAAATCCCCTCCTTCGTGCGACAATTCGAACGCCTCCTGCACGGCCACGAGGCAACCCGGCCAGCCATTGCCGAACTGGCGGAACGCATGGGGTATCAAACGGATTATCTCAACCGGATTTTCAAAACCGCCACCGGACAAACCCTGCGGGAGTTCCGCGATGTTTATCTCCTCGCCAAAGCCCGGCGACTATTGCGGGCAAACCGCCGCGTTCGCGATGTGAGCGAGGCCCTTGGATTTCTGGATCAGAATTATTTTGCCCGCTGGTTCAAAAAGCACACCGGCCTCCCGCCCCGCGCCTACGAGTTCTCACTCATCCCCCGACCGCAGGGCCAGACTGCGCCGAAACGCGCGGGGTGACCGCCCGGTGATTTCCTTGAAGCGCCGGGAAAAGTAAAATTCGTCGCAAAACCCGAGACGTTCCGCGATCTCGCGGTCGTTCCGGCGGGTTTCGCTCATCATCTCGCAGGCCCGATCGATCAACCGTCCAACGCGATACCGGGCGGGCGAATGACCCGTCAACCGCGCAAAACGCTTGCGAAAGCCCTCGGCCGTGAGCCCGAATTGCCGCGCGACCCCGGCCCAAACCAATTTCCCATCGAGCGAGGCCTCGATCAGACCACAGGCGCGCTGCGTCCATCGGCGGTCGGCCTCCCCCACGGCGGCATTCCCCTCCCCCGTGAGCAGCGCGGCCAGCAATTCCTGCAAGAGGGCGATTTCGCGCAGGGGCGGTGCCGCGCGCATCTGCAGCGACGGACCCAGCACCGCGCCGATCCGGCGGCTCCACTCATCGACGGGCTCCCGGTGAAGAACCGGGCGGCGCGAATCCAAAACCCCCGCGCTGCGCCAAAGATCGAAGATCGGACCCGTGAAACACAGAAAGGTTGTGACCCAGGCCGTGCCGGGCCGGGGATTATAAATGTGCTCCAGATCGGGGAAAACAAGAATCAGATCCCCCGCCGTGAGATTCTGCTCCCAGCCATTGGCATCACGATAAGAACCCTCTCCGTCGAGCAGGTAAACCAACGCGTATTGTCCAAGCACCCGCGGGCGCGCTAGCGAAACCGTTTGCGGCACGGCGAATCCCGCCACGGTGATCGCGCCGAGCGGCGAGGAGTCCGCGCTGCGGAATTGCATGGGGAGGCGGATGGGGGCTTTGCGCTCGGTCATGCTCACTATTCCTGATACCAAAAAACACAAGTTTTTGTCCAGTATCCCCATTCCAAAGTCCCGCCGGCCCGCTAGAGTCCCTGCATGACTGCCAGTTCTCCCCTGATCTCCTCGGGCCACGATTTGGATCTTTCGCCGGAATGCTTCGGGGAACTCCGCAGTTCGCGGGAAGCGCGGGGTGACGCCGCCGTGCTGCGGGAGAATCTGGCGCAGGATGGCTATCTCTATCTCCCGGGATTTTTTGATCGCGGCGAAATTCTCGGTGCGCGCGGGGAATTCCTGCAACGCCTCAATAAAAAAGGGGCCCTCCATCCGGATTTTCCCGTGGACGCAGCCGTGGCATCGCCGGAGTCTGGAGCCTGGTCGCGGAAGGATATCATGGAGGGAAACACCCGGGTCCCCTCGCTGGTCTTTTCCCATCAGCTCACGGCCTTCTACGAGAACCTGTTGGGTGGGCCCATTCGCCCCTATGATCACATTTGGATCCGGCTCGTTCGTCCTGGAGAAGGCACGTCGCCCCATTGCGATCTTCCGTACATGGGGCGCGGAACGCGCCAGGTGATGACGGCCTGGATTCCCTATGGGGACGTTTCCCTGGAACTCGGGGGTTTGATGGTTCTGGAAAAATCCCATCGGCAATCCGAGCGCATCCACCGCTATCTGGAGAGTGACGCGGACACGTATTGCGTCAATCGCAACGCCTACAAAAACAAGCGCGCCATTCTTTCCAAGAATCCGGCGTCCCTGCGGGAAAAATTCGGCGGGCGCTGGCTGACCACTGCATTTCGGGCCGGCGATCTGCTGACCTTTGGCATGACCACGGTGCATGCCAGCCTGGATAACCAGACGGAGGCCTATCGCATCTCCACCGACACGCGCTACCAACTGGCGGCCGAGCCGATTGACGAAAGATGGATCGGACCAGACACCGCGGAGTTCGCCGAGAAAAACCGCATCGGCCAGATCTGTTGACGTCCAGGCTCAGGCCCGGTTGAGGGCCTCACTTTCGAGCACTTCGCGGCGGATGCTCTTGCCGCGGACTTTCGACCACCAGAGCACAATCGGCGAGGCAATAAAGATCGAAGAGTAGGTTCCGATCACAATGCCGATGAGGATGGCAAAGGAGAAATCCCGCAGCACGGCGCCGCCGAAGAAATACAGCGCGCCGACCGAGAGCAAGGTGGTGCCGCCGGTGAGAATGGTGCGGCCCAGGGTTTCGTTGATGGCCGTGTTCATCAGGGTCTGGGTCGACCCGCGCTCGCCTTGTTTGAGTCCGTCGCGAATGCGGTCGAAGACCACGATGGTGTCGTTGATTGAATATCCGGCGATGGTGAGAATGGCACCGACCATAACCAGCGACAACTCGCCGCCGATGAGGGCAAAGATGCCGACCGTAATAATGACGTCGTGGAGCAGGGCAACCACCGCACCAAGCGCGAAGGAAAACTCGAAGCGGATGGTGACGTAGATCAGGATGCCAATCATGCCGAGGGCCAGGGCGATGGCGGCCCGCTTGGCAAATTCGCGGCCGATTTGCGGTCCCACATTTTCCTGGGAAACGGACACCACGCCGCTGTCCGGGAAAGTTTCCTGCAGTTTGGTGAGGATTTGCCCCGCGGTGCCCTGGGGTCCGCGGAAGGAGAGCATTTCCTTCATGCCCTCGCGTTCGAATTGAATCTGGGCATCGGCCAGACCGATACCCTCCAGGGCCTGACGCGCCTGGGCCACAGTGACCGGCCGGGTGGAATCGACGATGAGCAGATCGCCGCCGCGGAAATCAATGCCAAGATTTTTCTCCCCGCGCCAGGCCACCACGGCAACTGAACCGCCGATCAGAAGCACCGAGACCACCGCCGCAAGGGTGCGCTTGCCCAGGAAATCGAATTTTTTCTTGGGGATCAAATCGAGCATGGAGAGCTTCTTGAGCCAACCGAGGTCGATCAACCAGCGGAAGATCGTGCGGGTGACGAGCAAGGCGGAGAACATCGAGGCAATGATGCCGAGGATGAGAGTGACGGAGAATCCTTTGACCGAGCCGGTGGCCTGCCAGAAGAGGATGGCCGCGGTGATGAGCGTGGTGACGTTGGCGTCGAAGATGGCGCTGAAGGCCTTGTTGTAGGCGGCTTCCAACGCGGTGGAGAGGGACTTGCCGGCGGCCAGTTCCTCGCGCAGGCGCTCGTAGATGAGCACGTTGGCATCCACCGCCATGCCGATGGTCAGGATGATACCGGCGATGCCGGGCAGGGTGAGCACAAAATGGAACATGGCCATCAGTCCGAAGAGAAGGACGATGTTCACCAGCAGGCCGACGAAGGCCACGATGCCAGCCAGACGATAGTAGATGATGACGAAAAGAAAAACCAGAATGAGGCCGCTCACGCCGGCCAGCACGCCGCTGCGGATCGAGTCGGTGCCCAGTGTGGGCGAGACACTGCGGGTTTCCTCGATCTCGACGGGAACGCGCAGGGGATTTTCCAGCGCACTGGCCAGGTCGCGCGCCTCCTTGTCGGAGAAGTGCCCGCTGATCTGGGCGCTGCCGCCGTAGATGGCGCCGTTGTTGACCGAGGGGGCGCTCTGAATCTCGCCGTCCAGCATGATGGCAATCTGTCCGCGGGTGGGCGCGGCCGCCGCCGTCATGTCGCCAAAGATTTTTCCGCCCTCGGAATCCAGCGAAAGCGAAACGCCATAACCCTGTTGATCGAAATAGGCGTGGGCCGCTTGGACATGCTCGCCGGAGAGTTCCGGCTTACGTTTGACCAGAATTTTGAGCTCCACTTCCTTATCCTCGATCTTGTTCTTGTAGGTCTTGACCACAAATCCCGGTGGCATGATGTCCTCCCCGGCTTCGATGAGGGCAATGCGCTCGGCCCCGCCCGGCGCGACGGAGGCAAACTCCAGCTTGGCCACACGCTGCAATTCCGACTTGGTCACCTCGATTTGCTTGGTGTCCAGTCCGGGAATCTGCACCAGGATGCGATCCTTGCCCTGCGGGGTGATGACCGGTTCGCTCACGCCGTAGGCATCCACGCGCTTGCGAATCACCTCGACGGCCTGGTCGAGAAGGTCGGGGGTGATCGCATCGCCGTCCTGCGGCGCCAGCTTGATCAGAAAGGACGTGCCGCCGCGCAGATCGAGGCCGAGACCGATTTTTTTATCCGGGGGAAGGGCGGCTTCGAGACAGAAGGCCACCAGCAGAACCGACAGCACCAGACCCAGCCAGCGTTTGCGCCCCGCCAGTTCCGTGGCAAAATACCAAAAAAACAGAACGAGAAGCAGCAGCCCGATAAAAAACGTCAGTGCGGGAGACATGGGTGGGGAAAGGACGAAGGCTTAAGGACGAAACCGGACGGGATCAGGATTTGACCACCTCGAGGGTTTCGGGGGATTTTTCCACGGCGGTCACGGCGGCGCGGTCGAATTCCAGTTTCACGTTGTCGGCCACTTTCACGATGATGGTTTTGTCCTTCACGTTGGCAATGATGCCATGAATGCCCGCGCTGGTGACGACCTTGTCGCCCGTTTTGAGGGACTCCACCAGTTTGAGATGTTCTTTCGCCTTCTTTTGCTGCGGACGGATGAGGAGGAAGTAGAAAATGACGAAGACAAAGATCAACGGCAGGATCGACATGAAAGCGGGAGGCTGCGTGGTAGTGCCCGCAGGGGACGCGGCGGCAGCCTGGGCCAGGAAAAGAAGGTTGGTGAGATTCATGAGAGCGGGACAGGATACGGAGCCCGCCCGTGCAAGGCAAATGCGAATTGCGGCTTAAAACCGGCTAAATTCTTTTTACAGAAGGAAACGAAAGTCAGGAAGATCGGCGTATCCGCCCCCTCTTTGTGGCCTTCTGGAAATATTCGGACGGCCTCAAATATCGTTCGGCCGGGCCACCATGATACCGGCGTTCGTGCTATAGCGCTTCACATAGGTGCTCAGGCGGGAATCGATCACAACCGCCCGTTCATTGCGGGAGGCATGGAGGAACCGCAGAACGCCGTTTTCATCCCGGTAAGCGAGGCCGACATGTGAGGTGTAACCCCGCGGCCAGGTGGTGACGATGGAGATGATGTCGCCATCGCGCAGATATTTCTCCGCGTCTGCGATCGCGGAGTTCGGCACGTACCAGATGCCGCGCTTGGAAAGCTGGGCCTCGATCCGGGCGATCTCCGGCACAAGGGAGGGGTTGGCCCGCAGTTGTTTGCTGCTTTTCCACGAAGCGGACATTTCTTTCATGTCGCGGTAAAGCTTCTTCGCCCCGGGAAGGGACGGCGTGACGTCCTTGACCAACCCGCGGCTTTGGTTGTCCTGCAGCCATTGCTCGAGATAGTGCAGCCGCGAAGTAAAAATGCCGTTGCAGCGACCGCTCCGGTAGCGGTCGAGTTCGATCATGCGAAGCATATCGGCGGGGGTCGGGTTTTCCGAGATCTTGAGCGCCCGTGCGGCACCGAGGGCGATTTCAAAAAAGGTCCAGCAATCCATGCCCGCCATGTTCACGCAGGGCGTCTCGATGCGGTCGTCGAGTTCGAGCGTGTAGTTTTTATAGGGGGTCCCACGGAGGGCAAGCCCGACCTTGGCTGTGCGCTCGCCAATCGGCAGCGAACGCCAGTTTTCCGCCAGGCCGCGATTGATGAGGGCCTGGTATTTTCCCTGGCCCACAAAAACAACACTCTCCGGCAAGGCGGCCGGGACCGGCGAAACGATGGCGAGAAAAAGACAGAAAATCAGCAGGCGCATAAGACTCTACTGGTAACTCCGCCGCGGAAATTTCGCAACCCGCGCAATCCGGCTCGCAATTTGCACGGAAAATGCTACAAAAACCCTCATGGACACACCATCGGCCACACCCGCGCCCGTTCCGCAACCTCCCGCCCAGCCGCCCTCCTCGGAGCTATCCAGCAATCAATGGGCCGTCATCACCCACCTGAGCGCCCTGGCCGGCCTCGTCCTGCCCGTCGGCAACATCCTGGCCCCGCTCGTCCTCTGGCTGGTGAAAAAAGCCGAGGTTCCCTCGCTGGATCAAGTCGGCAAGGATGTTCTCAATTTCCAGATCTCCTGGTCCATTTACCTTCTGCTCTCCGGCCTGAGCATGTTTTTCTGCATCGGCGTGGTCCTGCTGCCCGTGGCCGCCATCGCCTGGCTTGTCTTCCTGATCCTGGGAACGATCAAGGCCAGCAACGGCGAACGCTACAACTTCCCGTTGACCATCAAATTCCTCTAGTCCGCCTCTCGCGCCCTCCGTGAAAATTCTCGTCGTCGAGGACGACCCCGGCATCGCCGAGGTCCTCGACGTCGGCCTGCCCGACCTCGACGGCTTCGAAGTCTGCCGCCGCATCCGCAAAACTTCCGACGTCCCCATCCTTTTCCTCACCTCGCGCTCGGACGAAATCGACCGCGTCGTCGGCCTGGAAATCGGGGGCGACGATTGCCTCACCAAACCCTTCAGCCCCCGCGCCCGCGGCACCATCACGCGGCAAAGCACGCCGGGACAGGGCACCCAAGTCACGGTCCGCTTTTGAAGTCGGATTTTGCCTCACGCAAAGGATGGGAAGGATGGAAAGAGCAAAAAACTCTGAAACCTTTTTATCCTTTGCGCCCTTTGCGGGAAGTTCCCCTCTGCATCCCGGCTTGCGGAGAAACCCTGCCCCTGCGATTCTGCAACCATGCCTCATCGTCCGCCGCGTAAAGTCAAGAAAGCCGCCCGCGCTGAAAACCCCGTCGCGCGCGCCGCTCAACTCGAAGAACAACGCCGCCGCGAAATGGCCGTCCGCTCCACCCTCAGCCGCTTCCAAAACCGCTCTTCGGAAAGAAAATAACGGACCCGGAGTCGGAGCCGCCCTTTTTCGCGGAATTTTCCCGCGCCTTTCCTCATCGCTTCACACGGACGGACCAAGGTGCGTCCGCCATGACCCGAAGAAACTTCCTTCATCTCTCACTCAAAGCCGCCTTCGTCACCGGAGCCAGCGGCAGCCTTCTCACCCTGGCCGCACCGTTCGGCTGCACTGTCCCTCGCCGGGATGTCACCCGGGCCGGACTGTCGCCGGGCCTTCGACGGATTCCGCGTGGCGCTGCGGTCGGACTTTCATCACCGCCCGTGGGTTTCGGCCAACTCCATCCGTGCTGTCGTGCGGCTGGCCCATTCCCTCAATCCGGATCTCCTCACGCTGACGGGTGACTCCATCCATCGCGGGAAAAAGCGGGTTCCCGGCTGCATGCAGGAACTGGCGGCGTTGCGCGCGAACAACGGCGTGGTCGCGGTGCCGGGAAATCACGACCATTACGAAAACGCGGCCCGCACCGTGCGCGACGGACTCCGCCAAGCCGGTAGCGCCGATCTCACCAGCTGCGGCATCACTCTTCAGCGCGACGGGGAAACCCTGCACGTCGCAGGCGTGGGTGATTACTGGCGGGAAGAACGAAAACTCCCCCGCGCCCCGGAGGGTTCCAACCGCAGGGAATCCGTCCTCCTCCTCTCCCACAATCCCGACTACGTGGAACGCATCCGCGACGACCGCGTCGGCCTTGTGTTAAGCGGACACACCCACGGCGGTCAGTGCGTTTTCCCCATCATCGGCGCGCCCATCCTGCCTTCACGATACGGGCAGAAATACGCCTCCGGCCTCTGCCAGGGCCCGTGGGCGAAAGTTTTCGTCACCCGCGGAGTGGGCGCGGCGTTTCCGCCCATCCGCTTCGGTTACCCGGCGGAAGTGGCGCTGCTCACATTGCGAAGCGCTTAAGCCGCAATCGCCGCAGGCGCATCATGCAGCAGCATTAACTTGCCCGCCGGAACCGGCATGAGGGCGAAAGCTCGGCCTTGGGAATCACTAAATTCGACCTCGAAAGCGGAGCTGTCGTAGGTCATCACCACGGTGCCGATTTGCCCACGTCGGAGCATGAGCGGTGAGCCGGTGGTGAAGTGGCGGGCGGCCACATCTTCGAGCAGCGCCACGAGATCGTGCATCTGGATTTCGGAGTTCACAGTGTTAGAGAATATAGCAAGTCGTCAGCCGGGGAAAGTCTTCGTTGCGACGGATGATCCATGCCGTCAGCACCAACGCCGCGCCTGCTTCCGTTTCCATGCGAAAGCGCAGAACAAACACTTCACCGAAGCCATTGTCACCTCGCGCTTCGACTTCGTCCGACGCCATCGCCGCGTTCAACACGACCTGTCGCAGCGCATGAGCATCCTTGATCGTGAGACCCAGGGCCGAGGCGAAGACCCGCGCCTTATGCTGACCTTCCCGGTGCTGCGCATTCAGCGAATAGTCTTCGATCTTCGTTCCAAGGTCGGCGCGGCCGCCGTGGGGCAGTTTCATGCGGCTTTCTCCCAAATTACTTTTAGGCGTATTCGAGCCCGTGCTTCGCGTTGAGCCACGCGATTTGAGCTAGGGGATTCTCTCCAGGATGGCGAGCGGGAAACCAGAAAGGAGGGCTTGTTCATGGAAAAACCGAAAAGTTCGCCGTCAAAATGACCGCTTGAAATTCAGCCTTCAGCCTTCTACCTTCTCCCTTGGTTAAAGGGGGCGTACTGGTTTCGACGTGAAGTTTGATGCCAGGCCTGCATGTCGAGGATGATTCGTCGGCCTCGTTAAAAATCGGATCAAAAAAATAAATGCAGATTCCGAAAATCTCGCTCTCGCGGCCTAATTCGCCGTGACGTGTTCACCCTGACGCCTGCTGGGGGTGGATGCGACGCTAGCAGGCTAATTTTCCGCCGGTGCAACCGCGGTGGGGAGTGAATCGATTTCGTGGATGCCTAGGAGTCAGTAGCGTGACGGTTCGCAGCAGGACTCCGAAATTAAAGATCGTCTAAACATGTAGAAAGTCTGACTGAATGCTTCAGGGACAGGGGTTCGACTCCCCTCGCCTCCAGCCTTCGCTCGCAGCAAAGCCAGAGCGAAGGCTGTCACGCCGGAGCCGCCGAAGGCGCGCAGGCGGACTTTTTGCAGTGGAAGTTTGCTGCGAGACTTCCGCCTATTCGGCGTGACAAGACGGCTTGGCCAGCCAGCTATAATGCGAGTCATGTTCCACTACGCGTACATTCTCGTGAGTGAAAGCGACCCCGACCGCCATTATGTCGGCCTGACCGATAATCTCGAACAACGTCTCGCTTCCCATAATGCCGGAAAGGTTCCTCACACAAGCAAGCATCTCCCCTGGCGCATTGAGACGGCCATTGCCTTTCGCGATAGGGCCAAAGCCGCCACCTTCGAACGCTATCTCAAATCCGGTTCCGGTCGGGAATTTGCCCGTCGGCATTTTTAGATGCCCTCTCCCAGGCAGGGGCCCGTCCGCACCCGGCGGGTTCGACTCCCCTCGCCTCCACTTTTCTTGGTTACCGGGACTGCCGGAAGGTTCGTGCAGGAATAATGCCCGCGTCTTAGAGGTCGATCATGGCCTTCAGGACACCGGCTCCGGGCTTGACCCACTCCTGAAATCGCGTCGGAACATCGGCAAATGGCGCCCGATGCGTGATCCATGGCGTCGTGTCAATTGTCCCTGACTCGATCAGTCCGATGATCCGGGTGAAATCCTCCGATCGCGCGTTGCGACTGCCCATCAGGGTCAACTCCCTTTTATGAAAACCGGGATCGCTAAAGGTCACGTCACCCTGAAACAAACCGACAAAAACCAGGCGGCCCCCGTGGGCCGGAAACGCGAACGATCCCATCATGGATTGAGGATTTCCGGTGGCGTCAAAAACCGCCGTCGGAAGGTCGCCGTCCGTCAGACGTTGCACGTCGGCCAAGACATCGGATTCACTGGCATTTAGCGTATCCTCCACCCCGAGCGTGTCCCGGCAAAACGCAAGCCGCGCTTTATTGACATCCATCGCGATAACTCTCGCTCCGGCCGCCGCGGCAAACTGAATCACCGCCATGCCAATGGGCCCGGCCCCGATAACGAGCACCGTTTCCCCCGCTTCCACGGCCGCCCGGTTCACCGCATGGGCGCCAATACCCAGTGTTTCCACCAAGGCAAGTTGATCCAGACTGAGCCGGCGCGAGCCATGCAGCTTGGCCGTTGGCACGTGGAGAAACTCACGCTGTCCACCATCCACGTGCACTCCGAGGACTTGCAGGCTCGTGCAGCAATTCTCTTTGCCCCGGCGACAGGCGATGCACCGGCCGCAATTGAGATACGGCTCGACCGAACAGAGGTCCCCCTGATTCAGCCCCCTGGCATTTTCCGCGACTTGCACAATCTCCACGCCAAGCTCGTGGCCAAGAATGCGGGGATAACTAAAGAAAGGCTGATTGCCATTATAGGCGTGGATATCCGTGCCACAGACGCCAATGCGCCGGACGCGAACCAGGGCCCATCCCTCCGGCGGCGGCGGGAGACCGGGGATTTCGGTGAGAACCAGGTTGCCGGGACTTTTCAGAACAAGAGCTTTCATCCATTTTTCACCAAGACGGCCCGGCAGGGTGAACCGGAGAATCCTGGCAGAAACAAAGGCAGCGCTTGAAAAATGCCATCGTGGGCCGCCTCTCTCCACCCTTCGCGAAAGCAGAGCTCCTCCACCACCCAGATCCCTTTCCCCAGGAGAATCTCGTGCGTGCGGATGTTCTCAGCCTCACGCATGCCGCCGATGGAAAAATGGTCGATTCCCACTCCTTTGATCTTTTGTGCCACAAGCCACGCTGCGCCCTCGGGATCGAGGAAGGGCGGGTGCCACAACCATTCGTCCGTCGTGGCGCGCTTGTGTCCCCAACCGGTGTTCAACAGCACCACCTTATTCTCAAGCAAGCCCGGCTCACCCAGGGCCTGTTCCAACGCGACCGCCCCGATCGCCTGATCGGGCACCACCTGCCCGGTCAGATCCGCCACGCTGACTGACCCGCAAAACGCCTCCAACGGGAACTGATCGATACTTTTCCCACCGGCCAGCTTGTGCAAGGGGGCATCGAGATGCGTCCCGCTATGGGAGGCCATGTGAAACTCTTCCATGCGCCATCCGTCCTCCGGATGGTCGGCCGAGCGCGGCAAGCGAACCGGCGGGTGCACCGGACAGTTGGGGCACTCATCAAAGAGCGGCTGGGAGAGATCAAAGAAGGTCATGGGTCCAATCTCCGGGTGCTCAAGCGAGAAGGGGATCGCGATGATGCGGCAAGCCCCGGGTGAAATTGTGATTGTGAATGGGCTTTAAAATCTCGCGCACCTCAGCCAGAAGCCCCTCGTCGATTGGCTCATTCAGAAAAGCAATGTTATCGCGAATATTTTGCGGATTGGCCGAACCCACCAACGTGGTCGCGATGTCCGGATGAGAGCAACTGAACTGGACCGCCAGTTTGACCGGGTCCACACCACGCGACCGGCAATGTTTCACCGCCCGGCGGCAAACCGTTTGGATGGCCGGCGAGGCCGGGTGCCAGGCCGGCACCCCGCGCCCGGTTAAAAGTCCCATTCCCGTCGGCGACGCGTTAATGATCCCCACCCCCTTCTGCTGGAAGTAGGGGATAAGGTCCGCCAGCGACGTGTCGTTCAGCTCATAGTGGCAAAAGGAAAGAACCGTCTCCACCACGCCCGGCCCCACCCGGTCGATAATGCTGCGGAAAACCTTGAGCGGCAGCCCGGTGATTCCCACATGCCGCACGGTTCCCTGCTCTTTGAGGGCCAGCAGAGCGGGCAGAGTCTCATTCACGATCTGGTCATGATCGGCGAATTCGACATCATGGCATTGGATCAGATCCACATAATCCAAACCCAGCCGTTTCAGGCTGTGCTCCACACTGCGCTCCGTGCTCGCCTTGGAATAATCGTAGTCGCCGCGGGCCTCGCTGTAGCTGCCAATCTTCGTCGCGAGATGATAGCGATCGCGCGGCACCCCTTCCAAAGCGCGGCCCAACCGGAGCTCCGCCAGCGTCCCGCCGTAAGCCGGTGAAACATCGAGGAAATTCATCCCGCCTGCCAACGCGGCCTGAACGGTTTCGATACAGGCGTCCAGCCCGACATCGCGAAAAACAGATCCCAGCGAGGACGCCCCGAAACTGAGGCAGGAGACGCTCATTCCCGTCGAACCCAAAAGGCGGTAGTCCATCATCTGACCAGCAAGTATCTCTTGTCCACGCCGTGAGACAATGGAAAGAAACGCGCGGTGCTCTCGCGCCTCAGGTTGAGGGCGTGGGCGCGAGAAGATGCCCTAGCAGCCAGACTTCCGCTTCCTGGTGGGCCGTGCCATGGATCCGGTGCCCCTCGGTTTGCATGATGTGGAGTTCGACCGGGGCGGGCACGTTTTTCGCAAACGAGGCAGCGACGACTTTTCTGCTGAAGGCCATGAGATGGTCGGTTCCAACCCGCTCATCATGGTTTCCGATGCACATCCAGAGCGGACGTCCGGCCAGTTTGTCCGCCACGGTGTGGAGCGCAATTGACCGGGTCAAGGCGTGGTCTTCGAGTCCTTTGAATTCGTCGAGCACGGTCAGCTCCGTCACCGGCGCGAAGGCCACGCTGCATCGCACGCGGGGATCGGCCGCCATGGCGTGCAGTCCCATGAACCCGCCGCGCGACGTGCCCGCGATGGCAATGCGATCGCTGAAGCCCTCCTCGATCAAGAAATCGATGATCGCCGAGACCTTCTGCGTGAAGGGCTTAACAAAATCCTCCTCCCGATCCAGGCGCGACCGCCACCCGTGCAGCCCTTCCGGCTCGCCCGCCCGCACATCGGCCCCGTGGCACGGAACATCAAGGGCAAAGCTGGAGACGCCTCTCGGACCCAGCAAGCGTCCGACCTCGTTGATCTCGTCATTCGTCAGGCTGTATTCAAGATCCGATCCGATCACAATGATCGAGGGAGCGCGGACGGGCTTCGGAACCCCAAGGGAACCGAATTTCACGCCGGAGCGTGTCTCCATCATGTGCAGTTTTTCACTCATGGCGACGCCTTATCCACCCCGCAGTTGGGACTCGGTCAGTTCATTGAGCAGCGGCGCGGAACCGAGATATCTTGTGCAATTTTTGGAAAAAATATCATAAATCCGGGCCAGAAAATGCGGGCTCATGGACGAGCCGGAAATGTGTGGGGTCATGATCAGGTTCGGCATGTCCCAAAGCGGATGATCGGGCGGCAGCGGATAGGCGTAGTGAACATCAAGGCTGGCCCCGCGAATCCATTTTTCCTCCAGGCAGCGAAGGAAAACCTCCTCTTCGATGATCTGGGCGCGGGCAGGATTGATGAGCACGGCATCCGGCCGCAGCATCCGCAACTCCCGTTCTCCGATCAATCCCTTGGTCGAATCGGTCAGCGGCATCGTAATCAGGAAATAATCGAGTCCACCCAGAAATTCCTCCATCCCGGACGGATCGAATACTCTGTCGGGCAGGATGCCTTCGGGGTCGCCGGTGCCTTCGACGCAATAGGTGAGCGGCCGCTTCTTCACCGTCCCCTCCCGGGTCATGACCCAGACTTTCATGCGCATCGCCTTGGCCAGCCGCGCTGTCTCGCGCGCGATGCCGCCGTAACCGTAGAAGCCGATCGTGGACCCGAACAGGTCGCTTTGAAACCGGGCGGCTGGATCCCAGACGTGATTTTTCTGGTTGGCCAATTGATCGATCATATGGCGCCGCCAGAAGAGCATCATCAGCAGATTCCACTCAGCAATGGGTCCGTCGAAATTTCCCAGGCCGTTGGTCACGCGGATTCCGCGTTCCAGCAGCGGCAAATGCAGGATATGCGAATAGCCGGCGGAGGTGATTTGCATCCACTTCAGACAATCGAACTCCGCAAAATTCTTCGGGGGAACCTCGCAGACGAAAACATCGACGCCCTTGAGCAGGGCGGTATCCAAGGTCGCCTCCGGATCGGTAATCCAGGGCGCGATGCGGATTTCGCAGCCCGGACAGGCCTGTCGGATCTGGGCGATTCCTGCGGGACTTTCCTCAATGGACAGAAGGATGGTTAGCGGGGTTTTCATGGGAAATTCTTCATTACAGAAACACGCGCTTCCCGGGAACCGAGTTCCATTCGCCGGATCCGCGCACGAACGGATACTTGGATTTGAGTTCGTCGGTGAGACGGATCCCGAGGCCTGGTCCCTCCGGGGCATGAATGCAGCCCTCGGCGAACCGGTAGCCCTCGGCATAAACTTCTGTATGCAGAGGGCCGGCCAGCGGCGGCAATTCGAGAATAGCCATGTTCGGTGTGGCGAAGGCCGCATGGATGTTTTCCATCACGCCGCCGCCACTGCTCCACGCGTGCGTTGCGACCCGTTTCCCCTTGAGAGCAAACATTTTTCCGACATCCACGAATGCCGCGATTCCGATGTAGGAGGCATCCGGCTGCGCGATGTCGAACGCACTAAGCTGCGCATACTGCCAGAACTCTTCCCGCGTCGAGAGACATTCGCCTCCGGCCACCGGAATCGAGGTGCTCCGGCACAGTTCGGCATAGCCTTCGACGTTGTTGTAGTTCAGCGGTTCCTCGTAAAAGAAGATATCATACGGCTCCATCGCCGTGAGCACAGCCTTGGCCGTGCCGACGTCCCAGGCCGTCATTTTATCCGACATCGCGTTACTCATGTGTCCGTCGAGACAGATCATAAACTCCTTCCCGATGCTCCGGCGGACGGTCTCCAGCTTTTCGCATTCCATATCGACCCACGCCTGCGGGGTGCGGCCGTTGAAGACCTCGCCGGTCTGCGAGTTGTACCAACCGGCCGCGACCTTCGCCGCGCGGAAGCCGGCGTTCTGGTATTGCTCGAACTTCTGCACCAGTTCGGTCCAGGGATAGTTACTGATACTTCCCGTCGCGTAAGCGGGAAGTTTGTCATACAGTCGCCCGCCCAGCAGTTGATGGACCGGCAACCCGTCGATTTTCCCCCGGAGATCCCACAGAGCCCCCTCGATCCCGGCCAGCACGTGGACTCCGATCCCGTTCCGGGCCCAGAAATAGGCGCAGTGATACATCCGGTTCCAGAGTGCCCGTGGCTGGATTTCTTTTTCTTCCAAACCAACAAGGATCGGTTTGAAAAACTCCACCATCTCCGGCACGAGTTCGGGTGCGTGGTAGCCCGTGTAGGTTTCTCCGATTCCGATGATTCCCACATCGGTGTGGATCTCGATGAATGCCGCTGAGCGGCATTTCCGGAAACACAGCAGGTAGGGGTCGTTGGTGAGCGGACCCGTAAGCAGGACGGTCTTGACGTCAGTGATCCTCATGAAGACGTTTCAACCAATCCGAAGGCGAACAAAGCCGATCCCGCGACCATGCGGCTGAATGCACCAGAAGACCACCAGCACGGTTTCGTCCGGCAAGACCGTGACGGCCGGCTCTCCAAACGAGTAGCTCGTCCAGTTGTTAAACTCAGCGGAAGCCCCGTTTTGCGTCACGGTTGCCGGATTCCAGATGATCTCGTTCGCCGTAACACCAAAGCCCGCGGCCGAAGGTTCCGCGACGGCCAGCCAGATTCCCGGAGTGTCGCAACGCCGCTGGTTGTAGACAAACAAAGCCTGCTTCGCCTTCCACGGCGCAATGCCCTCCGCCTGCCCCATAATGCCTGTCGAGCCCGTCGGAATCCAGGTATCACCGTTGTCGAACGACATCGAAAAAGGATTGGGAAAATCACCGCCCGTTCCCCGGTTCAGATGGCAACACGCGCTGAGCAGCGCGCCATTCGCCAGCTCGATCACCCACGACGTCGCAATGCAGGAATTCTCGTCCGTCACCCGCATGATAGACTGATGTCTCCAACTTTTTCCCTCGTCGTCGCTGATCATGAGGACTGTGTGCATCGTATCGACCTCCAGATTCGGGTCGAAAGTATGGTGCGGGGCATAAGGAGCGATCCAGCGTCCGGAACTCGTGACGCACATTGACCCCGGCGTCTCCGCCGCCCCGGGAAGCGGAACCTCGAAAACCGCAGGCTCGCTCCAGGTGTGCCCGTTGTCGGTCGAACGGGACCAGATCAGTTGATCGGGCAGAATGCCCTGGGTTTCCGGGCACCAGAACAACTCCCCCGGAGTTGTGATGGGCATGCGAAAACCATAGCGAAAGAGATCGCCATTGGGTGCCTTGCCGATCGAGCAATTGATCGACCACTTCTCGCGCAGATGCGGCCAGGTGATCCCTTCGAACTCCCAGGTTTTTCCGCCATCGCGGGACCGCGAAAGACACGGCGCGAAGTCATTGACCCCGAGGCCGGACTGCAAGTGGAAGCTGCAAAGAATCTCGCCGTCCCGGGTTACCACCGGACGCGAGGTCGCGGCCACGGCTTCCGGTCCTTCAGTGAGGCATTGGTGGACAAAGCCCGTTTCCAGAATTTCGTATTTCATAATTGTTATTCTCCAAAAACATTATCCGCCCGCCCCTGCCAGTAGCCCCAGAGCCAGCTGGCCGTTCCGTCGCCGCTGTAGAGGCGGGTCCGGTGTCTCAATTCGGGCAGGAATCGTTCGGGATCGTAATACGAACGCAGACCCTTGAGATCGATCGACTGAAAAACGTTCCGCGCGGCGGCGTCCATCCCGGCGTCATGCATATGAACATGGGCTTGGACCAAGGCGCGGGCAATAAACGTGCTGTCGCAACTCCGGCAGCCGGCGGCGTAGCGGAAGCCCACCCAGTCTCCCATGCTGTGGCCACCGGCCTCGTTTTCACGGAAAAAGCCGGGCTCCATCCGCCGCGAGACGCCTGTTTCCATGTCGACCAGGACATGCACATACATCGTGCCATCCGGCGCGAGGACCAGTTTGGCCTCATCCGATTGCTGTTGGATGGAAAGCTTCCAGTTTGGCGCCCAGGTATTCTGGGGGTCATGCTTGAGGAGGTAGCACATCTCCATGATTCCCATGGAAACGGAACCATCCAGCTCGCCGAGAAGATAAGCGTTCATTTTCTTCTCAAAGGGCATGGGTTCATACCCGGCTTTGAGTTTTGGCAGCAGTCGTGCCTCAACCGCCTCGCGCGTCACGCCGGTCGCGAGGATCCGGTCGTATTCCTTTTTGAAAAGCGGATCCCCGGAATGGTTGTACGCCATCAGAAGCAGGGTTGGAAACCGGTTCATGGGCCACGGCATGTCCTTCATCCAAAAGTAGGTGTAGCAGTAGTTCCGCTTGACCCAAAAATTGACGATATGGGTCATCATGCGATCGACCTCCACCTTTTCCGACGCGGTGGCGAACTGATGGAAACAGTCGAGCGCATACATGACGTAGAGGACCTGATCGGTGCTCGTCTCTTCGGAGAACTTATCGTCGTAAAGTTTCGGCAGGAAACCCTCCTCCAACTGTTTGCCGGCCTCATAGATATGCTTGAGGGCGTGGAACGTCTTGCGGGCCCGCTCGAGCGCGACCGGATCCCGTTCCACCATGTAGCGGTAAAGAAGGCCCATCATGTAGGCTGCCGTGGTCATCGAGCAGTTCTCGTAGCGATGCCAGCCGGCCGGGGTCACGCCCGGATGGCAGATCGGTGCGTCGTCCGGGGTGAAAAAGGAATCGGTCAGGGGCTTCTCCGTCTCCGTATCGAGGTAGGTATAGAGGATGCCGTGTTGGTCGAGAAAACACTTCTCAACCCACTCTTCAATATCGTGGGCGCGTTGGACAAGGGATGGATTCATGGATGGGTGATCTTTTGCGGAAACGGGTGGGCGGTCAGGCGGGAGGAGGGCGGCTCCTACGCCGCTACGCGCTGCAGCAGGTGCGGAAGGTTCTCTCGAACCCAGCCGCGCAGATATTCCAAGTCCGCAGCCGTTCCGGAACGGTAGGGTGGCCGGCAGGCAATCGGGCACCGGAGAAAATCATCCACCTGTCCGAAGAGCCGGTCGAGGGCGGAATCCTGGAGGCCCGGGGTGGGTAGCGACCGGAGAACGGAGAAGAGCAGCCCGATCTCATCCTGAATCTCGAAGGCGCGATTCCAGCTCCGGTCCCGGCAGGCTTCGTAATACTCGATCATCCAGGCCGGATTCATCAGAACGAGCGCACAATAGGCGCCGGTGGCTCCCATCGGCGTCGCGCTGGCCAGGGCATGTTCCCCCACGAAAACCTTCAGTTCCGGATTGGCCAGGGTGATTTGTTTGACCGCAAAAACATCGGCCCCGCCGAACTTCGTGCCCCACAGCGTCGGCACCTCCCGGCAAATCCGTTGATACAGAACCGGTGAGACGCGTCGTTTCGAGCGGGCGGTGTCATAGTGGACAAGGGGAACATCCCCGGCCGCCTTCGCCACCGCTTGGAAAAATTCGACAACTTCGGCGTCATCGAGCTCAAGCCAGAAGGGAATCGCAATCTGGACAATGTCCGCCCCGATCTCACGGGCATACCGGGCGCGCTGGCACACTTCGTCGGTGCTGAGCGCGGTGCATCCAGCCTGAACCCGGATGCCGTGTGCGTGCGAGGTCTCAGTCAGAATCCGGTTGACCTCGCGGAACATTGCAAAGTCCTGGGCATAGAATTCTCCGGTCGTGCCACCGCTGTAGATCCCGTTCACCTTGGCCCCGCAGCAACTCGTGACATCGCGGGTGAAAATTTCGTCATCGAGGCTTCCGTCCTCCCGCCACGGCAGGGGCAGGGCGGCCCAGATGCCGCATAGTTCGTTTCTTGTGATTGGTTTCATAGTTTTGGAATCGATTTACTTCCGGGGCAAACGAAGGAAACGGAGGGCATTCCCTCCCAGGATGGCACGCTTCTCGCGTATAGTGAGATCGGCCTCGAGGATGCGGACGCATTGCGACGCCACGCTGTAGAGTGGCGAATCCGAACCGAAGAGAAACCGCCCGGCCCCGAGCTCGCGCACCCCGCGTTCGAGGTGAGCCGAGACGACCGAGACCGACGAGGACGTGTCGACCAGGCAATTGGGTGACGTGCAGTGCCGCATGGCTTTGAGGTGGCCTTGGTAGGAATCGCAGTTTCCAAAATGCGCGATGTTAATGCGCACCGTGGGATACCGGTTGGCCCATTTGACGATGTCGGCGGGAAGGTCATTCGGTTCGCCGCTGTGGGTGAGGATCGCGGCGTCGGTTTCTGCCGCGAGTTCCATCAGGACCTTGGCATAGCGGGCAAATTCATACTTGTGATAGGTCGGCCCGATTTTCATGCCAACCACCTTCGGGTGCGAGATGAGTTCGCGGAACTCGGCCAGGCTCGCTTCCGAACGCGGATCGACCACGCACCACATCAACGCGTCGGCCCGGTTCTCGATGGCCTTCAGGAGTTTCAAGTTCGCTGGCTTGCGGTAGAGCCCGTCGAGATGACTGATCACGCTCACGTCCACCCCGGCGCGTGCGGCCCGGTTCAAGACCTCTGCCAGACTTTCGGTGCCGAGCCATGGAAACTTATTGTGCATCCCCACATGGGCATGCACATCCACAACCTTCGGCGGACGGGAAGGGTGATCGCGTAAGAATTGAACAGGGCCGATCTTTTTCACAAAGAACCACCGCGAAAATCCCGATCAGGAACGCGGGAAAGGGAGAGAACCCATGGTTTCGGCATAACCGGGAACTGAGAATTCGGGATGTCGCGTTTCAAGTGGGAGAGACGATAGCCCGGAGTTTCAGTTGGGGGAGGACGTCAGCTCGACGCTCTCGAAAGTGACCGTGCAATCCGGCGGATTTCCCCCGAGAATAATCCGGAGGGCGGTCGTTCCAGCCGGCATCGTAAGCGTGGTTTCTTCTTCGTCGAGCAGGTCGGTGAGTTGGATATTTTTGGAGGTTCCCGGAAAAATGTTGCCCTCGTCATCCCGGGGAATGGCGCTTATCGATGCCGTGCCGACGCCTTGGCATTTCCATTTTAACTTCCAAGTCTGCGTGCCATCAATCCGGACATCCTGAAAAAGAAATCGGGACGTTCCTTCGATCCTGATTTCCACCCCGCCATGGTCTCCTTCCAGAATCTTCACCCAGGGATTGCCGGTTGTTTCCGGCTCGGAGGCGAACCAATGCTTGGGAATCAATTGCTCCGCGGCGTCATCCCGCATCCTCCATGTCGCCATGAAATCACCGTTCTTGAGTTCGCCGTCAGCCAAGGCCTGACCGCAGGCCAGCCCGAAGAGAAGCGCCGCTGCGGCCTTCCTCAGAGGAAGATGACCCCGGACGAAGCCCGCGATTGACAGGCAGGGAAATCTCCCGGGAAACATCGTGTTCGCGTGGATTCGGATGTTTCCGTGGGCCCGGATTGCTGTTTTAGCAGAAACCCAAGGATGTCTTCCGCGACACTCTGCGCCGGAGGAGGGCGAGGCTGCCCAGGGCCACCAGGGCCATCACCGAAGGCTCAGGCACGGCAGTGTAGGTGAGGAACGTGCCGCGGTAGTCGGGCATGAAAGCTCCTCCAATTACATTGGTGGCCACACCCGTTGTCGGGTTGATTTCCCAGAATTTGTAGCCTCCTACGCCACCATATGCCACAGAATACAAATTGCCATTTGCGAAAGTCATGCCCGTCATTTTAGTTTCTGAACCGGTTACGCCGCTTAGAGTAAACGTTCCATCCAAAACCCCTGCGGAATCATACTTTAGAATCGTTCTATTCTGCTCAAATGAAGAGACATAAATATTGCCCGTAGGGTCGGAGGTCACATCATAAGGCTTGGTGCTTCCCAGCGTATAGGAGGCAAATGCAGAAACCGTCCAACTCGCACCGCTGTTGGCTGTGGTGAGTTTGAGCACGCTCTCTCCATAAGTCCCACCATTGCCGGAATTGGTGACGAAGAGGTTCCCGGAGCCATCAAACTTCAAGCCAGTCGAAGGATAGAATGGAACGAAACCAGGATTCGTCAGAGTCAAACTCGTGAACGTGCCGTTAGACGCATACGTCCCGACGTCGTGGCCTCCAAGGGGTCCACCGCTAAATCTCACGCCGTAGAGTGAGCCGCTGCTGCTCATGGTCAGGCCCGCGATCGGGCTCGCATAGTTCGCATAGAGTGACGAACTTCCCCCGGGAGTAATCTGGTAAATCGAAGTTCCACTGGCCACAAAGACGTTCCCCAAAGCATCGGTCGTGATTCCCTGAGTATCGCCTCCGACATAGGTGGCAAAAGTCGACGGGACGCTACCGTCCACCTTGGCGACCTTGCCTGAAGCACTCTGTCCAGCGTAGAAGATCTGCGCCTGGGCCAAGGTACTCAACCCTGTTAGCGCCATCGCGGTTACGACCCAAAAACGAGTCAGCGAACAGAAGACGGTCCGAACAATTTTGCCCTGGTTTCCATTTAATGATTTCATAACTTCGCCCACGATGCGGCTTGAGCGCAAAATTGCAAAGGCTTCAATCAAGGACATTTTTTTTGACCAATCTGCCTCCGGATCCCGTCTCAGCGACCTGTCGGTTCAGCCACGCCACCGCGTTCCACCGGATCCACCGGAGGAGTCGCGGGCTTTCCTTTCAGGAAATCCCGCAACCCTCAGGCCCGGCCTCTCCCGCCCCCGCGGGGCCTTGACCGGGATCGCATGTTCAAGAACGAGCACAGAGCGAGAAGGGAGGGACGCCGTCCCCGGCGTCCGATCCCAACCTGCGGACAGCGGGGACGCTTTCCCTCCCCGATCTCATAATTTGCGCGTCTCCAGGACAAAGGGTCAACCAGGCTTGCGAGCCTTCGAAGGCCGAAGTCTCAGTCGCAACTCGCGGCCCGAGCGTCTCGATGAGACGTCCGTCGACGGCGGGTTGAAAGCCCGGCCGCGACCGCTTGGGCGCTCTGCGTTCGTCAGAGAGCCCTGACCCGCAAGCCGGGCTCCGGACCGGTCCCTCAAACGCCGCAGGTCCCGCGATCTCTCCCGCTTGGCCATTCTTTTTGGCCAAGCATGCAGCCTGTCAGAGATCCCGCCACCAAACTTGAATCCCGGCCGCGATGATGTATGAGCGGGGTATGACGTTTTACGGCAACCGGGCCGAGCAGGTGGCGTCCTACATCAAGGAAAAGATTCTTTCCAAGGAACTCACCGACCCGCTTCCTTCCAGTCGGGCCTGGTGTCTGGAATTGGACATCGGACGGCCGACGCTGCTCAATGCGATGAAAATTCTCGAGCATGCGGGCTTGCTCAAGATGACGGCGCGCGGAGCCAAGCTCGTGACCGGCAGGACAGTGAAGAAGCGGTCGCAATCAACAGGCGCTGCGGCCACGCCCAAGGTCCCCCCATCGGGAGTCGCCCGGCTGCCTCTGACGGCCCGGTTTCTGTATTACGGAAGAAATTACAAGGAACTCCAGCAGGGATCGAAATGGTTCCTGGCGCTTTCCCGGACGCTGCAAAGTCACGGCATCCGTCTGGTCCTGGAGCGCTGCAATTCGATCCGGTTGAGGGCCATCGCGACACATGCCCCGAATCCCAATGAGCTCTGCTTTCTCCATTCGCTCCCCGTCCCCTATCAACGTCTCTTTGTTCAGCAAAAAAAACCGGCCGTGATCGTGGGCTATGCCGGGCCGGAAGTGAGGCTGCCGTTTGTCACGCCGGATCTCAAGAATGCCGCCCGGCACGCCGCTCTGCGGTTGCTCCGCCGCGGCTTCAAGCGGCTCGTCCTGATCAATCTCGCGACCCGTGAGGAGGGGATTGTTCAGAGCATGGAAGGGTTCAAGTCCGCCTGCCAGGAATGGCCTCATCAGCCGGTGCAGGCCGAAGTGGTGCGGGTCTGGAACGATCTGGACACTCAGCGGGCCGCGATCAAGCGGCTGGCCCTCCGGACCAAGGAGCCCTGTGGGTTCATCGTCTTCTACCCGGTTTCCGTCGGAATGCTCACGACGGCCCTTCTGCAAAGGGGAATTTCGATTCCGGACCATGCCGCGATCATGGCCATCGAGCATAGCGCGGAGGATATTTCCTTCAGTGTTCCCGTGACGTTCTACGGCTTTCCCGCGCCCCGGTTTGCCAAGGCGATCCTGGCGATCTGCCTGCGATACTTCGAAACCGGTTCCTTGCCGACGGTGGGAAAGATTGTCGACTTGGACGCTCCCAGAGAACTCTGAAGGATCCGGTGGAGAACTTGGACAAACAATGTGACCGACGGGCGAATCTTTCCCCCCGCCAGAAGTCGCACTAGGAGGTTCCTGCTCCCGCACTTCCAACCCAACCACGATCCATGTTGACCCCATTTTATTCACGTCTTCGTCTGTCTCCGCTTCAACGTCACTCCCCTTGCCTGGTTTCACTGGTTGCCGCTGTTTTTCTGGGCACAACCGGGGGTGGGTTCGGTCAGAGCCCAAAAGCGTTCGCAATGTCCCCCTCCGGGGCGGTGGAGTTTGGCGCAAGGAGCATTCAGTTGAAAAAAGATTATGGGGCGGCCCTTTTTACCCTCGACAATGATATCCAGGGCAGCATGGGCGAAATCTTCGAGTTCGCGGATGGCTACCTTTCCCCGCCCTTTTTCCTGGATCCGGCTGATAAGATCGCCGGAAACACCGCAGGCTTCACCGCCAATGTCCGCGTGGGACAAAAAACCAAGGAAAAGGTCGGCACGTATATGTTCAACCTGACTCTGCTGAAGGACGGCCTCGTCCGGGTCGCCAGCACGTTGAAAATGTCCAACCCTTCGCTGGTCAAGACCCGCTTCCTGACAATTGAGCTGCCCCCTTTCCTCACATTCCGCGGCAAACTCGTGAAGGGCGAATCGGTCAAAGATTTCGAGGGATCAGCCCAGACGGTTTTTTCGGAGGAGGAATTAGAGGGAGCCACCTTGACCCTTTTCCCGGGCGATCCCCGGACGGAGTTTTCCATCCTTCCCGAGAAGTGTTCCAAGCTCATGGTGAACGGAAACAGGCTTATCCTTTATTCCACAAATAAGGGCGAGCTTTCTTATCTTGTGGACCTCAAGGAGCACGGCCCTGGCGGGGATCTTTCTGAAATCATGCCCAATGGCATTAACGTCTGGGGCCCCGATTTGCTCGGCACCCCGGATTACTCCACGTCGCGCAATTTGATTCTCAATCCCTCGTTTGAGGCCGGGTTTCGGCACTGGAGTTTCCGGATTTTTTCCGATTACGCGCAGGAGTTGAAGTATGATAATAATTTTGTCATCGACGGCAAGGTGGCACACTCGGGCACCGGTTCGTTGCGATTGCGGGCCATGAAAAATCCGTTGCCGTTTGCCACCTTTGCGCTCCCGGTGACACCGGACGAAGAATACACCTTCAGCTTCTGGGCCAAGGGCAGCGAGGGAAAGACCGCGGGACTGTATCTGGACGCACGCTCGGGCAACAGCAGTCCGATCAAGGGAATGCCGACCGCGCCGTTCCCGATCACAGATCAATGGAAGCGCTATGAGGTTTCGTTCAGCGTCCAGAATCCCTTTGTCTCGATCTTCTTCCGGCCGGCGGGAGATCCCAATCTCGATTCGTTTATCTGGGTGGACGACGTTCAGTTCGAGAAGGGCAAGATGACCGACTTCACCCGGGTCCCGGTCCTGACGCAGTTGCGCAGCTCGGCCCGCGGCAATTTCCTCGAATTTGGCAAGCCGCCGGATTTCCAATTTGTGGTCACGGCGGCCCCGAAGGCGAAGGGATCCGTGGCATTGTCCGTGCAGGACTTCTTTTTCCACACCGTCTTCAAGGAAAACCACCCGTTCACGACGGACGATTCCGGGAAGGCGATCATTTCTCTTCCCGCCCTCGACCGCACGGTGACGGAGGAAAAATTGCGCGGGGTGTTTGAAGTCACCGCCTCCGTCGAGTTGGAGGGTCAGCCGACGGCTTTCAAAGATTACTCGCGCTTCTCCGTGATGAATTTTCTCAAGAACGAGCACCGCAACAAACACCTCTTCGACATCACCTATGCCTTCAGTCTGCAGGCGGGCGGGCCGGAGATGGAACGCTTCGTGGAGCACGAAAGAAACCTGGGCTATGGATCCTACTCGTATGATTTCCTGAAGTTCGGCAATGACCTGGACCTGGCCTTGGACAAGGAACGGGCCGATCTGCTGACCAAATACGGATTCGAGCCCACCGGGCGCCTCCTCGCCACCGCCCTGGCCGGCGACGGGGAAATCTCCGAGAAAAACGGCGAGATGACAGTTTCCGGCATCAAGAGCATGATTGATCCCACGCGGGAACAATTGGCGGCGGTGGAAGAAATCTGCCGGGTCAAGGCCGAACTGAGACCCTGGAGCCCGATCTGGTTTTTGACCGCGGAAAGCGATCCGGGGATGATGCCGATGGCGGGCCACCTCGAGGCTTTTGCCAAGCTCATGGTGGCCACCAACAAGGGAATCAAAAAAGGCAATCCGCAGGCCAAGGTGCTGGTCGAAGGCGGGCCGTGGAATATCGATCCCGAGAACGGCATCGCCCTTTACGAAAAGTACATTCAGGAAACGAAAAAAGTCGATCCGAGCGTCAAGTTCGACGGGGCGGCCGGGCACCACTATATCAATTTCCCCGAGCCTTTGGATGCCAATGTCGAGGCCTTCCTGGCCATGCTGGACCGGAACGGCCATCCCGACTGGCCGCTCTACCTCAATGAGGGTGGATGCTTCACCCAAATGAGCATTCCCCAACTCGGCATCACGCCCTACGTTTGGAACTCGTCGAATTATTGGTATCTTCCGTCGCTTTCCTATGGGATCGGGAGGGCGGAGCGAATCTCGGCCGCCTTCATGGCCCGGGCCTGGCTGATCGCGCTCAAGCACCAGAACCGCGTCGCGTGCATGAACAGCTTCTTCACGCCGAATCGCTATCTGGATGTCGATTTCGCGCCGAGGATCAACGACAAAATTCCCAACACCCTCGGCCGCATCCTGGGCGACGCGTATTTCTATCAGGACGTGAAATTTGTGCCTTATGCCCGCGCCTATGTCTTCCGCCAGGATGCCGACGGCGCCCCCATCGCGGCTCTCTGGGGTTACAAGGAAACGGTGGATCGCTTCAAAGAGAATCCCGCCACCGTCCGGTTTGATTTTCGCGGACAAGATCTGACCTTCGTGGATTTGATGGAAAACACGGTGACGTTCCCCAAGGACGCGGAGGGCTACACGTTGATACCCATGACGCCGTTTCCGATCTTTATTAAAGGAAAGCCCGGCACGCAGGATGCCCTCGGCAAGGCCATCGCGGCGGGCGTTGCGGTGGATGGGAATGAGGGCGATGCGATTCAGGTGGCGGCCTATCCGGAGGGAGACGGAACGGCCATGATCGTGCTGAAGAACAACCTTCCCCGCAGTTTTGAGGCCGAAGCCACGGTCACGCTCAACGGGTCCGCGATTGCAGACGACCTCAAGCTTTCGGCCCTCAAGGAAACCACCCGAAGCCTTGCTATCCCGGGCACGCCACGCCAGACCGATAAGATCCTGAATTTCGACTTTGCCTTTCAGGTTGGCAAAAGTGCCCCGCACAAGATCGTTGGAACGTATCTTCTGCTCAACAACGGCGCGACCACCACCCTGGCCATTGATGGAAAAGCGGACGACTGGAAGGACGTTCCCGCCATTGATCTCGGCGACGGGGTCTCGCTCCGGACCTTTGCCGACAAGGGAAGTCTCTCCTTTGCCATTGAGGCAAAAGGGGTCGACGAGTTGCCGGCCAAAGTCTTCGACGGGGTGGGATTTTACTTTGATCCCTTCGAGCGCATCTCCGATTGGACCACCCCGAAGAACGCCAAGGGTGACCTGGGAATCTATGAATTGAAAAAGGATGAAAAAGGAATTCTCGGGGCCTTTTGCCACATTGTTCAGGGCGTCCAGGCGGGCTCGAGCAGCAGCGTCCTTTTCCAGGGTCAAATGCAGCCGCGATTTGAAGTCCAGACGGGAAAAACCGCCGCGGGAGTATTCGTCGAGTGCCGGGTGCCCGAGGTTCTCCTTTCCCCGCTGAAAATCACCCCGGGGTCCCGCCTCGGATTGAATCTTTCCATTCCGGCGAAGGCGGGACTCAAAACCCTCGCCCCCATTCCGGACTACCAGAGTCCCGCGAACCTCGGAGACCTCAACCTCCTTATGGCCATCTTCGCCAGGCAAGATGCGGCCCCGGCCGGTCAAGCCAAGGCGGAGTGAAAATTCCACCGTTGTCTTTCCCCGAAAATGGTGCGGGTGGACCGCCCCGGCTGGGCGCGGCCTGGATTGCGCCGCCGGATGCCGCAGGGCGGAAGAACTACTACTTTCGAGCCCGAAAGACTTTTTGGCTCGAGGAAATCCCCAAAAACGCCGAACTCCTCATTGGCGCGGAGAGTTCCTATGTGCTCTATCTCAACGGCATGGAAATGGGCCGCGGCCCGGCCAGGGGGACCCATACCATCAACTATTACGACAGCTATGAGGTCGCCTCACAGCTCAAGCCCGGAAGAAATGATGTCGGTGTTCTCTGCCATTGCATGAACATTGAGACCTTTATCGCCGCGCCCGCTGAACCGGGGGTCGTGATGGAGATCGCGGGAATTCTCACGACGGATGCGACATGGGAAGTGGCGGCTGCCGGGGATGAATGGAGAAGCGATGCGATGCTCTTCACTGAGCAAACGGGCTTCTCGGAATGGCGGGATCTCCGCCAAGAACCAGTTGGATGGCAGGTGGGCCGGGATTCTTCTCAATGGGAGCACGCCGTTTGCCTCAGCAAAGCGAGCGGCGTTTTGAAGAAACGGTTTCTTCCCCGATTGATCCCCCACCTGCAGGAAACGGTTTACCGGCCGGTCGGGATTCCCGCGGTTGCAATCGTGCCCATGGTCAGCGATTTCACCGACAGGGCGGTTGCGCAATTGATGACCGATGAGGAGCATCAAGGTTGCGGGGATCTTTTTCGCCATGATCTCTCAGCGCTCTATGCGAGCGCGGAGGACGGCGTGACAATTGTTCCGCCAGCGGATGGAGGCGGGCTGGCGATTGTTTTTGATTTCGGACGGGAAGTTGTGGGCCGGTTCGAGATGGAGATCAGTGCGTCTAACGGAACGATCATTGACCTCGGCTACGAAGAGCAGTTGGTCGACGGGCGACTGCGGGTATCTCATGAAGGATGGAAGGGAGAACGCTACGATTTTGCCGATCGCTACATCCTTCGCGATGGCCGCCAACTTGTCGGCAATAGCCTGATGGAACGGGGATTTCGGATGGTTCAGATTGTGATCAGGAATCTTCGCGTCCCATTGACCATCCATCGCGTCAGGGCCCTGGACCGCCGGTATCCGCTCTATCCCAAAGCATCCTTTCATTGCAGCGATCCTCTCCTCGACGGAATCTGGAAGGCCTGTGTCGAAACGCTTTCCGCCTGCACGACGGACATCTTTACGGACTGCCCCTGGCGGGAAAGAACCTTCTGGGTCAACGATCTGCTGGTGGAGAATCTGGTTTTCCTTCAGCTGACAGGTGACCGGATGCTGCCTGCCCGCGCCCTGCAAATGGCATTCTCGGAGACCGCCGCCAACGGATTTGTCCACGGGGCCTGTCCCTGCCCGGCCGAAGGAAAGAAAGATGACTGGCTGGCTTTGCCTGCAACCAATCTTTTCATGGCCCTCATTCTCAAAGACTATTTCCTCTACACCGGCGACGGCGAGTTGGTGAAGGAGTATCTTCCGAAGATTCGACGGATATTGGAGGAATTCGGTCGGTATGCGGATGAACGAGGCGTGGTAACGCTCCCTTCGGAGTATTGGAATTTCTTTGACTGGTCCTACGAGGCAAACGGGTATTCCTTGAGTGGAAAAACGTCTGCGCCTCTGAATTATCTCTACTTACTGGCTCTGAAAACCTATGAAGCGCTTCGGGTTCAGACGGGATGTTCGGCCGCCGCGGGTGATTTCAAATCACAAATCTCGCAACTATCCGTCTCACTCGACGAGGTGTTCTTCGACCGTGAGGCGGGACGGCTTAGCGACTGTATCGAAGCGGGAAACAGATCAAATCTCTCAAGCCAGCTCTCCCACGCCCTCGCATTGATTGCGGGGGAGTATCGTGGGGGAATTCAGGCAGACCTTGCGAAAGGACTGAACGATTCCAGCCTGCTTGTACCGGAATTGTATCTTCACCACTTTATCTTTTCCGCTCAGAAGATTGTGGAGAGCACACCGAATGGACTGGACCGCATACGGAAGTATTGGGGTGACATCGTCTCCTCCGGGTCACCAACGATCTGGGAGTTCGGCGTTTACAATCCGGGAAAAGAAGCCATCAACGGAAAAGGGAGCCTCTGCCACGGATTTTCGACGTCTCCGGTCGATTTTTTTCAAACGGTCATTCTGGGAATCCGCCCCCTGCAACCTGGTTTCGTTCAGTTTTCCGTGACACCTCATGCCTTTGATCTCGAATTTGCCGGGGGATGCCTGCCAACTCCCTTGGGGTTAATCGACATCGCCTGGAGGCGGACTCCGGCCGGACTTTCCGTCTCCTTGGAAATCCCTCAGGGGTCTCAGGCCATGATACCGGGTAAGAAGCCTTTCGGGCCGGGCCGCCACGACTTTGAAATGGACCGCGAAACCTCTCCCTCTACGGTATTGCCGCCCGACCGCGTATGACCCCTCGGAAAACCATTAACAACGATGTTCAGTGGATCGCCCTTCCCGGAGTGAAGCGAATGGCCTCCGTCGTGGCCGGCTATACGCTCGAGTTTGAACTTCTCTCTTCCCGCTCAGTCACCGTGGAAGTTGCCGCCGACCAACAATATGAACTGTCTCTCGACGGCACCGTTATCGCGCGCGGCGGCGAATCGGGAGTTCCGGCTCTTTGGTTCTCCGACACCCATCAACTGAGTCTGGCCAAGGGATCCCACCTCCTCGCCGCAATGGTCTGGTCGTGGGGTGGTTGCCGTAGCGCCATGGCACAGATGGAAGTCTTCCACGGATTCTATTTATCATCTCCCCACAACGCCACCCGGGGAATGCTGGGAACCGGTTGCGCCCCTTGGAAGGTGAAGCGTTTGAGCGGAATCACGTTTACTGAGCATGACAATCTCCCCAATGGTTGGACCGGAGTTCCCCCGTCCCAGACCCTCGATGCCCATAGCTTTCCATGGCATTGGGCGAGGGGTGCCGGCGGGAAGGGGAAGGTTCCTGCGTGGATTCCAAACGAAGATGCCGGTCACACCAAAAAAAGACGAGGCCGGCATTGTCTCACTCCCGCAAAACTTCCCCTGCCATTTTCCGCTCCGGTTTCGCTCGGGAGCGTTGTTTTCGTGTCCAGCAAAGCCGGAGAAACCGGACCGCTCCGGGTCACGGATGACCTGAAACATGAACATGAACATTTTGAGGGACTGATTGCCGGACGGGAGATCGTTTTGCCCGCCGGAACCGAAAGGAAAATCGTCTTCGACTTAAAAGAGTACTATTGTGTCTATCCCTCGCTCACCACCTCGGGCGGGAAATCCGGGCTGATCAGGCTCACCTGGGCCGAATCGCTTTTCGAGGGTGCGAGAAGCATGGAGAAGGGAAACCGCGATGCGGTTTTTGACAAATACCTGCGCGGGATTTGGGATGAGTTTCATCTCGATGGCGGAGCGGAGAGAAACTTCCGGACACTGACCTGGAGGGCTGGCCGCTATCTTGAACTCATGGTCAAAAGCGGATCCGAACCGGTGAAGCTCGATCTCAAACTGCAGGAAACACGTTTTGACCTTCCGGTGAATGGAGCATTTTCGTGTGACAGTTCCCGTATAGAAGAGATCCTCCCGATATCCCTGCGCTCGTTGCAGATGAGCAGTCATGATAATTTTGTCGATTGTCCGTTTTATGAACGATTGCTGTATAGCGGGGATGGCCGCCTTGAAGCTCTGGCCACTTATGTGATATCCGGGGATGACTCTCTCGCCCGCAAAGCGATTCAGCTATTTGCCTCTTCCACTGAAGCCAACGGATTGTGCATGGCCCGGTGGCCGTCGCGGGAGGTCCAATACATTCCCACTTTCGCCCTTTGGTGGATCGGCATGGTCTATGATTTTTCCATGTGGCGTGACGACCGGCCGTTTGTCAGATCGGTATTGCCAGCCGTTCGATCCTCCCTCGACTACTTTCTGACGCGCTTGGACAATCGCGGCATCTATTCGGATACGGAATCCGTTTGGAACTTCGTGGACTGGGTGGAGGACTGGAAGGAACATCCCAATGGGGGGGTGCCACCGAGCAAGGACGGTGTGAATATGCTCGTCAATTGCATCCTTCTTTATTCCCTCTCTCTGGCTTCTCAACTTGAGAGGTACGCTGGTGAGCCCGGACAGGCAAAGAGGTACGATTCCATTGCCACCGCGATGAAAACCACTCTCCACCAAATGTTCTGGGATGGGAGAAAGAAGCTCTTCCAAGACGATGGGAGTGGAAAATGGTTTTCCGAACAAACCCAGATCATGGCGATCTTGTGCGGCTTGGTCCGTCCGGAAGATGGCAGCCCGTTGCTCGACAGAATGATCAAGCGGAAAGGCATGGTCCGGTCTTCCCTCTTTTTCACTCATTATCTCTTCGAAGCCTGCTTCCTTGCCGGGCGGGAAGACATCTTCTTCAAGCGACTCAGCCCCTGGAACGGCTTCCTCGCATCCGGATTCACCACCGTCCCCGAGAATTTCGCAAACACCCGGTCGGATTGTCACGGCTGGGGCGCTCATCCCCTCTACCATCTGACCGCCAACGTTGCAGGGATCCAATCGGCATCGTCCGGATTCCGCACCGTCCGCATCGCTCCCCACATCGGCGAATTGCAGGATGTGACGGCGTCCTGTCCGCATCCTCGAGGGATGATTAGAATCCGCTATCGCGTAAAAACCGAAAAGATTATCGCAGAGATCGAGCTCCCCCGCGGTCTCGCCGGTGAATTCGTCTATGGACAGCAGCGTGTAAAACTGCAGGCGGGATTACAAACCGTCCGACTGAAGCGGGTGGAAACAAGAAAAGTGTCGGCACGCGTGTGAGGTGAACTCATGATGGACCATCCGGGATCAACTCCTGCTCCGCTGGCAAACCCGGAGTCTCCGACAAGAATCGCGGAGGGCGACGCCAACCAAAATTACCGGATTAATTTATGAAATATCGAGCGATTGGGCGAACCGGCCTGCAGGTGTCTCCGCTTTGCCTCGGAACCATGACCTTCGGCAATGAGACGGACTACGAAACCTCCGCCGCAATCTTTCAGAAATGCCGGGATCGTGGCTTGAACTTTCTCGACACGGCAGACGTATACTCAAGCGGGAAAACCGAGGAAATCGTGGGCCGCCTGCTCAAGGACTGCCGTGAGGAATGGATCCTCGGTTCAAAATTCCAGGGTCGAACCGGACCTGGACCCAACAATCGGGGCTGTTCGAGGCGGCACATCACCCGGGCGATCGACGCAACGCTCAAAAGGCTTCAAACCGATCGCATTGAATTCTATTTCATTCACAACTTCGACCCTCTCACGCCCTTGGAAGAGACCCTCGACGCGTTGGATGATCTTGTGCGGCAGGGAAAGATTCTCCATCCGGCCATCAGCAACGCCGCCGCCTGGCAGATCATGAAGGGGCTGGCCATCTCCGACCGAAGAAGTCTCCGCCGCTTCGAGTGTGTCCAGCCGATGTACAATCTGTTGAAACGGCAGGCTGAGGTGGAGATTCTTCCGATGGCGGAGGCGGAAAATGTGGGCGTAATCTGCTACAGCCCGACCGCGGCAGGTATGCTGACGGGCAAATACCATGCGGACCAGAATGCAACCGGGCGAATCTCGCAAAATAAGTTTTATTCCGCCCGTTACGGAGACGAAGACTATCAGGAGGCAACCCGGAGATTCGTAAACTTTTGCGCCGCACGGAACTGGACTCCCGCAACGGTTTCCATTGCGTGGGCGGGCTCCCATCCGGCGGTAACTGCCGCAATCGTCGGGGCCAGAACTCTCGAGCACATCGATCTGGCACTGGCCGCCCTGGATTTTCCCGTGTCGGGCGAGTTGAGAAACGAACTGTCCGGATTGACCAAAGAACCCCCCCTTGCCACCGATCGCCGCGACGAGCAGTTGGGGATGTTCATCCACTAGGTCTCTCAATTTCTCCCGCCATATCGTGGACAAGAAATGTTACCACGCAGCTGCTCTTTCCGCGCTATCGTCCGCCGGTAATGTGCCGGAAAGGTTTTATCTTGGTTATGACAACTCCGTTACGCATCTCCCAAAGCATGAAAAAGTCAGATACTCTGCACGATGTTTTTTCGGGGACTTTCCCCCCCCTGGCCTACGGCAATACCCTGGAGGAGATCGAGAATACCGCCCAAAGGGTGGTCGAAGAAATTTTTCGCGACCAGGATGGAATTATCCTCTGCTCCGTCAATGCGGCGACAATGAAGCCTTACCGATTGGACGAGATTAAGGACCGCTTCGATGGCAAAGGCACATTTGTCGAAAGATCCGCTATTCCGCAAGCCATCAAGCCAATTTGGATCAACTATGAGAACACCGGCCAGGCCACCGGAACCTATCTCGACGCTCTCTGCGCGAAGTATGAGGTCACCGGCTCAGCAGAAACAAGGGAATTTGCCCGCACCGCGTTCGAGGGAGTCGTCGCAATTTGGAAAGGTGGCGCCAGCGTAGAGCAATCCCTTGGCGGAGGCGGGCTCGGATGGTTTCCCAAGCCCTATGACGGATTGCGAAGCTTCAAAGGGATGCATGAATGCAGTGTCGATCAGTATTGCGAAGTGACTCTCGGGCTTCAAAGCTACCATCGCGTCATGGCAGACGAGGTTGAAAAGAAAACCATTGAAGAAATGATCGTTTCCTTTGCCGATTGGTGGTACGATCACGACTTCGCCGGAATTTATCTCGGGGAGGCGATCTGGTGGAAACGTCTCGAGACCCATTCGATGGCCGCCAGCTACTTTCTGTATCTTTATTCCCTGGCGCAAAGTTGGAGCCCGTGCAGAAAATTTCAGCACGGATTTGAAATCTGGCAGGAGCTCAAGGGAGCGCTCAAGCCGCCCGGGGAGGCGGTTTGGGGGTGCATGAACGGTCTCACGATCAATGTCTTGGAACGCCTCATGGAGTTGAGGCCGGATTTAAAAAATTTCTGGCTTGCGGCCGCCAGACACCAGGCCCGACTTTTGGTTTCGAGCGTGACGGATCGCGTCAATATGAACCAGAGGTATGAGTTCGAAGGCTTCGCGGCCGACTACTTGTGCGCGGCAAATCATATGCTGCCCGGAAACGGTTACGCCGACCTTGCAATTAAATGTCTGAATGAATGCAATTCCCGCGATCGTTTCTATCATCTCAGGCGCGGACTCCACAAGGCGGATCTCGATACCCGCGAAACCGGTGACGATATGCGTGATGCCTATATATGCGAACTGCACGTCCACTGGTTATCCGGCTATTGGAAGCTGAGATTGAGCGGAGATCTCCTTTGAGCACAGAATGACGCTCCTCGAAAAAAAGCGGAGGTTGATCGAACGGCTGGCAGACTCTCCCACGGCCCTCATATGCAATGCCTATTCGTTTATGGGGCTGCACGCCCCCTGCTCGGATTGGTCAGTCCGCTGCCTGACCCCCGATCTGCCGCCCATGGTGGGCGAAGCGGTCACGATCAAACTGGATTGCAGTACGCCCGATGGCGCGCACAAATACGAATTCGAGAACTCCCCGGATAGCGGGAATGCCCTCTATTACCAATTGGTGGAGCGGCTGGGGCGGACGGCCATCCCGAAGATCGTCGTCATTGAGTCACTCGGAAACCGATCGGGTTCCGCGGTGCTGGGCGATGGGATGGCAAAGCTTTTTCGATCGGCCGGCGCGGCCGGCTGTGTCACTAATGGCGGTGTCCGTGACCTTCACGACATTTGTAAGGCGGGCCTGACCACTTTTGGAGGGGGCTCGGTTGCCAATCATTACAGTCTCCGGTGGAGCGACCTCGGCGGCCCGGTGACGGTTGGTGGACTGACAATCGAAACCGGATCCATCGTCCACGGGGACAGGGACGGGGTCATTGTGGTTCCAAGCCAAGGATGGGACACGGTGGTCCGCGCCTGCCGCTACGTCGTGGACTTCGAAAAGGCCGCTCACGTCCTGGTGCGAAGCACTTCACTGACCCCTCAGGAGAAGCAAGCACAGATCGGGATCCTCGCGGAGGAGTGCAGCGTCCTTATCCGGGGCATCAAAGATTGCGATGGGCTCTAGGAAACCTTACGCAGTCAGAACGTTCTTGCGATGATCCGGGTTTTACTGATTGGAGACTCCATCTCCGAGGGATACGCGCCGTTGGTCAAAGATCTCTTCCGTGACGTCGCGGAGGTTCATCGTCCCAACGAAAACTGCGGCTCCACCCGGCTGGCTCTCGACAAACTCGACATTTGGCTGGGGGACACACAATGGGATGTCATCCATTTTAACTGGGGTCTGCATGACCTCCGCTATGTGGATGAAAACGGGGAGTTTGCGGTCATCCCGAAGGGAAGACATTTTGTGTCTTTGCCCGACTATGAAAAAA
>CAMASH010000011.1 GCA_945860745.1 Chthoniobacter flavus | reverse complement strand
ATTTCGACCGACGGTCACAGACCGCCGCTCCAACCTGAATCTATTCACCAACCTTTCACACCCCCTTGATCAAGCCTTCACGCGGACGCCTCAGCGTGGCGGCATGATCAGACGACTCAAGATTCTCCTCGCCGGTGAGAGGTTTGATGGGCCACGAGTCAGCCGAAGAGCTTATCAAAATCGTTATGAGAGCCAATCCAGACCCTGATGACGGTATCGACGTGGCGCTCACCAACAACGCGGTATTGTTCGTTGATACGGACGGACCAAATGTCCTCATAGCCGCCGAGTTTTTTGAACCGTAGCGAGGGATGGGCCGGATTTTCCGCGAAGAGTTGATAGGCGCGGCGGGCGACTGCGCGGTTTCCCTACCCAGAAGACGATGCTGGCCACTGAAGGTTCGACCGCAACCCGGAATCAGGCGGCTTGCAGGGCTTCGGGATGTTCGCGGGCGACGGCCAACAGGCGCAGGGCGGCACCACTCGGCTTGCGGGTGCCGTTTTTCCCAGGAAACGGCGTTGACTTTAGGCACATTCAGGAGTGAGGCGAACTGGGATTGGTTGAATCCCAGGCTCGATCTTGAATGTTTGCGCGGCCTGATGCACACTCAAGGCATGGGCACCAAGCAAATCGTCGAAGACCTGCTGCAGAAGCTCCCCGAGAATGTCACACTCCACGATGTGGCCCGGGAAATCGAATTTGTGGCTTCGGTGCGGCAGGGGCTGGTTGAGCTCGACCGGGGCGAGGGTGTCCCTTTGGAGGAAGTGGAACGCGAGCTGCCCGCATGGGTTATCAAATAATCCTGTCACCTTCGGCCCGGGGCGATCTTCACGGCATCGTGCGCTACATCTCCCTAGACTCGCCGGAACGAGCCGTCACATTCGGCCGGTTTCTCATCAGCAGCATCCGGCGGCTGGCGGATTTTCCAGAGATGGGAAGAATGGTCCCGGAATTCGGCGATCCCTCCATTCGTGAAATTGTCGTTCGCGCCTATCGGGTGATTTACCGGCTGAATGCAAAAACAGACCAAGTAGAGGTGATTCGATTCTGGCACAGCGCACGCGGAATGCCGGAGCTTGCGTAAGCAAATGATAGGGATGGGGCCCCGACGCAGTCCGCCGAAATGTGAAAAAATGTATCGGACGGCAGCGGAGGGCCGTCCCTACCGCCTCGAAAGTACGACCCTCTCGTAGGCCTTCACTTCGTCGAGCCATTTGGCTCCCACCGGCACGTTCTGGCGCCGGCAGTGTTCGTCCCAGACGGCGGCGAAGGGCAGCGTTTTACTTTCTTCCATGAGGACGAGGCGGGCGGTGTGGTCGCCGGCTTGTTCGGCGGCGCGGAGGGCTTCCATCGGTTCGAGCAGGGCGAGGAGGAGGCACTTGAGCGCGTTGCGGGTGCCGATGACCCAGGCGGCGATGCGGTTGATGCTGGCGTCGAAGAAATCCAATCCGATGTGGGTGCGCCCGGTGAAGTCGCCGCGGATGATTTCCTCCATGATGGCGCGGGTGGCGTCGTCGAGCAGCACGACATGGTCGCTGTCCCAACGGACACCGCGGCTGACGTGGAGCAGAAGGCCGGGGACGAATTGCAGGATGGCGCTGATCTTGTCGGCAAGGCTTTCGGTCGGATGGAAATGGCCGGCGTCGAGGCAGAGCAGCTTCTGATTTTTCATGGCGTAGCCCATGTAGAACTCATGCGAACCGACCACGTAGGATTCGGACCCGAGGCCGAAGAGTTTGCATTCCACGGCGTCGAGGTTGTGTTTCGGATCGAGCTTTTTGGCGAAGAGGGCGTCGAGGGAGGCCTCCAAGCGCTCGCGCGGGGCTTTGCGGTCCACCGGAAGGTCCTTGTAACCGTCGGGAATCCAGAAATTTGTCACGACGGTGTTGCCGAGTTGTTGGCCGGCCGCGGCGGCGATTTCGCGACAGCGGATGCCGTGCTCGATCCAGAACTCGCGGATGGCTTTGTCCGGTGACGAAAGGGTGAATCCGTCGGCGGAGAGCGGATGGGAAAAGTAGGACGGATTGAAGTCAAGGCCGAGGCCGCGTTCCTTGCACCAGGAGATCCAGCCTTGAAAATACTGGGGAGTGATGGCGTTGCGGTCCACTTTTTCGCCGCCGAAGTCGCCGTAGAGAGCGTGGAGATTGAGGCGGTGTTTTCCGGGGATGAGGGAGAGGGCCTTGTCGAGATCGGACTGGAGTTCGGTGATGGTGCGGGCCTTGCCGGGATAGTTGCCGGTGGCCTGGATGCCGCCGGTGAGGGCACCGCCGCCCTGTTCGAATCCGCCGACATCGTCGCCCTGCCAGCAGTGGAGGGAAATCGGGATGGCGGTGAGGGCCTGGAGGGCGGCTTCGGTGTCCACGCCGAGTCCGGCGTAGGTTTCCTGGGCGAGGGTGTAGGCGGTGGACATAAAATTTTAACCACTAATCTTCACTAAAACCCACTAAGGCATTTTGTATTAGTGCTCATTAGTGAGGATTAGTGGTTTGTTTTAGTTGAGCTCGAGAATCTTTCCGGATTTTTGGTGGACCTGACGGAAGAAGGCGGCGTTTTCCGGGAGTTTGATGTCCACATCGAAGGTCGGAATCATTTCCTTGAGGCGGGCTTTGCTTTCGGGATTCTGCACCAGCTGCGGGAAGCATTTTTTCACGACTTCGAGCACGATATGGACGGAGACCGACGCGCCGGGCGAGGCGCCGAGCAGGGCGGAGATGGTGCGGCCGGTGTCGGTAATGACTTCGGTGCCGTAGTGGACAATGCCGGCCTCGCCGTCCGTCTTCTTGATGGCCTGCACGCGAATGCCGGCGTCGATGAGCTTCCAGTCCTCCGCTTTCGCGCCGGGATAGAAGACATGCAGCACATCCATGCGGTCAGCCATGCTTTGCGTGCCTTGCTGGACGAGGTATTTGACGAGATCGACATTGGTCAGGCCGATCTTGAGGAGGGTGGCGAGATTGTCGGGCTTGACCGAGAGCGGGAGATCGAGGCAGCTGCCTTTCTTGTGCAGGAATTTGGTGGTCCAGGCGGCGAAGGGGCCGAAGAGAAGGGTCTTTTTTCCGTCGAGAATGCGGGTGTCGAGATGCGGCACGGCCATGGTGGGAGCGGCTTCGAGGGCCTGGCCGTAAACCTTGGCGCGGTGTTTTTCGATCAGTTCGGGATTTTCGCAAATGAGCCATTGTCCGCCGATGGGAAAACCGCCGAGGCCCTTGCTCTCGGGGATGCCGGATTTTTGCAGGAGCGGCAGACTGCCGCCGCCCGCGCCCACGAAGACGAACTTCGCGTGGTTTTGGTGAATCTCGCCGGTGGCAGCGTCGCGGATGCTGAGATTCCAGCCGGAGAGATTGCGGTCGAGATCGACCACGCGATGGCCGGTGGCGATGCCGCAGCCTTCCTGCTGCGCGAGCCAGTCGAGAAGTTTGCGCGAGATGGAACCGAAGTTGACGTCGGTGCCGCCGTCCATCTTCGTTGCGGCGATGGGGACCTCGTTGCGGCCCTCGACCAGGAGCGGGGCCCACTGGCCGATCTTCGCACGGTCGGTGGTGTATTCCATTTCGGAAAAGAAATGGTGGGCGGACATGCCGGCATGGCGCGCGCGGAGAAAATCCACCTGTTCGTCGCCGTGGACGAAACTCAAATGCGGGACGGGATTAATGAAGTCCTTCGGATTTTTCACCATGCCGCTGGCCACGGCGTGGCTCCAGAACTGACGCGATTGCTCGAACTGCTCGAAGATCTTGACGGCGTTGTCCACCTTGACCGAACCGTCGGGTTCGCGGAAGGGCGTATAGCTGAGCTCGCAGATGCCGGCGTGGCCGGTGCCGGCGTTGTTCCATCCGTTGGAAGATTCCTGCGCAAGATCATCGGTCACCTCGTAAACCTGGATCTTGAGTTTCGGGTCAAGGCCCTTGAGCAGCGCCCCGAGATTGGCGGACATGACGCCGCTGCCGATCAGGACGACGTCGGGGTTTTTGATGTGGGTGGAGTAACTCATGAAATGCAAACCACTAATTTTCACTCAAACGCACTAAGGAAATTTCCGTGATCATTAGGGTCAATTCGTGGTTTACCGACGGGCTCCGTAGAGCGGGCCGAAGTTGGCGCAGGCGCGGAAGTCGGCGCTGGTGGTGTCCTCGGTGCCGAAGGCGGCCCAGGCGCTGGGGCGGAAGATTTTTTCCTCGCCGACGTTGTGCATGTAAACGGGAATGCGCAGCAGGGAGGCCAGCGAAATGAGGTCCGCGCCAATGTGGCCGTAACTCATCACGCAATGGTTGGCGCCCCAGTTGTTCATCACGGAATAGGTGTCGCGGAATGCGCCCTTGCCTGTGGTGTAAGGCGAGAACCACGTGGTCGGCCAGGTCGGGTTGGTGCGTTCCTCGAGAAGCTTGTGGGCCTTGTCGGGAAGCTCGACGGTTTCACCCTCGGCGATTTGCAGGGCGGGTCCGAGTCCTTCGACCATATTGAGGCGGAAGATGGTGGCGGGCATGCCGCCCTTGGTGACGTAACGCGTGCTCCAGCCGCCGCCGGGGAAATATTCGGTGATGGACGGATGCCAGGTCGTAGCTTCAAGGGAGGCCTTCACTTCGGCGGCGGTGATTTCCCAGAACGGTTTCATGGCGGGCCGGCCATGGGCGGTCTGTTGTCCCGCGCCGTCGAGGGCGGCGGGGCCGGAGTTGATCAAATGCAGCAGGCCGCCGGCCCCGGGGCCTTCGAGTTGATGGCCGGTGACGCGCTTGACGGCATTCGGGCTCCAATAGGTGCGCAGGTCGGCGAAGATCTGCGCGGTATTCGTCAGCAAATAGCCGAAAAGCATGGAGATCCCGTTGAGGGCGTCGTTTTCGGTGGCGACGATGTAGGGGGCGCGGCGTCCGTTCCAATCGAAGGACGTGCTGAGGATGGCCTCGAGGAAGTCGCCATTGGGCATGTGGTCGGTCCACTGACGCTGCCCCTGAAAACCGGAGGCGATGGCGAAGTGGCCTTGCGCTTCCTCGCCGAAACCGGCGCGTTTCAGCTTGGGATTGCCGATCATGAGATCGCGGGCAATGAGGGCCATCTTGACGGAGATTTCCCACTCCTCGTTGAGTTTTTTGCGGCTGCGTTTCTTGCCGGGACCGTTCCAATCCTTGCCTTCCGGGCAGTTTTTTTTCACCCAGGCGAGGGCTTTGCTGTATTCTTCCTTGTCGTAGATGCCGTTCTCGATGCGGCGGATGAACTCGGTCATGTCCACCGACTCGACCCGCATGCCGAGGTAACGCTCGAAGAGCGCGGGGTCCACGATCGAGCCGGCAATGCCCATCGAAGTGCCGCCCATGGCCAGGTAGGCTTTGCCGCGCATGGTGGCAACGGCGAGACCGGCGCGGACGAAGCGGAGGATTTTTTCTTCCACGTCGTCGGGAATGCTGGTGTCGGTGGATTCCTGCACATCGCGGCCGTAGATCCCGAAGGCGGGCAGACCCTTTTGCGTGTGGCCGGCGAGGACGGCGGCGAGATAGACCGCGCCGGGACGCTCGGTGCCGTTAAAACCCCAGACGGCCTTCGGAATGAGCGGGTCGGCATCCATCGTCTCGGAGCCGTAACACCAACAGGGCGTGACGGTGAGTGAGACGCCGACGTTTTCGCGGCGGAATTTTTCCGCGCAAGCCGCAGCCTCGGCCACCCCGCCGATGCAGGAATCGGCGATGACGCACTCGACGGGTTCGCCCGTCGGGTGGCGCAGGTTTTCGGAGATCAACTTCGCGGTGTTCTTCGCCATGTTCATGACCTGAACTTCGAGCGATTCGCGGACGCCGCCGAGCCGGCCGTCAATGGTGGGCCGGATGCCGACTTTGGGGAGGTGGGTGAATACGGGGTTTTTCATAAAGGGGAAGAGGGCCTCACGCAAAGGGTGGGAAGGAGGGGAAGGAAAACATCAGGGGATTTCTCCAGAACCTTTTTAACCTTCTCATCCTTTGCGTGAGGCTCATGGTTTTTATTTTTTTAGGGCACCGATCTGAGCGCGACGGTAGTGTTCGTCGGGCCGGGTATCAATACGGGTGGAGGTGGAATCGGGCAGAAACGCGGGGCCACCGAGGGCGAAGTTGCCCACGAGAATACGGGCCCATTTGTCGAGCATGAGGAGGATGTTCAGGACCTCGCGCTCGGTCTGGCCGAGAGCGACAGGGCCGTGATTGACCAGGAGGATGACTTTGGGCGCGCCATCGTATTTCTCGCGGAAACGGCGGAGTTCGGCGCGGACGGAACGGGCCAATTCGATGCCGGGATCAATATAGGGCACGACGGCGAGGTGACGTCCGCAGACGACGATTTCGTCGGGGAAGATGTGTTGCAAAAACGGGGCGGCTCCGAGTTTGGAGCACAGGACCTGGAGCACGGAAACGGGATGGCAATGGCCGATCCATTTTGCTCCGGCTTCTTTGAAACAGACCGCGTGCATGAAGGTCTCGACCGACGGGAGTTTGGCTTCCGCATCGGCGCGGGAGGCGAGCAGGACTTCGCGCACGCCGGAATCATCCAGCGAGGCGTCGTCAATCGCGGCCATGATGGTGTCGAACTTGACGCGGGTGAGTCCTGTTTCATCGAGCGTGGCGAGGTTTCCGCCCGAGGCCTTGATCCAAAACGAATCGTCGCCCGCGTCGGCGCTGGTGTTGCCTTCGCCCAGAATGGCGAGATGGCGGTCGTCGCGGCCGATTTCGTGGGACAGCCAGAGGAGTTTTTCGAGGAGAGGAGTCATGATGTTTTAACCACAGATTTCACCGATTCACACCGATGCGGACAGGGCTTCAAAGCGTCCGGCTTTTTCATCCCATGCGGCGGAAGCGCGGGGTTCAAAAACTTCCGGCTCAAAGGACGCGCGGATGATTTCGCGGCCTTGGTCGAGCGAGGAAATTTCCCCGGTGGCCATGAGCTGGGCCAGGACGTTGCCCGCCGCGGTGGCTTCGACCGGACCGGCCACGACGCGCAGTCCCGTGGCGTCGGCGGTCATTTGATTGAGCAGCGCGTTCTGCGAGCCGCCGCCGACAATATACAGCGTGTCGGGCAGGTCGGGCATCCACGTGCGGAGTTGGGCGAGGAGGCCGCGGTAGCGCAGGGCCAGGCTTTCCAGGATTGCGCGGCTAAACTCACCCCGACTCGCGGGAGCAGGCTGTCCGGTCTTGGCCGCGTAGGCCGTAATGGCCGCGGGCATGTCGCAAGGGCGGGAGAATTCGTCCGCGTCGGGGTCAAGAAGCAAAGAGGGCTTTGCCGTGCGCGCTTCCGCCACAAGCGAGCCGTAGTCGAGCGGCCGGCCTGGCGCGTCCCAGTGGCGTTTGCACTCCTGCAACAGCCACATACCGGCCACGTTTTTGAGAAACCGCGTCGTGCCGTTAAGCCCCTGCTCGTTGGAAAATCCGACGCGATAAGTTTCGCCGGTGACGATGGGCGCATTGAGTTCGCGTCCAATCAACGACCAGGTGCCGGAACTGAGGAAGAGCGGTTGGGCGGTCCCGGCCGGAACGCCGGCCACCGCCGAGGCGGTGTCGTGGCTGCCGCACGTCGTGACGCGGAGTTTGCCGCAGCCGGTTTCCTCCATGACCCCCGGCAGCAACGAGCCGATGGCTCGGCCTGGATCGGTGACAGGACGGAGCAACCGTGAGGGGATGCCCATTTTTTCCGCGAGTTCGAGATCCCACTCCCCGCCGCCGGCTTTGAGAAGCTGCGACGTGCTGGCAATCGTGCGTTCGACCACGCGTTCGCCACTCAGCCAGTAGGTCAGCAGATCCGGAGTGAAGAGAAGCTGGTCCGCCGCCGCCACGGCTTCCGGATTTTTCCGCGCTTCGGCCAGGAGCTGGAAGAGCGTGTTGAAAAACATGAACTGGATGCCGGTGCGGTTGTAGATGTCCTCGCGCGGGAGAATCTTCGCCGCCTCGTCCATCATGCCGTCCGTGCGGCTGTCGCGATACATCCAGGGCTCGCCGAGGAGGCGTCCGTGTTTGTCAATGAGCCCGTAATCCACGCCCCAGGTGTCCACCGCGAGCGAAACCAGCGACGCCCCATGGCGTTTGTTAGCTTCGGCCAAGCCGCGTTTGATGTCGGTGAAAAGCTGGAGCAGATTCCAATGCCAGCCCGTGGGCAAACGGACGCCATCGTTGGCGAAGCGGTTGATTTCCTCGATGCGGAGTTTCTTTCCGTCGAAATGTCCGGCCATCACCCGGCCGCTGCCGGCACCGAGGTCAATGGCGAGATGGGTGGTGGTGGACATGAGGGAAAATGACGAAGGACTAAGGGTTCGGGGCGATTTCGATCCGCACACCGTGGGAGGTGAGGGCGGATTGGAACGGCCGGGCGGGTTCGCGGTCGGTAATCCATACATCAATGTCGGAATTTTTCGCGAAGAAAAAACTGGAACTCGGGCCGACTTTGGAGGCATCGGCCAGCAGGCAGATTTCCTCCGCGCATCCGACCACGCGGCGTTTCAGGCGCGCCTGTTCCTCGGTGGCCTCGCTCGGGCCGCGGTCGGCATCGAGGCCGCGGCAGGAAATATAGGCGGCATCGATGCGGAAAAGTTCGAGCATCTGTTCCGCCGGCCAGCCGGTGCAGGATTGCGAACTGGCGATCAGGTTTCCGCCCAGAACGGCAACGTGAATCGCCGGTTTTTCGGACAGGACCAGCGCGGTCTGCAACGCATTGGTCAGCACGGTCAGCGGCTGATCAGGCAGAAGCCTGGCCACTTGCAGAGATGTCGTGCTGGCATCGAAGAAAATCGTCTGACCCGGCTTGATGCGGGCGACGGCAGCCCGGGCAATTTGGAGTTTCTCCGCCGCGTGCTGTTCGGCCCGTTCCGTGGCCGGAAATTCCCGCCGCATGACCTCCAAACGCACCGCGCCGCCATGAGACCGCAGCAGGGCGCCCTCGGCCTCCAGCTTTTCAAAGTCGCGGCGAACCGTTTCTTCGGTCACCCCGAGCGTGCGGGCCACTGCGGCCGTGCGCACGCCACCCTGCTTGTTCAGCAGATCCAGCAGGCGGCGATGACGTTCCAGGGCGAGCATTGTTACAAAAATTCTGGATGTGGGAATAGGTTTGAATGAATTTGCTTGTAGAAATCAATAAAAAGAATTCAAAGAGAAAGAAATAAAAACACAGAATCCCCAATGAGCTATAAATTTGTCACCTTTTCCTGGGACGACGCCAAGGCCGCGTCGCTCGATCCCGTCAGCCTCCTCGTCTATCGCTCGAATATCCTCGGAGCCGATCAGCGCATCACCAACACCGGCGGGGGCAATACCTCCTCGAAAATCATCGAAAAAGACCCGCTCACCGGCCGGGAGACCGAGGTGCTGTGGGTCAAGGGCTCCGGTGGCGATCTGCGCACCTCGAAGACGGAAAACTTTTCTTCGCTCTACCAGGACAAGCTCGTGGACCTGCAGCGCGTCTATGCCGCCCGCAAGGACAAGGGCCTCAAGTCGCAGGCCGAGGACGACATGGTCGGGATGTATCCGCACACGACCTTTAATCTCAACCCGCGTCCGTCTTCGATCGATACGCCATTGCACAGTTTTCTGCCGGGCAAACACGTCGATCACATGCACCCGAATGCCATCATTTCCATCGCCGCCTGCGCGCGTTGCGAGGAGCTGACCGAGGAAATCTTTGGTGCGGACATGGCCCACGTGCCCTGGATGCGACCGGGCTTCGAGCTTGGTCTGGCCATGCAGGAGGTCGCGCAGACGAACCTCAAAGTCAAAGCCATCATGATGGGTGCTCATGGTTTCATCTCGTGGGATGATGATCCCAAGGTCTGCTACACGCTCACTCTTGATCTCATCGAGAAGGCCGCCGCGTTCATCGAGAAAAAATACCAGGCCAAGGGCGGCGACCAGACCGCCTTCGGGGGCGCAAAATACCAGACCCGCGACGACCGCCACTCCGTGCTCGCGCAGATTCTGCCCTGGCTCCGCGGTCAGGTTTCGGAGCACAAACGCTTCATCGGCACGGTGCAGGAGGACGAGAAAATTCTGCGCTTCGTCAACAGCGCCGACGCCGCGCGCCTCTCCGAACTGGGCACCTCGTGTCCGGATCATTTCCTGCGCACGAAAATCAAGCCGCTCTATGTGGATTGGAACCCGCAAAGCGAGGACGTGGCCGCGCTGAAGGCCAAGCTCGCCGCCGGCATCAAGAAATACCGGGACGACTACGCCTCCTATTACCAGCGCTGCAAACACGCCAACTCGCCCGCCATGCGCGACCCGAATCCCACCGTCGTCCTCATCCCCGGCCTCGGCCTGGTCGCGTGGGGCAAGGACAAGAGCGAATCGCGCGTCACCGCCGAATTTTACAACTGCGCCGTGGAAGTCATGCGCGGAGCGGAGGCCATTGATCAATACGTCGCCCTCCCGCAGCAGGAAGCCTTCGACATCGAATACTGGCTGCTCGAGGAGGCCAAACTCCAGCGCATGCCGGCCGAGAAGGAACTCGCCCGGCAGGTCCACGTGGTCATCGGCGCGGGCAGCGGCATCGGCAAGGAAGTCGCCCACCGCCTGGTCAAGGAAGGCGCACACATCGTCTGCGTGGACCTCAACAAGGACGCCGCCGAAGCCACCGCCAAAGAGATCACCGACAAATACGGCGTCGGCATCGGCGTGGCCGGGAGCGGGATCAGCGGATGCGGCCCGGCCGTCGGCCTGAATGCCAATGTCACCGACCGCGCCAGCATTCGCGCCGCCCTTGATCAAGTCGCGCTCGCTTACGGCGGCTTCGACTCCATCGAAGTCACGGCGGGCATCTTCGTTCCGAGTGATACCAGCGGCCACATTCCCGATGAAAAATGGGCGCTGACCTTCAACATCAACGTCACCGGCAGCTACCTCGTGGCGGACGAAGCCTTCAAGACCTGGAAAGAACAGGGCCTCAAGGGCAACCTCGTCCTCACCACCAGCGCCAACGCCGTGGTGGCCAAAAAGGGCAGTGTGGCCTACGACACCAGCAAAGCCGCCGCCAATCATCTCGTGCGCGAACTCGCCGTCGAACTCGCCCCACTCGTCCGCGTCAACGGTGTGGCCCCCGCCACCGTCGTGCAAGGCAGCGCGATGTTCCCGCGCGACCGGGTGATCGGGTCCCTCGCCAAATACAACATTCCCTACACCGACGACGAAGCGACCGAATCGCTGGTGACAAAACTCGCCCAATTCTACGCCGACCGCACCCTGACGAAGGCGCCGATCACGCCCGCCGACCAGGCCGAAGCGTACTTCCTCTTAGTGACCCGGCGCCTGAGCAAAACCACCGGCCAGGTCATCCCCGTGGACGGCGGCCTGCACGAGGCATTTTTGCGGTAAGCGCTTTCGATTTAATTGGACGCATCTTGTAGCCGCCCCACTTTGCTGGCCTTCGGCCGCCTTGGGGGCTGCGCTACGCGCAGGCTATCTCCCTTTGGTCGGTTGTTGGGGCGTTCCTCTCGCACGGCAACGGAGTGCCGTGACTACAGGTGCATCAAGCAGAAGATACCCAATTGCCAATTTTCAGCCCGGGCACGCGGGAGAATTCCCGGGTGTTCGCGGTGATCAATTCGGCCTTGATCGCAAGCGCATGTCCGGCAATGAGCGTGTCGTAAGGGCCGATGCCTTTTCCGATCCGCTCCAGATGGGCGCGAACTTTGGACGCTTGGACTGAGGCCGGATCGTCAAAGGCCAGAACGGCAAAGGGCGCGAGCGCGTCCTGAAGAAACTTCTCGTTCTTTTCCGGCTCGCGACTTTTTTCCACCCCGACCCGGAGTTCAAAACCCGTGACCATGGACACTCCCAGAGACCGGACCGGACGCGCCCGGATGCGTTTCCGGATCTCCTGTGAACCGCGCAGCAGCGCGATGAACGTGTCCGTATCCAGTAGGGCCCGGATCATGGAAAAATCGCGCTGCGCGAATCGGCCTTCGCCGGTTGTTTGCGGGCAAAATCCTTCCCCAAGCCCGCCAGCCCCTCGACCCCCCGGTCAAAACGCGCCCAAACATCTTCGTCGGGCGTAATCACGAGACTTTTTCCTTTTCGCTCGATCCGGGCGGTTTGTCCCGGCAGGCGGAATTTTTTCGGCAGGCGGATCGCCTGGCTGTTTCCGCTGGTGAATATTTTCACTCTCTCCGCCTTCAACGCCGCCGCTTTCATATATACGGAGGGATATACAAAATCGCGGCCGAGTCAAAGTTTTGTCCGGTATTCGCGGTTGTCGTTTCCCGCCCTGTGAGAGACCGAACAAGAGGGTGTCCCCGTCTCTCCGACTGGTCTGATATGACGATGTGATGGACCTTTTCCTCGGGCTGATTTTTTCTAATTTTTCCATGAGGATGGGCCTTGGAGGTAATGAGATCGCCGGCGCGGCAGCGGTTGTCGGCGTTGAGATGCTCCAAGAAGTTGCGGGTTGAGGTGCGTTTGTTGGTTTTCCTTTTTTCCGGGCTCCAAGGAATGGCAAGGCCGACGACAACGCGGCGGAACATTCCCAGAACCAGGGCGGCGTTGGGGTTTCTGACCCGCGAGCGATCTTCGTCCAGGGCGTTGTCCAGGCGCCCCAGTGGACCCAAAGAATTCTTGGAAACCTCCCGCAGCTCTACTTAGTGTGATAAGTATATGCGGCTTTCAATATTTTGAAGTATTATCTTGTATACGCGAAGAATCAACTTAATACGGTAAGTGCATCTTCCGAAACATGCAATTGAGTCCCCTATTCTGCCTTGGTATGATTCTCGGCACTTTTTCCGCCGGACTTGCCCGTGGAAAGGACAATGCGACGCCGTATGAAATGCAGGAGTTCGAGCGTCTTGGGGTTGTCAAGGCCTGGGAGAAGTACAAAAACCGTCTCTCGTGGGGGAAAGGACAATGCCTCGCCATTCTGGACGATGGATGCGATCTGAATGTGCCGGAATGGAAGGTGGAACTTCCCTGGGGCAAAAAAGTCCTGGCGACCTACAACAGCATTGATCAGAACGAGGATCCGTCGCCGGTTCCTCCCGGTTATCATGGAACGACCGTCGGATATCCGTCCTCGCTGAATTATGAGGGCAAGCAAGGTGTGGCTTTCAACGACCAGGTGGCCCAGGTGCGAGCGGTCACAGTGGTTCATCTCAGGAAGGACGAGGCGCAAACGATGGCCCGGGCGCTGGAATGGGTTCTTGAAAACCGCGAGAAATACGGAATTACAGCCGTCAATCTTTCCCCGCTGGACAACCAGGAACACACCACATCCGAGGCGACGGCGATCGACGAACCGCTGAAACGCCTGCGCGAAGCGGGCGTGTGGGTGAGCGCTCCCTGCGGGAATAACGGCCATGTCAAAGGGATCTCCTGGCCGGCATCGGCCGAATATTGTTTTGCTATTGGCGCGAGCAATCCGGCGACAGGGCTGCCGCATCTTGACCGCTTTTCCAACACGGACATTCTCTCCCCTGCCACGGCGACGTCGTCGTCCAACGCCGCGATGGCGGGCTGCGCAATGGTGCTCCGTGAAGCGATCGAGAAATCAGGATATGCCTGGCAGAAGGAAGGGAAGACCTTGCCGGACGCGATGATGGCGATCTTCCAGAAGACAGGCGCAGAGGTTAAGGATCCTGAGACAGGGCTTGCATTCCACGAGGCCAATCTGCTCCACGCCCTGGATTATGTGTATTCGGGAGGCAAGCTTCCTGTCGCGCCGAAGGGGGATTCCAAGGCCCCGCGGCGAACGTTTTCAGGAAAGGATGTTTTTGAATCTAGCGAATGGACGCCCGTGGATTATGGCATACGCAAAAGCCCGGAATTTGCACAGTTGGAGGGCGAGCACCTCGTCATTCGGACGGAGGCCCCGGAGGAAAATAGCGGATATTTTCTTCAAATTCCCGATGTTCCGCCGGATGCCACGATCGAGATTGTGGTCAAGCTGGACCTGAGGTCCGGAATTCATCGTGTCGGGTTTGTTCTGCCCTCTGGAGAGGAATATTTAATCAATCTCTATGCAACCGGCGAGATCGCCGCTTATGCGAAGGAAGATTACGATGTTGTGAAATCGCCCCAACCCATTGTCGAGGCGAGGTTTCTTTTGGATCGGGCCGACCGGCCGCGCATGCAGGTCTTTGTCAACGGGGGCATCGACCCTGTCCTTAGTTTTGAGCCCCGGCCGGCCCTGCCGGGAAGCCAGGCGCCCGGACTGACGATCGGGGAAACCGCCGGAGAATATCTTGGAGAGTGCCTTTGGGAGAGCGTTGAGATTGCCATCGCGCCTCCCCCTTAGCCTTTAGCTTTCACCCAACCAAAAAACCAGAACCAAAAAACCTAACCACCCAAAACGTCATGAAAACACCAGCCTTGTCCCTCGCGGGATTCCTTACCGTGCTTGCTGCGGCCATACTGGCCTCTCTGCAGCCAGCTCACGCCGTCCTCATCCAATACACCGGCAACCAAGTTGCCTCGTCCCCTTGGGCGCTGGTCGGCTCGAGCCAGACCACCGGCGCCAGCACCATCACCTTCGGCACGGGCGTGAGCGGTGGGGGCGCGATCTGGGCGGAACAAACCGCAGTTGCTCCGAGCTCGTTGTGGGATCCCGACCCAACCTCTGGATTTGTTGAGATCAAATTTGAAATTGACGTATTCTCTGACGCTTCATATTCGACCGGCTTGGCGTTTTACACTACCACCCGGCAATGGAACGTCCTGATCAATGGGGGGATAGTTTCCGTCAATGGCATTAACGCATTCCCGACAATCGCCCTCGACACGATTTACACTTTGCGGTTCGACTATGATGCCGTTGGTGTCGACGTCTCCCTGGATGGTTCCGCCCTGGCCTCGTTACAGAATGTGGCGGGAGTTGTCGGTGGAGGCGACGTGATCTACCTTCACAGATATACCAGTTCGGTGGGGACCGACAGTCAGGCGACGTTCCACAATGTGGATTGGCAGGCGGTTCCGGAACCCGGAACGGTCGTGCTGATGGGGCTCAGCGCGGGCTTCTGTCTTTTGGCCCGCCGCCGCCGCAGGGTCGTTTAACGGAACGTTTGAGCGGACCGATTTCAACGGTCTGACGGTTGATTCTTCGGGTGCCCCCAGACACAGGCTGGGGGTGCCTTCCTTTTGCTTGGTGGTTTCCTTCACCCCGCAGGCCGCAATTTACGAGCAGGGAGACATCTGATATGCCTCCCTCCCATGGCCGTTCGAAAAAAATCTCCCCCGCCGCCGAACCTGGTTTTGGATTGTGTGGGCAAGGTGGTGTCCCTCATGCGGGAGGGACAGATTGTGGAGGACCGGCGAATCGGCGAATCGAGCCTGGCCAAAACGCTGAAAACCTCGCGGACAACCATCCGGGCGGCCCTGCAGCACCTGGAAATGGCGGGCCTGGTCGTGCGGGTGCCGCGCAGTGGGACATTTCTCCGGAAGATCACCGTGCGGGAATTTTGCGATGTCATCGACATTCGCGCGTCGCTGGAAGCGCTCGCCGCCCGGTTGGCAGCCACCCGGACCCGGGATCACGACGCCCAGGATCTGCAGATCAAAGCCCGGCGGGTGGACGATTTGACTCGCCGTTTTTTTGCGGAGCGCGATGGGTCGGCCATGTTCGACCTTGCCCAACGGGATTTGGAATTCCATCTCTCGATCGCGGAGCTGAGTGGGAATTCGCGCCTTGTCTCGGTGCTTAAGCAGCAACGGTTGATCGAGTTTACCTTTGCTCTCTCCCAGGATCCGGCTGCTGCCGGACGAAGTCATAAACTCACGCCCACCCATTTGGAAATCGCCGATGCCATTGCCTCGCGTGATGCGGCCGGCGCGGAAAAATTGATTAGGAGGCACATCCTGCGGACAAAGGAAGCCCGCGCCGGCGTGACGGGCGAGACCGCGTAGCGCGGCACACCGCTCAGAGTGCGTGTTAAGCTGGTTGATTTTTGAATGCCGATTGGATGGCGCCGGGGCGCGGTCAGAACACTTCAACAATCGGCAATAAACGCACTAAACGACTTCCCGGCTAAAAAACGACGGCAGATGTCGGCCCTGGCGGCTGCGGTAACGGTCGCTGATCGTGCTGATAATCGGGTTAATCACAAAAAAACTTTCCATCTGAATGTCAGTTTGTAAAGACTGATAAGTAGAAATGATACCTCCCGTGCCACCCAGACAAGTTTTCAGCGCCATGCCGACTCCCTTCACCAAGGAATGGGAGATCGACGGCCGCAGTGTGCGACGGGCCATCGAGCACCATGTGGCTCACGGGTGCGACGGGGTGATGCTGGCGGGAACGTGTGGCGAAGGTCCCTGGCTGCGGGATTCCCAGCTTGAGTCGCTCGTCAAGAACGCCGCCGATCAATCCAGCGGTCGTCTGCGCATCGGCGCGCAGGCCACCGACAATTCCCCCGGTCAGATTCTGGACCGGCTCGAGGCCCTGGCAGGTTGGGGGGTGGAATTCGGGGTTGTGGCGCAGCCGTTTTTTTTCATGAATGCGACGAGCACGCGGTTGCGCGATTTTTATCTCGAGATCTTCGAGCGCAGCCCACTGCCGGTCTTTTTTTACGATCGGGGCCGGGCGTCCTCGACGCCGGTTCCGCTGGAGATCCTCGGGGAAATCATTTCCCATCCCCGGGTCATCGGTGTGAAGGACAGTGCGGGCGAGGCGGAGCGGTGGACGGTTGTTTCCGCGGTGCGCCGCAGCCGCCCGGAGCTTCTGGTGCTGACCGGCAACGAGTTCACTCTGCTCGATGCGTTGAGGGACGGTTATGATGGGGCCTTTGTGGGGGGAGGCATTCTGACTGCGGGTATCATCCGGAGCATCCTGGAACGATTTGCGGCCGGTGCGGAGGAGGCGGCGGCCGCGCTCGACGCGCGGGCGAAGGAGGCTTTGTTTGCCATCTATGGAGGGCCGAAAATCACCTGTTGGCTGGCCGGCGAAAAATATGCGCTGATGCGCTTGGGCATCTTTTCCCATTGGCACAATATCCCCGGCTATCCGCTCACGGAGAGCTGCCGGACCGCCATTGACGAAACCGTGGAATCGGCGGAATGGTTGCGGCCCGGGGCGCCCGTCCGCGAAGTCTCATGATTTTTTCCCATGCTCCATCGTTTTGATCTGAAAAACAAAGTTGTCCTTCTGACCGGCGGGGCCGGACTTTACGGGCGCGGGTTGACCGCTGATCTGGCGTGCGCCAATGCCACCGTGGTGATCGCGTCGCGCGACCGTGCGGCGGGCGAAGCCGTGGCGGAAGAGGAGCGCCGCGCCGGCTACGATGTCAGCGCCGAGGTCCTTGATCAGGGTGATCCCGATTCCATCGGGGCGCTGCGGGACCGCATCGCGCAGCGCTACGGCCGGCTTGATGGCCTGGTGAACAATGCCGTCTCGCGGCCGATGATCGGTCCCGATGCGCCGATCGAAGCCTGGGAGGAATCGCTGCGCGTCAATGCGACGGGCGTCTATTGCATACATCGTGAATTTGGTGGACTGTTGAGCATTCAAAAGTCGGGCAGCATCGTGAATATTGGATCCATTCAAGGAATGATCGGACCTTCACGGAATTTGTATGGCGAGCAGACTGGTGTGCCATTGGGCGCGCCGGATTATTTTTTTCACAAAGGCGGACTCATCAATCTCACGCGTTATTATGCCGCGCTGTACGGGCCGGAAAGTGTGCGGGTCAATTGCCTGTCCCCCGGCGGCTTTTTGGCGGATCAGCCGGACGAGTTCGTCCGCCGGTATAGTGAACAGACATTTCTTGGACGGATGGGCGGAAAGAGCGATCTGGGGGGCGCGGTGGTTTTCCTTCTGAGCGACGCGTCGCGCTACATTACCGGAGTTAACCTCCCGATTGATGGAGGCTACACGGCGCGATGAAAACCATCGACAGAAGTTTTACAGACCCACTCCTTGGGCTCACCGATGGATCGGAGTCGCGCCGCTGGCTCTTTCTTGGCGACAGCATCACACAGGGCGCGGAACATACCTACGGGCAACGGGATTACACGCAGCTCTTCCAGGAAAGAGTAAGATATGAGATGGGCCGCCCGAAGGATTTAGTGCTCAATGCGGCTGTCAGCGGCGCCACGGTCTCAGCGTGCCTGGCGGACTTGGAGCGCATTCTGGCCGGCTATCTTCCTGATGTGGCCTTCGTCATGCTTGGAACGAACGACGCCTCCGAGGATCGCGCGATTGCGCCGGAGGATTTTGCGCGGGATTTAGGAGCGGTCGTGAACCGCCTCCGCAAAGCCGGATCTCAGGTTATTCTGCAGACGCCCAATCCGATTATTCTCGAAAGCGCTGCTCCGTATGCGGCGCGATTTGCGCCGGTCCTTGCAAAAATTCGCGCCGTCGCCGAAGAAGATGAAGTCGCGCTGGTCGATCACGAAGAGCATTGGAACTCCTATTTTTCCGCGAATCCCAAAGCGTTCGCGCCGTACTTCATGTGCGACGGAATTCATCCCAATGCCTTGGGGCACCGGCTTCTTGCGAACGGCCTTTTTCAGGCTCTGGACATCTGCGATCCGATGTCCCAAACCTGCCGCCTTTTCATCCCCTAATCTCTCTCTTCACACACGGAAAATGAGACACCCAAATACAGTTGCAAAGTTTGTTGCATTTTCGACCCCGACAATTTCGCGTGCGCTCCCTCACAAAATGTCAGTAAGGAATTGGCGATGAGAAGTCACAGCGTATCGGTTGTCGCGTTGAGCAACCGCCCGTATTCGTCCCTGGCGGAGAAGCTGGAGGAAGCGGTGGCCTGGCTGGAAATTGCCGCCGGTCAGGGCGCGGAACTGACGGTATTGCCGGAGGGGCTGAACCAGATCCTGGGCGATGGCGCGGCGGGGCGGCCCTCCCCTCGGTGCGAGGTGGAGGCCTGTGACAATTGGCAACGGGACATGGAACCCCTGATCCGGGCAACCGTCCGGTTGAAAATGTGGACGACGATTCCGGTCGTGCACCGTCAGGGAGACGGAATTCGTAATTCTTTTTTTCTGATCTCGCCGGAGGGTGAGGCTGTGTGGCAATGCGACAAGCTTTCGCCAACACCGTCGGAACTCGACGCGGGAATTTTGCCCGGCGCGCCCGCTTTTTACCGGTGGAAGGGGATCGCGCTGGGGGGCGCGATCTGTTTCGACACGTGCTTCCCGGAAAATCTGGAAGTGCAAGCCCGGCACGGCGTGGAGCTGCTTTTGGTCCCTACACTCTGGCCGGGGGGAACTCAGCTCAATGCTTTCTGCAAACTGCACGCGAGCCGCGCGGCGGTTTCATATCCCCACTGGAGCCGCATCATTGATATCGACGGCGAGGAAATTGCGGCGGGCGGCTACCGGAATGAAACCTTGAGATTTGGTTTTGGCGCGCCGGTTTACACCGCCGCAATCAATTTTGACCGGCTGTCCCTCTTCGGCAACGGCAATCAGGAACAGATGGCGGAGATCCAGCGCAAATATGGCGGCCGGGTCCGGGTGACATTCGATCAGGGCAACTGCCTGTGGTTTCTCGAGTCGCGAGATCAGAATCTCCCGGAACAGGAAATCCTGCGCGAGTTCGGACTGGTCACGGCCACGGAATATTTCGCCGGCTGCGCGAGGAAAATCCGCGAACGCACACCATGATTCATCCGCTGCCTTATCGTGACAGCAAAGCCACGGGTGCCGCGGATTTCTATTTTGCGATCAACGCCACATTCCGTTTCATCCGGGAAACGCTCGGAACGGAGGCCCTGCAAAAAACATGATGACCAGTGTTCTTATTGTCGGGGCAGGCGGCATCGGAGAACGGCACGTCCGCTGCTTTCAGAAGGCGGGAATCGGCCGGGTCGGAATCGTGGAATCCCAGGCCGAACGCCGGGAATTGATTGCTGCTCGATACGGCTGTCCGGGATTTGCGGATTGCGAAGAGGCGCTGAAGGCGGAGCCCTGGACGGTGGGCGTTGTGGCGTCGCCGGCCCCGAGCCATATTCCCATCGCGACGCGTCTGGCGGAAGCGGGCTTGAATTTGCTCATCGAAAAGCCGCTGGCGGTTGTGCCGGATGGTCTCGACAGACTTCAGGTTTTTGAGGCGATCCGGACGATGCGGGTGGCCTATGTCTACCGTCACATGCTTCCGGTCATGGAGCTCAAGCGGCGTCTGCAAGCCGGATCGTTGGGAAATCCGCTGGCTGCGCAGATTGTTTGCGGTGAGGACTACTCGTTAGCGCGGCCGGATTATGCGCGGATTTATTATGGGCGGCACGAGACGGGAGGCGGGGCGATCCAGGATGTGCTTACGCATTTTGTCAATACGATGGACTGGCTGGTCGGGCCGGCCCGGGATGTCCAATGTCTGATGGGCAACCGGAAACTCCGCGATGTGTCCGTCGAGGATACCGTGTGCTGCTCGATCCGGCATGAAGGCGGCTGCCTGGCGGGTTATTATGTCTGCCAGGGCCAAGCACCAGCAGAGACATCATTTACGGTTCACTGTGAAAACGGCAGCGTGCGCGCAGATCTTTCTCAACAGCGGGTTGGGGAATTCCGGCCCGGTGATGCGGAGTGGACCTGGACGCAATTCGGTCCGGTCGAACGCGATGAAATTTATGTGCGGCAAGCGAAGGCCTTTCTCGACGCCATGGCGGGGCACCCCGACCACGCGTGCATGCTCGCCGAGGCGGTGCATTCGCTGAACGTCAACATCGCGGCGCTGGAATCGGCACGGTCCGGTCGCTGCATCACGGTTGTTGGCTAGCGCGAAGACGCGGGGTTACGGCCGACCGGGAGAGTTTTGGCGATCCTCTGCGATTGACGCCTTCGATTGACGCCTCGCCGCACCATGGCATAAAGCTTGGTTGTGGTTTCGAGCTCTCCATCTGCGCGGCTTTCGAAAGATCCGATTTACAAGCGGGTCACGGACATTTTGCGGGAACGCATTTTGCGCGGAGATTATCCTTTAGGTTCCCCTGCGCCGTCGGAGTGGACACTGCGCCAGGAGTTTCAAATTTCCTCCACGACGGCGCGGCGCTGCCTCAATGACTTGGAGGCAGAAGGGCTCGTTTATCGGCGACAGGGCAAGGGAACCTTTGTCTGCGAGCGCCGGGCCGAGCGCTTGTTGAGGGCTATCGGGCTGTTTTACCACGATCCCACCTCGCTGACGACGACGCTCTGCAATGACGTCTTGAGGGGCATTTTTGGACAAATGGAAAGCGGACAAAGTTATCCGGAACTTCTGAATTCCAGGCTACCGAGTTTGAGCGGCGACGTGGCGTCCGCGACGGCTGAGATGCTGCGGCACCGGCAAATCCGCGGCGTGGTGATTCTGAGCCCGACTCCGGAGGAATATTTTCGCGAAATACTCGCCCAGGGCATTCCCGTGGTTTCGGCGGCCATGGAGTACGATAGCGAAAAGATCTATGGCGTCGTGGCCGAGCTCTCTCTCGGAATGGCGGGCTTGAAATCGGAGTTGATCGCTTACGGACACCGGAGCCTGTTGATCTTGCGTCCGGTTTACCCGGATACGAATCGGGGCATTCTTTCCTCAGCCCCGCCGCCCTTTCCACAATCGGCGGATTTCGCCTGCCATTATGAGACGCTGGGCTACGCGGATGACGAACGATTGCGGGAGCTGCTGTCCCGCTATCTTCGGATGGAGAAGGCGCCGACCGTGATTCTCTGCTACGGCTACGAACTGGCATTGCAGGTTCGGCATCTGCTGCAGGCAGCCGGATGCCGGGTGCCGGACGACATCTCCATTGTCTTTTTCGGCGTCTCCGCGGGTCACTCGATTTTTCATCAGGTGAAGGTGCCCGGCTACATCATTGGCAAAGAAGCCATCATGACACTTTTCACGCTGATGAGCGGACATGTGCCTCTTCAGAAAGTGACCCGCATTCCGGTGAAGCTCGTCCAGGGTGAAACCTTGGGGCCGGCCACAAAAGTCCCTTTCCGGATGCTTTGACGGACTCCGGGGGTTATGAAATTCCCAGCTTCAGCCAGCGGATGCCGCTGATGCCGTCCTCCTGACACCAGAACAGCACCAGAACCGTCCCGTCATCCATGCGCTTCAGGCTGGGCGACCCGAATTTCAGGCCGCTGACTGCCTCCGTGGCGTTGGTGAGCGAGTGCATTCCGGACTGGGCCCCCTGCCAAAGAGGGATCGCCGGGTGGCGGATCCACCGATCATCCTCCACCGTAGCCATCTCCGCCCAGAGTCCCGGTTGATCGACCCGACGGTATACGGCGAGGACCTGCTTGTTTTCGAGAGCGAGGATTTCGCAGGTTTCGGCGTGGAATCCCATCGGCTGGGACGGCGGGAAATTGTTGCTCGTGTCAGGAGCGATGGAAAACACGCTGGGAAGGGAGCGGTGACTGGCCGGGTCATAAACCCATGCTACGGCGAGGAGTCCGTCAGCAAAAGGGATCACGCATTGCTCCCAATGGATCAGCCCGGTCTTCCGACCATCGAAGGTGCGTCGGAACTCCGGCCACGTGCGTCCGCCGTCATGGCTGAGCGCAATGAGCGATTGCTCGCCGTCGGGAAGTTTTCCGTCCCAATTTCTCCAGGCGGCAACGGGCAGGGCGAGCGTGCCGTCCGGCAGTTCCAGAGGGTTGTGACTGGCCTCCCACGCCTCGCCGGCCACGGGAAGTGTCACCGGCTGGGGGTCGGACCAGGATAATCCGTGATCGTGGCTTTCGGTCCAGATGAGGTCGGTCCGGCACAAGCCCATGGTCTCGCGATTGAGAATGCCTTCTTCGGGATCCTCACGGTAAAACCGGGCTCCGAATCCCACGAGGCGCCCGTCCGAAAGGGCCGCGGTCCGAACGCTGTGGGTGGTCGGCGGTATTGAGGGGGATGCGGGGAGAATGGGCCCTTGGAGTTGCCAGGTCTCTGCGTCCGCCGACCTGGCCAGGACGGTGTGATAGTCCAGGCTTTCCACTCCCTGTCCGAGGTCGAAGGTGGCGATCCAGCTTCCGTCCGGCAACCTGTTTAAACACGGATGAAAAGCGTGGATGGCACGAAGATGAGGCTTGGGATTTTGGTAGACCCAGGAGGAGTTCAGAATGGATAGACGGCTCATGAATTTCAATTAGTGCATTAAATTAAATATGCAAAGAACAGAAATACCGCCGCGAAAATCAGTTATAAATTATCGTATGAAATCTTCTTGCCAACCGATCGGATCTTTAAATACTTATTTATAACACTAAGTTGATCCATGCGTATTTCTGAACTTTGCACCTTTAATGACTGGACGGCGCATTTTGGGGCCTGGGGCGAGGCTGGAGTCGAAAAGGTATTTGATGTTTTGTCCGTGGCCGGAGTGCGTCGGGTTTATTGGCGGGGACTCTCCGGCGGGGTGGCCGAATATCCGAGCGAGGTCGCACCGCGGTTGAATCCGCGTCAAAACACTGGGATTTTTGGCGTGACGACGTGCCATGGGGGGATCGAAAGCTGGCACAGTCTAAAGGGAACGGATCTTGACGCCTTTGATCCGCTGGCGGCTGCGGTGCGGATTGGCAGGGAGCGCGGCATTTCGGTCTGCGCCTGGCTGACGATTTATGAGGAGGACCACGGTGGCCGCCATGCGAGCCCGCTGGCGTCGGATGAGCGTTTCATGCAGCGCGACCGAGCCGGCCGGTTGTTCACCGGCACGGCGGATTTCTTTTTTCCCGAAGTGAGGGAATACAAATTCCGCGTTCTGCAGGAGTTGCTGGATCGCGGGGTCGATGGGTTATTGTTGGATTTTGTGCGTCACAACGCGACACCTTCGGCCGATGACAGAGGGCTTCACCGCTTCGGATATAATCCGGAAATCCGCGAGGCTTTTCGCGCCCGACATGGCGCGGATCCGCAGGACCTGCCTCCCGACAATCCCGAGTGGCTGGCGTTTAAGACGGCGTATCAGACGGACTTCGTAAGAGAGATCTACGCGCGCCTTCCAACCGGAGCGCACAAGGCCTTCATGACATGGGCGGTGGACGTGCGTCGGTGGCTGGCCATTGACATCGGAGCGCTCGCCCGGGAGAAGTCTGTTGATCTGGTGGTGCCGGTCAGCATGGCCTATTCCAACGCGCCCGCCGAGATTGTCGCCCAGCACCTGGTCCTGGCAGAACAGGTGAAGGGTTCGGGGGTGACGGTCGCGTCCAGCGTCGCCACTTATTTCGGGCTCGATGCGGTGGATTTCGAGGACGCGCTGCAGGCGGCGGAATCCGCCGGCATTTCAGAGATCGTGCATTGTGAATGCGATCAACTGATCACCAGCGCGCTGACGACTTCGGTGCGCGCCTTTCATTTGCATGCGCTGCGGAAAAAGCGCGAGGTGCGTTGCGAGCGGTTGGCCGCGGAGCCGACCGAGGAGGACTGGGCACGGGCGGAATGTTACGCGCACTTTTTTGTCGCGACCGGCCCGGACCGCATTCATTCTTCGTGGCCCAGCGAGTTCCGGGTGGCCGCCTCCCCCACGGCGTTTTGCTGCCGTCTCTCCGCCCGCGGGGACAAACAGGCACCCGGAGCGGACGCCCGCGGCGAAAAGTTCGACCAATATGCCGAGCGCGATGCCGGGTTTTTTAGCGATCGGAAATGGTATATTGAGGCCCTTGGCGCCCGCCTTTATTGGCGCGGCACGGAGCGCGGGCATTTGTTTCTCGATCCGACCCGTTCCCGGCGGAAGTTCCTTCATTTCGTGGCGGACCGGCTGGGTCATCATGCGCAGCAAACACACCAGGACAATTCCTGGCAGGCACCATGGGCGGCGGAGATTCGGGAACCGGAGGCAACACTCTGGACCGCTGAATGGACGATTCCCTGGACCACCCTGGGTGCCAAGCCCGGGGCGGGAGATTGCTGGACGTTTCAGCTTTATCGCGAGCAAGCGGCCGAACGCGAGGTTTCCTCATGGTTTGTGACGACCTCGCCGGTCTGCGCGGGAGTCCGACCGTCAGAATGGGGCGATGTGCGCTTTTTATGAAGATAGCTTTTTTAAAATATCCCACGGGTCTCTGGGTCCGGATCGTTTTAAGCTTGGGCGCCGGTGCGACCATCCTTCATGCCGGGGAAAGTCCACCGCCCCGCGTGGAGGCGGGAGAGGGACAGTCGGCGTCGGTCAGCGTGACGCGGCCGGTCGAGGCCGGCCGCGATTATATGCTCAAGATCCGTGTGCGCACGGAAGGGATTTTTACCGTCACAGCTGGGGCATTGTCGCTGTCTTACAATCGCCCCGGCGAATGGCAGATGCTGGCCGGAGTGATCCGGGCCGGAAACTCGCCTTCGGTCAACGTGACGTTCACTCTGCGAAGCCGCCCCGGCCAGGAAACGGATGCGGAATTGAAGGGATTCCAGATGGATCTTCTCGGTCCGATCCCTTCGACGGTCGTGGAGCCATGGAGTGGGAAAACCCTCTTGAGTGGAACCGAATCGGCCATCGTTTATCCGGAGGGAAACGAGGGCTATCGGCGACTGGCGGAATCGGTTCGGCGGGCCGTGAAAGAATCCGGCGGTCCGGACCTCCCGGTCCGGACCGACAAGGAAGTGATGGAGGAGGGGGAACCGCGTCTGCGCGCCGCCTATTTGAAGAAGCCGTTGATCTTGCTTGGCCGCCTAACCAATAACCGCGCGTTCTGGCCGGCCTATATCCGGTTTCTTGATGCCACCGACGGCTATTATCCCGGTGGTGACGGGTATGTCGTGCGCACGGCGGTCGGCGCCGGCGATGCAAATACGAATCATGTGATCCTGGGTGGCTCATCGGATCGGGGGGTCGAGCGTGCCGTGGATCAGTTTTGTCAGATTCTCAAAACCCGGACCGCGCCTGCCCTGCCAGACAAGGCGTGGGAACTCCCGTACCTTCTCAATGTGGCGCTGGAGGGAGACTGTCTTACGGCTTTTGATGAGAATGACCGGTTATGGAGTGAGGATCCCCTGAATCATCTTCTTCCCAAGGAGGAATCGGGTTACGGCACGGTCCTGCGCTTTTACGAAAATGCCATGGCTTGGTATTGGAGCGGACGAGAGTCCTATCGGCAAAGGGCACGCGCCATCTTCGCAACCATCCTCAAGGAGAAGGCTTATACCCATCAGTATCCGCTGGAATTCTTCGTGCGCACCATCCGAATGTTGGAGGGAACGGGGTTTTTCGAGCCGGGAGAATTTGTCCAGGTCGTGACTCTCCTGGCCACCAATTTCCGGGATTTCTCCTCGCAGGAAATCTCGTGGATGCCGCGGTTCAGCCCCCCTTATGGTGCGCTTGCCATCAGCAACCGCCACCAGATCGCTCCGTGGATGAGCGATCTGGCCAATGCGAATTTCCTCCGTCGTTTTTATCCTGCCGGGACGGATCTGGGCGATGTGATCGCATTCCGCTATTCCGAGAAGCGCGCGTTTCTTGACGCCGTGGTCCGCGACCGCTGGGGAACATCCGTTCCTGGAGTGGGACCGGGAGGGCATGAGGAGGAGATTCTCGGGAGCCTTTTTCGTTATGCGCTCGATTACGAACAATTCGTCTTCTTTACCGGAGGCAATGCCCGGCGCGCTGCGGAGGAATTTACCGCCAAGATCAATCCGAAGACAGGCGCAATGGTGAGGCCATCTGATGCTCCCGATCACGAGTTGCTCACCGGCGTGATGGCGTGTTACGAGAGCGATCCTTATTTTGCCTCCCTGCGCCGGCATCTGCAGCGCACGTCGGCGTCTTCGGCCCCATTTGCGCGGCGGTATGTCAACGGAGTGCATCGCTATTATCCCGGCCCGGAAGTGCGCGACGCGGACGCGCAGGATGCGTCCGGCGTTTGGGCGGCGGGTCTGATGCCACATAATTTCCCCCTCCTGCAGCAAATGAAGGAAGCTCCGTTTATGGGCACGTCGTTGGATCTTAAGGAGATTCTGGACTTCGCGGTGATCCGTTCGGGATCGCAGCCGGATAGCGACCACATTTCCCTTTCCGGCCTTCTGCATGACGCGTTACCCAATGTCTTGACCAGCTTCAGTTCAGCCGGCGTGGACTGGCTGCTCTTTTCCTCGGCGCGGCACTATTATGATCAGAATGCGGTCGATGTGCAGCGTCTTGACCAATGGCCTAAGGCTGCGCGTTACGGCTCTGCGGCGCGCAGGAACTGGGTTGCGGATCTTGGAGTTTCCGGGGGATTCTCCGCCACGCTGGAACCCTTTGCGGACACGGCATGGACGCGCGACATTCTTTGGATCGGGGAGGGGATATGGATTTTCAAGGATTCCGTGCGCGCGTTGGAAGGCGGCCATTTCTCCGCCACCGTGACATGGGCTTCGGCTTTTCCATTGCAGCGGGAAGGTCAGCGTTGGAAGGCGGAAGCCGAACGAGCGAGCCTTTGGTTCACTCCGCTCTCTCCGGACTGGACCGCAGTTTTGGATCAGGAACTGGACAGGTCGTGGAAGAAAGAGTCTTATTTTCTCAGGGAAAAACGCGTGGCCTCACTCGAGGCGGGAGAAGAAATTTCTGCGGTAAACCTTCTGCAGGTTGTGAAAAACGGGGCGGTTCCTTTGCGGGCGGAATGGAAGTCGCCCTTTCGTCTTGCGTTGTATGCGGAATCAGATCCGAAGGACGTGAAATACATCGGATGGCGGGGCGGGACATTGCCGGGCATGGAGATCGATGCGGAAGCGTTCGTTTTGGATGGCCGGTCTTTCCGCGCTTTCCGATGCCGTAAGCTGACGGTGGATGGCAAGACGGTGTTTTCATCGCGGGAGCCGCAGGATTTGTTTTGCAACCGCAAAACCCGCCAGGTTGTCGCCGGCCGTGCCGCCGCGCCGGTTGCGGCGGAGACGGAAGCCCTCTGGCCAGCGCTGGATGCACTCGCATCCGATCTCCAGCGCCAGCCGGAACAGACCGCGGAGGTTGCCGCAAGCGGCGGGGTGATGGCGGCGGACGTTCGGGACACGCCCTGGCGGGAGGCTTGGCGGTTTTCCGGGTTCCGGCGGCCGGTTCCAATTTTGACAGGACACACCGTGGACGGCGTGCTGGACCTTGAGCGCACCTATCCGATGGCGGAAATCAGCTTGCGGGACCGGAGCAATGCGCAGGAAGGGGAGTTGCCGGACTCGATCCAGGTGGCCTCTCCCATTCTGGTGGACGGCAAGGAGGAAATGCCGGGCCCGGACAGCGCGGCTTGGAAAGAGGTTGGCGGGGAAAAAGTCTGGCGGCCGTCGATCAAAACCGGAAACTATGGCAAGGCGGATCCCGCGGAGAAGGGTTATCAGTCCGTATTTCTTCAGGGGTTGCCCGTCCGATATGTGAGAGCTAACAACGCCCCCCGCCTGACCTATTACACTGAGGATGTGAAAAGGGCGGAACCACCCCTTGCCGTGGAGCCAATTCCGGATCGGAATGGCGGGCCGGGACGTATTTTTGTCCATTCGGACATTTGGCCGGAGTATCGATGGATGCGTGAGGAGAATGCTGTCCTCGGGGTTCTCAGTGCCTCTGGTCAGCCAACCTTTATGTATGATGTGCCATGCAATTTGCAAGCAACCGCACTGGTGGATATGGACGGTCATGGAGACCTTTCCATCGGGGTTTTAACAGCGGATGCGCGCCTGAGGGTCTTTGACCCGGATGGCAAGCAGGCGCGGGACTGGGAGTTTTACAAGCAGCATCGGCAGTTCGACCAGACCTTCGGGAAACCCAACCAGCGCACTCCCGCCGGACTTTACACGCAACCCGCATCTTTTGGCATCTGGAGACGAGGCGCTGCGGGTAAACCGCAATGGGTCATTGGCCGGTATTGCATGCTGAGCTTCCTTGACGAAGAAGGCGGGTTGGAGGGTGTGCTCCGGGGCGGGAGTTATTGGAACCCGGGCTTACTGGAAGAGGGCGTTGATTTCAACGGAGATGGCAAAATGGAAACATTGGCGATCGGTGTCGGGGAGATCCTTCATGTGGATGGCGATCCGACGCCGCATGTGACCGAGCCTGGCGGTGATTTATACTACCCGCAGGTTTACCAGCAGCAAACAACGATACTGCCGGAGGTCGACTCCCGGATAGGGTTGGCCGGGGCACCTATTCTGGGGCTCAAGACCCTGGCTCTCGGAAACAAGCCCCGCTATGTTCTTATTGTCCGGCAAAATTGCCTGGTGATTTACGACGCGAAGGACCGGCGCATTGCCTTCTCGTGGGTTCCCGTCGTGCCCCTGGATGCCAGCGCAATTGTCCGCGATGATGCGACCGGGTTGGCTGTTCTCTGTGCCACGAAGGATCGCCAACTCTGGCGGCTCGAATGGAACAAGAATCCGTCCAAGCTGGAGCGCTTTTCCACGGTCGCCCTACCGGATCGTATCTCGCACATCGCCGGAAACCCAGAGCGTTGGGTGAATCGCGCCGTGCTGTCGGGAAGCAAGGGATTGTATTTAACAAATGAGCATCTTGCCCTCGAAAGAGTCGCCCAGGGAACTTTTCACAGCGCCTTCCTTTACGAACAAGCCCGGGATGTTCTTGCTTTTTCCTTGATTGCCACCACCGGCGACGGCGATGTCGTCCGATTCGATGCTTTGAAACCCTAGCCACGCTCTATGAATAAGGATTTGTTGTCCCGATTTTACGCCGGTTCCAAAAGCACCGTTAAGGCCGGTGCATTCACCGTGATGGAAATCATGGTGACGGTTGCTATTCTTGCCATTCTGGTGGCTCTCTTACTTCCCGTGATCAGCCACTCGCTCAAATCATCCCGTAAGGCAGCGTGTCTTCATAACCTCAGGCAGGTCGGAAATGCCTGCCAGATTTACTCCAGCGAAAACAATGGAGACATTCCGCCGCTATATGACATGGGGACGACTTTTTCCGCGCTCCTCGCACCCTATGCCGGGGCGATGAAGGCTCCGGGCATTGCTTCCGATGTCTTCTATTGTCCCGAAAATGTGGCGCGGAATAGTCCCCCTGCCGGTGGTTATCGGGTGACCAGCAAGATCTATTACAAAGGATGGTCAGGCTATTTTTTGGGTTATCTGGTCAATGCCAGCGTTCATTCGCTGATCTACCTGGATGTAGGCGAGGTCTCGCTCACCCGACGGGCGGTTAGGCGCGTGGAAGTTCAGGTGCCAAGCAAAACGGTTTCTCTCATGGATCTGCCGTTTTGGCCGCAAAATGGTGGCCCACCATCATCCGGGTTGGCCAGGGCGTATTATTTTGATCCGTCCAAACCGGAATTTTCCCTCGGCACGCCGCATAAGGGTTTGGGCAACGTGCTTTTTTGCGACGGCCATGCAGAAACCTTCAGCGGCAAGGAGAAGCTCCATGTCATCTCTTTGCCGGATCAGACGGAAACTTGGTAGCAGGATTTTCTAACACCAACCTATTCATTCATTTTGTCTGCTTCCCTGACATTCCCAATTTCGGACTCGACTCGTTCCGGATCTTGCAAGCGTGTTTTATTCCATCTGCCCCGGAGGATTTTCGATAAATGCTTTGCGGGGAACGATATCGCGCGACTGGAGGCTAAGTATCTATGCTTTGGACCGCTCGGTGATTCCGACGACGAGCTTTTTGAGGGTTGGCATCGCTGGGCTGCCGAAGCTGATGCCGTCGTCACGGGATGGGATTCGCCCAGGATCGACGGCCCGATGTTGGAGACCGCTCCAAAACTCCGGGCGATCGTGCATTCTGCCGGATCAATTCGTCCCTTTATTCCCGCATCGATCTGGAAGTCTGGCATCCGGATTGCGACGGCCAACGAGGCCTTGGGAAAGGGCGTTGCAGAGACGACTCTTGGATTGATCATTGCCGGGCTGAAAGGATTTTTTTTCTGCTCCAATTTGACGCGCTCAGGTTTATGGCAGGGAGCCATTCCCGAGACCGGCCATGGCAGGGTGCGCGAATTGTATGACGTGACCGTTGGTATCATCGGCGCCAGCCGGACTGGTCGGCAGGTGCTCAGACTTTTGAATGAATTCAATGCGGAGGTTGTGGTCGCTGACCCTACTATTGATGGTGCAGAGGCCGCTTCGCTTGGGGCTCGGCTTGTGACGATGGAGGAACTGATGAAGGTCTCGGATGTGGTTTCTCTCCACGCGCCAGCCTTGCCGGAGCTTCGTTATATGTTGGGAAAGCAGGAGTTCGCTGCCATGAAGAATGATGCCATTTTTCTCAACACTGCCCGGGGCATGTTGGTTGATGAAAATGCCTTGATCGCCGAATTGCAGACTGGGCGTATTTCCGCAATTCTCGATGTCACAAATCCGGAACCGCCTGCGATTGACAGCCCATTGCGTCTTTTGCCCAATGTGACACTGCTTCCCCATATTGCCGGCGCGATTTCCACAGGATGCTTACGTCAGGGACGGAGCACGGTGGATCAACTGTTGGAGTTTGCGAGCGGAGGGGAAATGCACGGGGAAATCTGTTCAGAGAAGTTTGCTGTCATGGCCTAGCGATAACTTTCTTCAGCGGGAAACGGGAACTTCGCTTGGCAGCCAACTCCCGCGGAGTCCGTGGGATGTGGGGCGCGGCTCAGATCAGCCGGGCGAACCTGTCCATCGGCATGAACGGTTCACGGTCGGAGCAAGCATCAACCTTGCCCAAGTGCAGCAAGCGTCGCGTGCGGACGGGCCACCGCGAGAGAGGGAGATTTCCTGGTGAAACAAGGAACCGATATTGGACTAACTTGACTAAGTTTACCGTCGCCGCTACGTTCAACCCATGCCGACGGTCACAACCCACGAAGCAAAGACGCACCTTTCACGATACCTGGCCGCCGTGGAGGCGGGCGAGGAGATTGTAATCGCCCGCGGACGCAAACCGGTGGCGAGGCTGGTGCCGTTTGCGACAGGGCGCGGAAAAAAACGTCCAAAAGTTGGACGGATTCTTGGACCGGAGTTTGACGTTCCTAACGAGGCTTTGGCCCCGCTCACAAAACGCGAACTCAAGGACTGGGGGCTGTGAAGCTCCTGCTGGATACCTGCGCTTTTCTCTGGCTGGCGGGTAAACCGTCGAAACTTTCTCCCGCTGCAGTGCAGGCGATCAATGATCCTGGCAACGATTTGTTTCTCAGTGACGCGAGCATTTGGGAAATCGCTCTGAAATATTCGAAAGGCAAATTGCCCCTGCCCGAGCGACCACGAAACTGGATTCCAAAGCAAACCAGATTTTTTCAAATTCAACGCGTCGAGATCAGCCAGGAAGCCCTTCTTCGCTCGGGCGAGTTGCCCCCGGCTCATCCAGACCCCTTCGACCGCCTCATTGCCGCCCAAGGGCTTTCCGACTCCTTTCAGATTGTCACGCCCGACGAACCCTTTCGTATTTACGGAGCCAGTTGCATTTGGTGAAGGGTGTGATTTTCGGACGGTTGTAGCCGCGAGAGAACGCAGAGAAATTAGGATTCAAGGCAGCTCCCCGGGTGAATCCGAACAACTTTGTGTTCCTTGTGTTCTTTTGTGGCGATGCCCCCGCTTAATCTGTCCCGCGGCCGCCTGCCCGATAGGCCCGGCCGGGGGCGGTCAGCTTGCCGGTCATCGGATTCACCAATGCCACCTCAGCCCACGGCGGCTCGTCCCATTTCAGTTCGAACCACGCATAACGTTCCACATAGGGCAGGGATTCCAGCATGGGCAGGGCCTGGCGGATGAAGGCGGCATTTTTCGCGGCGGTCACCGGCGGGTTGGCGAATTTGAGCCAGGAGCCGGTGGAACCGGAAAACTCCGTCAGCCAGAGGGGACGGCGGTAGAGTTGCCATTGCGACTCGAGAAAATTTTTCAACTGGTCCACCGCGTCCGGTGCGGTGATGTCGCCATACCAATGCAGGCAGATGAAGTCGACGCGGTAGCCGCGGGCGTCCGCTTCGGCCATGAAATGCCGCAGCCAGTCTTTGCTTTTCGTAATGGCGGCCGGGGCGGGACTACCAAGGCGCATTCCGGTCCGCATGAGGCGCGGCCAGAGGGCCAGCGCCTGTTCAACCGTCATGTTGGCCTGCTCCTTGCCGTCGGGTTCGTTAAACGTGAGGAGGGTGGGAAACCCGGCGTTCTTTAACCGGGTGAGATTTTTCACCGTGGCGTCTTTTCCATTCCAAACCATCGGGACAAATTCGGCCCGGATTTCGCGCGCGAGGGCGTCCCGGTTGGGAGTCCAGTTGTAATACCACCCGCAGCCCAGCCGGTCCACGTCCTTGCTGAAGCGGGTGAACGACTCATCCGCGTTCCAGAAGCCCACACCCTTTTTTGAAACGGCGGGCGTTTCCGCAGGGAGGAGAGAAAGGGGGAGAATCATCGCGCAGAGGAGGGACGGGAGGCGCTTCCAGCAAGCATTCATATGTCCTTACGCAGGCGGCTGATGATCGCCAGGATCGCTTCGCGGATTTGAAAAAGCTCCGCCCGGTAGTGGGCGAGGCGTGAGGCGGGAAAACCGGGGTGGCCCTCGAGAGCCGCGCCGCCGGCGAGAGCCTGGTTGTGAATGTCGAGATCGCGCTTGAGCCAGGCGATAAGGAGGACGGGGTCGTGGAGATCGCCGCGCACGAGAAAATTGAGATGGGCACACATCTTGACGCTCAGGATCATGATCTGCGCGGAAAACTCCCCGACCAATTCGTCGTCATCCGGCAGGCCGAACGAATCGATTTCCTCTTTCAAGGCGTAAAATGTGTCCCGGACGTGTTTGGCTGTGGGGTGGATGAATCTCTCGTCATCATCCCTCACCCAATCAATGCCCTCCAGCGCGGGGTCCGGTTCCTCGAGAGGATCCTCATCCTGGAAAGCGGCGGTCCCGCCGGAAAAACCTTCCTCCGGCTCTTCGTTTTCGGCATCAAGTGCCTCCTCGATCCAGGTCCATCCCATCTCGCGGGCGATGAGGCGTTCGCGGTCAGGATGGTCGAGATATTTTTCCAGCAAGCGGCGGTAGCGGCCGCCGGTGGCGTCGCTTTCGCGGAGAAGTTGCTCGGCGCGAAATTCATCCCAAGGAGGTTCATCCTCCGGCGCGAAACCGGAGGCGAATTCTTCGCCGCCTTCCGTCAGGCGGCGGGCGTGCCCGGCCAGTTCTTCCGGTGTGAAGCGCCAGGATGGTTCGGAGATCTCGAGCCGGTAGTCGGCACTTTCGATCACCACCCGGCCGTTGAAGGCGCTAAACCACTCGAGATAGAAACTGTTGGCCCTATGTTCGGGCGGCTTGCCGCCGGCCTTACGCAGCCGATACGCCTCCTCCACCGGGACATCATAGACCCGCACCTTGCGGGCGGCGGTGATGTCCCCGGTTTTACCCGATTGACGACGGACCGGGGGCGGCGTGGTCAATGGAATAGGGGCCGGATTCTCGAAAACGAGCTGGCATCCCGCCAGATCGGGGTGGCAATCGCCTGTCAGATCGAGCTCGAGCGGTTCCGCCACGCCGTCGAGCCAGATGCGTCCGGTAACACGACCACGCTGGCGATTGTCGATCTCACCGCGCCGAACATATTCATGAAGCCGCCAAGCCATCTCGACACTGTAGGGCAATTCATTCCGTTGAAAAACCCGATTTCGCGGTGTTCATTGGAGACCCGGTTACGGTAATATTCCCCATGAACTCTTCCCAGGATCTCGAACGGAACGTCGAATTTGAATTTGTCCGCGCCACGGAGAACGCCGCGCTGAACAGCATCCACTGGCTCGGCCGCGGCAACAAGGAGGCGGCGGATGAGGCCGCCTGCGACGCCATCAACGGCGTCTTCGATCTGGTGGACATCCGCGGCGAGGTCGTGATCGGCGAGGGCATCAAGGACAACGCCCCGGGGATTTTTCTCGGCGACAAGCTCGGCACCTGGAAGGAAGGGGCCCCGCGATTTGACATCGCCCTCGATCCGATTGATGGCACCAGCAATATCTCCAAGGGTCTGCCCAATTCGATCTCGGTCATGGCCGCGGCCCATGTGCCCAATGGCAACTCGCACGGGCTGGTGCATATCCCGAGTTTTTATTCCGAGAAACTCGCCTACGGACCCGCCGTCTGTGAAGCCATCGCCGCGACCCGGATTCCGCCGCTGACGCTGGAGATGAATTTTGGCGAGGTCATGACCTATGCCGCCGCCGCGTTGAAGAAGCGCATCGGCGATCTGGTGGTCGTGATGCTTGACCGTCCGCGCAATCAGAAATACCTCGAGACCGTCCGTCAGCAGGGGGCCGCTCTGCGCCTGATTTCCGACGGCGACATCGCCGCGGCCGTCGCGCCGTCCATGCCGGATTCGGGCGTGGATTTGTACGTCGGCATCGGCGGGGCGCCCGAGGCCATTCTGACCGCAGCCGCGCTCAAGGCCCTGGGCGGCGAGATTCTCCTGCGCATGTGGCCGCGCGATGAGGCGGAACGCGGCGAATTGCTCAAAACCGTGACGGAAACCGACCTGAGGCGCACCTATTCCACGGATGAATTGGTCATCGGCGAGAGCGCGATTTTCTGCGCCACCGGCATCAGCGACAGCCCGTTGCTGCCGGGCGTGAAGCTTGTGGGGAACACCGCCATCACCCACTCCATCCTCATGCGTGCCCGCAGTCAGACCCTGCGGTATATCCGCGCGGTGCACAATCTGGGCTCCAAGACGATTCACCTGCGCAGCACCAAACGCGAGGCGAAGGTGTGATCCCGGGCGTTCTCGGAAAACTCCCGTTTTCCGCTACAGGAGAACGCTATACCTCCGGCTCGGTGAGTTGCTCGTCCTTGGCGACGAGTTCCTGCCAGATTTTTTTGTAGCCGGGTTCGTAGCGCTGATCCTGAAGATCGCCCATGCGTTCGCGCAGGGCGCTGATCTCGGCGACGCGGGGATGGAGTTCCAGCCAGGCTTCGCGCAAAAGCCGGAGCGCGCCGGGTTCGCGGTCCCACAGAACCGCATAGGAATCGATGAACTCGCTGGCGTAGTTGGGTTCGGCGCGGTCATTGGGATGCCAGAGTCCGCGCGCTGGTTCCGGCTCCTCCAGGAGCATCGGGGCGATGAAGATATTCTTGAGGATGCCCTGGCGGTATTTTTCCCGCGCTTCCGTTTCGTTGCCCTCCAGCGAAAACGACAGCCCCCAGCCGAAAAGCAAAGACGGTTCGGCGTAATCGCCGGGGAATTCCGCCCTATAGCGCTCAAAAAATTCCCCCGCCTCTTCCTGATTGTCAGCCAGCAAGTGCAGGAGCGGAATAAAAAAGCGCACGCCCTGATTATCCCGCAGGTTCAAGTCCAGCAGATGTTCAAATTGCCCGGCGGCATCGGCGTGCCGGCCCTGGTGCCAGAGGGTCATGGCCCGGCCGTAGAGGGAGCGCAAAAGCGGGCGCGTTTCCCGGTCAGTCCACCAGGCGGGATGGCCCGACGGCCAGCGCGGAAGTTCGCGGGCGATCACCTCATCGTACGCCGCGAGGCAGGCCTTCCAGTTGCCATTTTGAAATTCCACATCCGCCAGTTCGACGCGGGCGGGCGAGCAGTCGGCATCGCGGTCGAGGGCGGAGCGCAGGAGGGCGAGCTTCTTGCGGGAGGAACGCACGCGCAGGGCGGTATTGACCAGCCCGTGCGCCACATCCTTGGACCGCGGTGTGCCACTGCCTTCGCGGGAAAACCGCAGTACGACCGTTTGCGCCAGGGCGCGGAGTTCGTCGGGTCCGCCCCGATCAAATCGCTGGAACCGGATATCCACCCGATGCTCCTGGGAAAAGATCTTCCAGTCGTCGTCCTCCCATTCCTCGCTCGGGCAGATGGCCACGCGGTCGGGCGCTCCCAGTTTTTCGAAGAGCTTGACCAAAAAATTTTCCACCCGGATCTGATCGAGTTCCTCCAGAATGTCGGGCGCGGCGAGGGGCGCCCCGCTGCTGTCGGTCACGATCAGCAAGGTCGGAAGAAAGTAGTCGTGGCCGGTGGGGACGGGTTCCTCGAGGTCCACCCAGGACACGAACCAGGTCGTCTTGGACGATTTGAGCGGCTGGATCATGCGATCTTCCAGTGGATTTCCAACCGCTGCCTGCGGTCGAAACGGTCGGGGTAAAAAAGTTCGCCGTGTTGCGCGCCGTATTCGTGAATGAGTTTGGTCACTTTGACGTCAAAGCAGCAGTATTCCGCAATTTCCATCAGCTTCCCTTCGCGCCACCAGCGGATGGCGTCAAGGCCCTCGGCCACCTTACCGACGCCCAGCGTGCCCTGGGCCAGACTCTCCAGCTTGAGCCGGTGGCCGGCCGTTTTTTCGATCTCAACCAACATATCGAGAGTCGGCAGTTGATGGGGCAGGTCGAGAATCGTGTACGCCATGAGCACCTCGTAATCAAAACTCAAAATGTTAAATCCCACCACGAGATCGGCCCGCTGCAAGCGTGCGACCAGATCGCCCGCCCGCTTCTCGGGAAAAACTTCATACACCTGATCCGCCGAACTGTAGGTGACGCCGAGGGACATGCCCATCTCGTGCTTTTTGTCCCAGCCGCCCACGTCGTTCGCGGTGCGCTGGGTCTCGAGGTCGAAATAGACAATATCCATCGGAGTCCTTCAGCATGGGGAAAATTTTCTGCCCTGACAACCCGGACGGGACCTATTTATCCACAAAGGCCGAGACGCCATCCCAGCCCTCATCGGGGGGCACGCGCAGGAACCCCTCGCAGCGGCTCATGAAACGCGCGGCCAGCGCGGGGGCGGGTCCGCGGGTGGAGAGTTTGCCGAAGGCCGCCCGGGCCGGCTCAAAATCGCCGGCGAGGTATTTTTCCCGCGCCGAAGCAAAGGCCTCCACCCAGGCCGGGTCCTCGCCACGGTGGGGGAAAAAGAGCTTCTCCGGCTTTGTGCGCCCCTTGACCCGGACGTCATCCACCACCAAAAACTGGCAGACCGACGCCGCATTGGCCGCGATGTGCGCATCGACCAGAATCGGGCAGCCGTAAATGCGCGTCAGTCCTTCGACGCGCGAGGCCAGATTCACGGTGTCGCCAATGACGGTGAGATCCATTTTCTCAGGCGAACCGATGTTGCCGAAAATGGCCGGACCCTGGCAAATGCCGGTGCCCGAACTCCACAACATGGCGCCGCGCTTCTGGCGCTGCGCGTTCATGACGGCCAGACGGTCCTGCATCTCCAGCGCCGCCGTCACGGCCCGGCGGGCGTCCACGGCGGGGCTTTCGACCTGGATGCAACCCCAGGTCGCCATGAGGGCGTCGCCCATGAATTTGTCCAGCGTGCCCTTGTGTTTGAAAACGACGGAAACCATCTCGCCGAAATACTCGTTGAGCAGCGCCACCAAGGCGGCGGGTTCCAGTTTCTCCGAAGCGGAGGTGAAACCTTTGAGATCGGAAAACATCGCCACGATTTCCTTGCGCTGGCCCCCCAGGGTCTGGAGAAACGAATCCGGATTATCCGCGATCTCGCTCACGATGTCCTTGGAAACATAGCGCTCCAGCATCCCCCGCAGCCGTCCGCGCTCGTGGCGCTCCAGCGTGACATCGCAAACCAGACCGGCGAATCCGCAGACGAGCCAGCTCAAAAGCGGTGGGGCCATGGGCAGGAAATAGGAAAAGACGCCCAGGGCCAGGAGGCCGAGGCCGAGCCACAGCAGGGCGACGCCAAGCAAACCCGTGACAAACCAGAGGGCGCTCCGCCGCACCATCAGCAGGGCAAACACCGCGACCGCTCCGGCCAGCATGGTGATCAACGAAAGCCTCATCCCCGCCTGCCCGAGCCAATCCCCGCGCATCGTCGCAGCCAGGGCGTGCGTCTGAATCTCCGGTCCCGGCAGCGGACCCCACGGTGTCGGGTAAATGTCGTGCAGTCGTTCGGCCGTCGCACCGATTATAACGACACGGTCTTGGAAAAAACGGCCATCCTGGGAATTGGCGGCCCAGTAGGCGGGAACGAAAAGCTCATGCAGGGAAATAATTTTGAGCGATCCGGGCAGGGCGTAGCGGAACCGCCGCGGACCCCGGTTCTCCGGTGGTGCCCCGCCCAAAAGCCGCGCCGCCGCCGTGGCCAGGGTCGGGAGAGCCTCCTCCCCCGGCAGAGTCTTGAGGCCGGCGATCTCGGAAGCCGTGGCTTCGGTAAAAAGCGAACGGACCTTGCGGTCGCTCCAAGGGGGGAAATTGACCAGTCCCGCATGGCCGGCCACGGCCGCTTCCAAAGCTGGCGTGGGACTGACCAACTGCGGCATGGCCCCCTGTTGTTCCGAGGACGGAATTTCCACGGTGGAGGCCAGAACGACCTTGCCGGGATATTTCTCCAGCACCCCGGCAAAGGCCTCGTCGCCCTCGCGGGCCGCCGGAAACAGAATGTCAAAAATGACGAGCCGGGCCCCGGCGGAGAGCAGCTTTTCCGCCGCCGCGGCATAGACCTCGCGCGACCAGGGCCACTTGTCCTTCATGAGTTGCAGCGGGCGCGAACCGGCCAGTTCCTCCGGGTCCAGATCGCTGAGGGCCATGGCGCGCTCGTCAATGGTCACCAGAGCGAAGTCCGCTGGCAGCACTTTGCGCGTGAGGCGGGTGGTTTCCCTCAGCATCCAGTCCTGGACGTACAAATTCAAACTGCCGACAAAGGGCGTGAACCAAACCGCGGCCAGAACCGCCAGCAAGCCGGTCCCGACCGAGACCGCCTGCCAGCGAAGTCGTGCCGTGGAGGTGCGGGCCAGTTGCATCGCCTGAGAGGAACCCGGCCAGGCTCCGATTGCAAGCCGGGGGCACCGGTTTCGGAGTTTTCCCCAGACGCGGCGCGACCTTGTTTTCTGGCTGGCTTTCGACAACGCCCCCCTTTAGGTTTCCGAACACTCGCAAGGGCGTGGTTTTTTTATTCCCATGAGAAGACACCTGCTGGTTTTGATGTTGGGCGGCCTGCTTTGCCCGGCCGGCAGGGCGGAGCCATTCCGGAAAGCGAAGGTGACCCGGACGGTCAACACTGTTTCGCTGTTGGCGGCTGAACAGGCCCCGAAACCCGCTGCTCCCGGCGATGTCGTGCAGGGGGCCACGGCGGTGAAGACCGGGGGAGCGTCCCGCGCGGAGTTGACCTTTCCCGATCAAACCATCACCCGCCTCGGCGCCAATGCGCTTTTCCGTTTCCGCGAGGAAGGCCGTGACATGACGCTCGAGGGAGGAACCCTGCTTTTCTCCTCCCCCGAGGGAGCCGGCGGCGGACAGGTGCAGGCCGGGGCCGTCACTGCGGCGGTGACCGGCACGAATTTTTTCATTTATTTTCTGCTCGGGGGAGCGGTGAAAGTGGTCGTCCTCGAGGGCACGGTCCGTGTTTTTCTCACGGCGGATTCCCAAATCCAACAGGACCTCGGCGCAGGCGAGAGTTCCGTTATTCCCGCCGGGGCGACGGGGTTCAATCCCCCCATCGCCGTTGATTTGAAAAACCTGATCGCCACCAGCCCTCTGCTCCAGGCGGGGGGATTCGGACCCTTGCCGGCCCAGGCGCTGATCACGCGGGTCGCCGACTCCCAAAAACTCGCTCCCAACGATCGGAAGGCCCCGACGGCCAGCGCATTGGTCCTGGTTTCCTCGGATTTCCCCCCTGGAGGCAACCCGGAAAAAACAGCCGACCCTTCGCAGCTTCCGCAGATGATTGCTCTTTATCAAAACAACATCGCCCTCCTGATCAACCCGGAGAAAGATTTCGCGCCGTCCATCCGGGACACGCCGGTGGATCCGGCCCTCCTCGAGAAACTGGGTCAGCTGGCCCTGGCCCATGGGGGCGACCTGACCGTGGAAAGCCTGGCCGAGGCGGTCGGGCGGTTGACCGCGGAGACGCCGCAGAGGACACCCGCGATCGTGGCGGCGGCGATTTCCCTGTTGAAAAAGTTGAGCGGAGGCAACTCGCTGGAAAACCGCATCGTTCTGGCCAAGGCGGCCTTGATCAACATCCCGGCCGGAGAAAAGCAGGCCCCCACCCTCGCCGCCCGGGTCATCAGCCTCGCCGTCCAGGACGGGAATCAAAAAGACCTTGCGGCCGCGGTCCTTTCCCTGCGGGAATTTTTCCTGGCCGATTTTCCGAAGGATGAGCAAACCGGTGCCGTCGTTTCGCTCGACCAGGCTTTGGTGTCCGAAGGAATTCTCGCGGTCGTCCTGGCTGGGGATGAATTTGCCGGCCAGGCCCGAACGACGTGGAATGATCAGGGGGCGGAGGCACTCACCCCGGGGGATCCGGGCCCCGTCAATGACGGACCGGCCGGGGCTTTCGGCGGTTCGGGAGGGGGCTCTTCCAACGCCGGTGCCACTCCATCCCCGACACCGACGCCTTCACCCACTCCGGTTTCTTGAGCAGGATCATCCCGAATCCGGCCCCGGCCGAACCGGAGCAAACTGTCCGCTTGACTCGCCCCGGCGATTCCGTGCGCAATAATAAATCGTGATCTTTCGTGCGGCAAGCTGCCTGGCCTTCCTCTTCATGGCGCTGGCCGGGGTCCGGGCGAACAGCACCCGGGCAGCGCGCGGTCCGGCGGGCTGGGCGCCTGGACGCCCATGTTTCCGAGGAGGTGTTTTTGTCTTCCCGCAATACCTCGTTGAACTTCTCCCACTTCAACGTGGGCGGCGGACTCGATGATATTTTCCAGGATCCCGGCCAACTCACGGTCTGGGTGCGCTCTGCATACGACCGCTCTCTGGACCCCAGGAGCTTCCGCGAATTTTTCGTCAACAACTCGCTCGTCACGGGCCTGGCCAAGGAATTCTTGATCACCGACACCATGGCCATCCCAGCCGGCACCCGACCGGCCATTTCCCTCACCCGCTGGGCCAAGCTCTCGGCCTCGGCCGGTTTTGGCGCAAACCATTCGACCGATTCGTCTTTCAATTAGACCGTGGCCAATGTCGGGGGAACCCTCGGCCTGGACATCCGCTTTTGATTCATGAAAAGAACCATCCCCGCCGTGTTGCGGGCCGCCGCAATTCCGCTGGTCGTTTAGGCCGGGCCTTTTCAAGAGGCGGAAGTCACCAAGACGGTCAACAGCGTTTCCCTGCTCCCATCCCCACAAGGCCCCAAGCCCGCCGCACCCGGCGATGTGGTTCGCGGCGAGACGGCGGTGAAAACCGGGGACGATTCCCGCGCCGAACTGAAATTTCCCGATCAGACCATCACCCGCATCGGATCCAACGCGCTGTTCCGTTTCCGCCAAGGCGGACGCGACATGACGCTGGATGGCGGCACCATGCTCTTCTCCTCGCCCAAGGGCGCAGGGGGGCGGCGAGGTCAGAGCGGTGGGGCTTCAAGGCAAGGTCCTGGTCTCTTTCACGGCCAACCCGAAGATCCGCCAACTCCTCCGGGCCGGACAAATCGGCAGAGTTCGGGCTGGTGCCACCGGCTTCGATCCGGCTTTTTCCATCGATTTGAAACGCCTCATCGGCACCAGTCGCCTCCTCGAATCCGGCGGCTTCGACCCGTTGCCGGATATGGCCCTGATCCTGCGCATCGCCCAGAGCCAGCAGGGGAAAATCACCGGACTCCCGGACAGCGTGGTCCGCGATGTGCAAGCTGCCCAGACGGCGCGCACCACCATTCAAGCCGGCCACAACCCCGTGCCGAAACCGCCGATGACTCCCCCTCCCCGCCGCAGTCGCCCGGACCCGGACGATAAGGCCAGGACATAATTGGCGCAGCCCGTGGCCGTGTTCGTAAGAACGTGGTGGCGGCGGCTTGCCAGGCCGGAATTCCTCCTTCAGGCCTCCCCCGTCTCACCACGGCGGCTCCGGCTCGACGTCCGGCCAGCGCGATCCTGCGGGAAAATCTCCGCTTGCCAGAAAAACATATCTATATATTTTAATGTGTTCATTCATTAGATACAGACCGGCCCTCATGAAAAATACTCTCATTGCTTTCTTGAGAAATCTTCTGGCCGCCGTGGCGATCCTGGCGGCGGCGGCGTCCGTCCCCGCGCAGACGCTCACCGGAACCTACGGCACGGGGCCGGACACCTCCTATCTGGTGATCCAGGCGGCGGATTTTGGCGTGGAACCGCTCTGGTATGCGTTCAACTACACCTATGAGCCGGGCAATCCGTTAGATGGCTACGCCATGTTGAGCACGGTGGTGGCGGGCGACCCGCTGTTGGACGCGGTGATCCTGAACTTTGGCACGGTGTCCGCACCCAACTATTTTCTCGATTCCCTCACCTACAATTCCCTCACGCTGACGAATACGGGCGCTCCGACTTTTTCACCCTACTGGGCCCAGTGGGTCAGCGGGGGCGAAGCCGGGTATCCGACGGCCGTGCCCATCGCGTCCGGCACTTGGGAGTTCGGCTCGGGGAGTTCGGCACCTTCCCGGTATCTCGCGCCCAATGCGTGGGACGGGTATATTTTCAACGACGGCTCGGCCGCGCCGGACATCACCCCGGTGCCGGAACCCCAAAGCCTCTGGCTCGTCGTCGTGGCAGGCGGGGCGCTGGCGGGGACCGCCCGCTTTCGATTATGGAAAAGAACGCCTTCACGCTGATCGAGACTCTGGCCGCCCTGGTGGTGACCGCCGTCCTGACCGCGCTGCTGGCCGGAACGGGCTGGAAGATTTACGAGAAATCCTCACTGGCGGTCTCGGCCCACAACATCCGCCAGCTGGCCGCAGGAGCCGCCGCTTATCTCGGGGACAACAACTACACGTTTTGGAGATACCAGGAAGCCGCTGCGATGGATCGGCCCGGAACGATCTGGTGGTTTGGCTTTGAAACCGCCGAAAGCAAAAGCCGACCGGAAGGACGGCGTCAGTTCGATCCCGGCCTCGGGCCCCTCGGCGGCTATGTGCCCGCAGGAGTGCGCCCCGATGTGAGTTTCAGCCTGGGCGGACGAGCCTTCAAACCGAAGTATCAATCCGGCTACCTCGGCCTTGGTTACAATGTTCTGCTCGGCGGCGGCTGGGGCGGGAATCCCGCGCTGTTGAAAAAATTCTGGTCCCTGGCCAACCCGGCGGACGTGGTGGTCTTTTTCACCTCGGCCCAGGTCAACACATTTCAAAGTCCGGCCAGCGCGAAAAATCCCATGCTGGAGGAATTCTATGGACTGGACGAGCGCGAGGTCACGGTTCACTTCCGGCATCATGGCCTGGCCATGGTGGCCTATGCCAATGGTGCGGCCGGTTTCCTGCCGATGGACGAATCGGCCCGCGACCCGCGCCTGCCCAAGGCCAACGTCGGCCGCTTCGCCCCGCGAAACAGCAAAAAGTATCTGGAGTAAACCGGTGAAAACCCCACAGATTGATACCATGAACAGAAACACCCTCGCTTTGGCCCTGGCCCTCGTGATCCTGGCGGCGGCTTATCGCGTTTTCAGCGCGGTCTATGTGTCCGCCCTGCCGAATTTTTCGCCCGTCATGGCGATGGCGTTTTGCAGCGGGCTCGTCCTTCCCGGCGTGCTGGCCGTGGCCGCTCCGTTGCTGTGTTTGTTTGTTTCAGACCTTCTGCTCAATGCGCATTTCAATCAGCCGTTGGTCCAACCGGCCATGCTGGCCATTTACGCCTGCTATGTTTTTGCCATCGGAACTGGAACCCTGCTGCGCCAGCGCGGACTGCCGGCGGTCTTTGGCGCGGTGCTCGGCAACGCGGTGCTCTTCTATCTCGTGACGAACTCGCTGGCCTGGTGGGGCAACCCCCACTACGCGCAAACCTTCACCGGCTGGGTTCAATCCCTCACCGTGGGCCAGCCGGGATTCGCCCCGACCTGGACATTTTTCCGCAATTCGCTCATCAGTGATTTTCTTTTCACCGGTCTCTTTCTGGCTCTCTTCTATTGGGTAAGAAACCGCAGCGCGTCGCCGAATCTCAGCCGCCAGGAAAGCTCGTCATGACTCCCGCCTTCGACCCGCACGATGGAAAACTCCCGGCCATCCCGCCAGCCCTTCCCGCGCAGGAGCGCGCCGAGGTCGCGGTGATACGGCTCGTAGCATTCATCCAGTCCGCGCGTTCCGTAATCGAAATAAATGCGCGTTTCCGCCGGGAGCGCCCGCTCCGCTTCCACCGCACGCAACTGACCCGATTGGTCCGGCACCCTCTGCGAGACGTCCTCGAAGGCGGTCGAAAGGCAGGCGAATTTTCCGAAAACTCCCGGGTGATGGATGGCCACGTAAAAACTCATCAGCCCGCCCAACGAGGCACCTCCCAGCACGCGCGCCGACGGCGCGGCCAACGTGCGATAATGGGTGTCCAAATGGGTGACGAGTTCCGTGGTGAGAAATTGCGCGTAGGCCGCGCCGCCCAATTCCGGCGAGAGATCAAAATCCCGCAGGGTTTCGTTTTCCTCGGAAAATCCCTCGGGATGACAGACTCCCACCACGATGGCCTCGGGCAAAACCCCCTCACGCGAAAGGAGATTCACCCATTCATCCGCCGCCCAGTCCACTCCGCTGAACGGACTGGTCAGAGGGTCGAAAACATTGGCTCCATCGTGCAGGACAATCAGGGGAAACCGCCGCCCCGCATCCGTGGCGTAACTGTGGGGCAGCCAGACGAGCAACTCCCGGCTTCCCGCCAGCACGCGCGAGGGGACCACTTCGCGGGTCAGGCGGCCCTGATACCGGTCCTTCCAGTCCGCCGCCGTGTGACGCAGCGTCGCGTCAAGCCAGACTCCGTGGGCGTAATTGGCCGGCACATCGCCGCAGGCGTCCACCGCCTCGGTTTCCCACGATCCGCGATTGATCTTATATTCAAAATGCCCGCCGGTCTCGGCCTCGATCCCGCCGGCGTGATAGGGCGGTTTCCATTCCAGCCGCAGACCACTCTCCGGCTGCCAGTTTCCCAGAGCCGGAATGCTGCCGGTGATAAAAACCGGCTCCTCGCTGCGGTCAAGGGGCGGGACAATTTGAAAACGAATTTTGCTCATGCAGAACAAATGGAAAGTAGCCTCTGTCCATGATTTCCGAAACTGAAAAAGCCCTGCGCGCCCTGCTGGCCGAACGCATCGTCATCATCGACGGCGCCATGGGCACGATGGTCCAGCGCTACAAACTGGAAGAGGCCGACTATCGCGGGGAACGCTTCGCCGACTGGCCCAGCGACGTCAAAGGAAACAACGACCTCCTCTGCCTGACCAAACCCGAGGTCATCCGCGAGATCCACCGCCAGTATATCGCGGCCGGTGCGGACATCATCGAGACGAACACCTTCAGCGCGACCACCATTGCCATGGCCGACTACGGCCTGCAGTCCATCGTGCCGGACCTCAACCTCGCCGCGGCCCGGGTGGCGCGCGAGGCGGCCGATGCCTGCACCGACCGCCGGATCTTTGTTGCCGGAGCCATCGGCCCGCTCAACCGCACCCTCTCGCTCTCCCGCGATGTCAACGATCCCGGCGCGCGCGACGTGACCTTCGATCAAGTCGTGGCCGCCTACCGCGAGCAGGTGGAAAACCTCGTCAAGGGCGGCGTGGACATTCTCCTTGTCGAAACCATTTTCGACACCCTCAACGCCAAGGCCGCCCTCTTCGCCATCAGCGAGTTCTTCGCCTCTCAACCCTCAACTCTCAACTCTCAACTTCCCGTGATGGTCAGCGGCACCATCACCGATCTGAGCGGACGCACCCTCACCGGCCAGACGGTCGAGGCGTTCCTCAATTCCATCTCCCATTTTCCCCTGCTGTCGGTCGGACTCAACTGTGCGCTCGGACCCAAGGAAATGCGCCCCTACATCGAGGAGCTTTCCCGCCTCGCGCCGTTTCACGTCAGCACCTACCCGAACGCCGGTCTGCCCGATCCGCTTTCGCCCACCGGCTTTCCCGAGACGCCCGAAACCCTGACCCCGCAACTGCGCGAATGGGCCGCCGAAGGCTGGCTCAACATTCTCGGCGGATGTTGTGGCACCACGCCCGATCACATTCGTGCGCTGACGGATGCCGTCCGCACCCTGCCCCCGCGCCAAATCCCCACCCGCGAGCGGACCCTGCGCCTGAGCGGACTCGAGGCCTTCACCGCCCGCCCGGAAATTCCCTTCATCAACATCGGCGAACGCACCAACGTGACCGGCTCGCCCAAGTTTGCCAAACTCATCCTGGCCGGCAATTACGACGAAGCCCTCGCCGTGGCCCGCCAGCAAGTCGAGGCCGGCGCGCAGGTCATTGATATCAACATGGATGAGGGCATGCTCGATGGCGTCGCCGCCATGACGCGATTCTGCAATCTCATCGCGGGCGAACCCGACATCTCGCGGGTGCCCATCATGGTGGATTCCTCGAAGTGGGAAGTCCTCACCGCCGGGCTGCGCTGCATCCAGGGCAAGGGCATCGTCAATTCCATCTCGATGAAAGTCGGCGAGGAGGAATTCAAGAAGCACGCCACCCTGGTCCGCCGCTTCGGCGCCGCCGCCGTCGTGATGGCCTTCGATGAAAAGGGCCAGGCCGACACCCTGGAACGCCGCATCGAGATTTGCTCGCGCGCCTACCGCATCCTGGTGGACGAAGTCGGTTTTCCGCCCGAAGACATCATATTTGATCCGAACGTCCTGACCGTCGCCACCGGCATCGAGGAACACGCCAACTACGCCAAGGATTTCATTGAGGCCACCCGCTGGATCAAACAAAATCTGCCCCACGCCCGCGTCAGCGGCGGCATCAGCAACGTTTCATTTTCCTTCCGCGGCAACAACCCCGTGCGCGAGGCCATGCACTCGTGCTTCCTTTATCACGCCATCCAGGCCGGCCTCGACATGGGCATCGTCAATGCCGGCCAACTCGCCGTTTACGAGGAGATTCCCGCCGACCTGCGAGAACTCATCGAGGACGTCCTGCTCAACCGCCGCGAGGATGCCACCGAACGCCTCGTCACCTACGCCGAGGACCTCAAGGCCCGCCAGGGAGGGACCAGTTCCGCCGCATCCCAGGCCGCCGATCTCTCCTGGCGTGAAGGCCCGGTCGAGGAACGTCTCAAGCACGCCCTCATCAAGGGCATCGTCGATTTCGTGGAGACCGACACCGAGGAGGCGCGGCTGAAATACAGCAGGCCCCTCGAGGTTATCGAAGGCCCGCTGATGGACGGCATGAAAGTCGTCGGCGATCTCTTCGGCGCGGGAAAAATGTTCCTGCCCCAGGTGGTGAAAAGCGCCCGCGTGATGAAGCGCTCCGTGGCCTGGCTCATGCCCTACATGGAAGCCGAACGCGCCGCCAACCCGAACGCCCGCGCCCAGGGCCGCGTCCTCATGGCCACCGTGAAAGGCGATGTGCACGACATCGGCAAGAACATCGTTGGCGTCGTTCTCGCCTGTAACAACTACGAGGTCATCGATCTCGGCGTGATGGTTTCCTGCGAAAAAATCCTGCAAACCGCCCGCGAGAAAAACTGCGACATCATCGGCCTGAGCGGCCTCATCACCCCGTCCCTCGACGAGATGATCCATGTGGCCAAGGAAATGCAGCGTCTGGGTTTCACCGTTCCCCTCCTCATCGGCGGCGCGACCACCAGCCGCGCCCATACCGCCGTAAAGATCGAACAGTTCTATCAGCACGGTGTCGTCCACGTCCTCGACGCCAGTCGCAGTGTGAACGTGGTCAGTGCCCTGCTCAGTCCCGAAAAAAAGCCGGCCTTTATCAGCGATCTCTCCGCCGACTACGACCGGCTCCGCGGCGAACACGCCGGCCGCACCGCCGGAAAGAAACTCCTCACTCTCGAGGAAGCCAAAACCAAGGCTTACACGGGCAATTGGTCCACCGTGGAGATCCCCGCGCCCAAGCAACAGGGCATCATCTCCTATGACGACATCGCGCTGGAGGAACTGGTCAGCTATTTCGACTGGTCCCCCTTCTTCCACACCTGGGAGTTGCGCGGGCGCTTCCCCGCCATCTTCGATGACCCCGTCGTCGGGGTGGAAGCCCGCAAACTCTACGATGAAGCCCGCGCCCTCCTGGACGACATCGTCAAAAACCAACGCTTCCGCCCCCGCGGTGTGCTCGGACTCTTCCCGGCCAACTCCACCGGCGAGGACATTGTTCTGTGGCATCTGGATGACTCGCGCCTGCGCGAGGATCTCCGCTGCGCTTCGGTTCCTGCTGATGGGTCAACGCACAAGCTGGAAGCATGTGCCACTCTGCATTGCCTCAGGCAGCAAATCCAAAAACCCGCCGGCCAGCCCAACTATTCCCTCGCTGATTTCATCGCCCCGCGCAGCAGCGGCCGGGTGGACACCGTCGGCGCGTTTGCCGTCACGGCCGGCCCCGAAGTTCACGCCCTTTCCGAGCACTACAAGGCCAAGCTCGACGACTACAATTCCCTCATGACCAGCGCCCTGGGCGACCGCTTCGCCGAGGCCTTCGCCGAATGCCTGCACAAAAAAGCCCGCGACCTCTGGGGCTTCGGCCAGACCGAAAATCTCAGCAGCGAGGAACTCATCCGGGAAAAATACCGCGGCATCCGCCCCGCCCCCGGCTATCCCTCCCAGCCCGACCACACGGAAAAGCGGACCATCTGGAACCTGCTCGAGGTGGAAAAACGCACCGGCATCACCCTGACCGAAAGCCTGGCCATGAACCCCGGTAGCAGCGTCAGCGGCCTCTACTTCGCCCACCCCGAAGCCAAATACTTTGCCGTCGGAAAAATCGAACGCGACCAGGTCAAGGACTACGCCGCCCGCAAAGGCATGACCGTGGCCGAGATCGAAAAATGGCTCGGCCCGTATCTGAACTACGATCCGGATAGCGCCCTGGTGCGTCCCTGCCAGCCGGGGGCGAAGCCGTAGCGCGCCGGCCGGAAGAATCGAACACGGGGCGGGCGCGCTGTTCCTGATGGGGCATGAGGTCTCCGTTTCGCCATGATGCGCCGTCATCGGAGCGTTGGGGACAACGCTCCCTACCACTATTGCACGACGAGAGGACGGAACCCCCTGCCCTCGACACCTCGAAAAATCTTCACTCAGCTTATCGCCGGAGATTTGCCGCCTTACTGACGGATTGAGCGAGATGCCGAAGTCGTGACTTTTGTCGCGGCGGTCTGTGACCGTCGCATTTCTGCCCATTTCTAATTCTTGCGACGGTCACAGACCGCCGCTCCAGCCGGATTTACCAAACAAAAAGGGCGGCTCAGTGGCCGCCCTTTTCGTTCAGGAGGGGGAAATTTTTTCCTACCAGCGGAAATGCGCAAAGGCCCGGTTTGCTTGGGCCATTTTGTGCATGTCGTCACGCTTCTTTATGGCGTTGCCTTGTCCGGCGGCGGCGTCCTTCAACTCGTAAGCGAGGGCGTTTTCCATCGGGACGCCTTTGCGGGCGTTGGCGAAATTGACCAGCCAGCGCATGGCGAGGGCGACCTGACGTTCGGCGGGAACTTCCATCGGCACCTGATAAGTGGCTCCACCGACGCGGCGGGATTTCACTTCGAGGCGGGGTTTGACGTTGTCGATGGCCTTGTTGAGCGTCTCGAGCGGGTCGACGGTGTCGCCGCCTTCGCGGGATTTGTCGATCGCGGTGTAAACAATGCGCTCGGCCGTGCTCTTCTTGCCGTTGCGCATGATCGCGCTGATGAGGCGGGCAACGGTGGGGCTCGCATAACGAGCGTCCTTCTTGACTTCCTTGTGAATGGTTCTGCGGCGACGTGACATGAGGTGAATGACGAATGTGGAATGACGACTGACGAATTATTTCTTTTTTCCGCCTTTGGCCCCCTTGCCTTTGGCGTCTTCCTGGCCGGGCTTGGGACGTTTGGCGCCGTATTTGGAACGGCTGCGGCGGCGTCCGTCCACCCCGAGGCTGTCGAGGGTGCCACGGACGATATGGTAGCGGACACCGGGAAGATCTTTGACGCGGCCCCCGCGAACGAGGACGATGGAGTGTTCCTGGAGATTGTGGCCTTCGCCGGGGATGTAGGCGATGACTTCCTGACCATTGGTCAGGCGGACCTTGGCGACTTTGCGCAAGGCGGAATTGGGTTTCTTGGGGGTGCGGGTCATGACCTGAACGCACACGCCGCGGCGCTGCGGGCAATTGACCAGCGCCGGTGATTTGGATTTCACCGTGACTTTGCTGCGTCCTTTGCGGACCAGTTGATTGATTGTAGGCATGGGCTGTAAGTGGCGTCCCCGGATGGTTCAGGAGACAAAAAAAGCACTCGCGAGTGCTCTTTCCTTTCCCCGACGTTGTGCGGGAAGCGAGATAGTAGGGAGCAAAGAGCTTCTAGCAAGCGAAATTTTTCAAGAAAACCGAGGGCGTCATTCGTTGGCCAGGGCGCGGCCGGCGTGATGATTCCACCCCCGCAGCACGAGGCGGGCATTGGGATGGGTGTTGCCGGTTTCGACGGCATCGCTGCCGGCATGCAACTGAGCCAATACGGTTTTGCGGGTTTTTGCAGAAAAGTTCGGCTTCGATCCATGGAGGGTGAAGTAGTGGAAAAACGCCACATCGCCCGGTTCTGCTTCGAGTGCCACCGCGCCGTCGAGCGGATAGCCGTCGAGAAAGGCGGAGGATTCCTGCCCGGACGTTCCCGCCACCCGGCCCATGGTGTGCGAGCCGGGATACACCCGCAGGCATCCCATTTCGTCGGTGGCATCGGAAACGTGAATAATGCCGGCGATCATGGTGTCCTTCAGCGTGGGAAAATAACTCCAGTCCTGATGCATGGGAAAGGGCGCGCCTTTCTCCGGGGGTTTCTGAAAAAGTTTGGAGTGATGCAGGACGATGTCCGGGCCGAGAATTTGTTCGACGACGTCGAGGAAGCGGACGTTGAGAAAGGCCCTGTGCCACACCTCGGAATAGATCTGGACGTTGTGGGTGTGCAGGATGGTGGTTTTTTCGGCGCCGAGTTTTTTGGACTGTTCGCCCTGCCAGCTCGCGTTGACATCCCCGCCAGTGCGGTTCAACTGATGCACGATGCGGTCGAAGTCGGTTTCGAGGTCTTGGATTTCAGCCGGCGAAAAAACGCCGCGGGCGAGATAGTAGCCGTCTTTCGCGAAGAGTTCCTTGAGGGAAGGAGTAGTATTCATGGCGGTGATCACTTTGCCGGATGGCCGGATCAATGCCACCCCACATGCTGGGAAAAGGACGCTTTCGCTGGTGCCAATTCACCACTTTTCCACAGGCCGCGCCCGAAAGGCGGTCGGGCTGAGACCCGCGACACGCCGGAATTGTTTATTGAAATGGTTGGGATCGGGGATCCCGCACTCGAAGGCGATTTCTTTGATGGAGAGACTGGAGGAAACCCACAGTGTCCGCGCCGCTTCGAGACGGCGGTGGAGCAAATAGCTTTGGGCAGTGCGGCCGAACCGGGCGCGGAACCGGGCAGAAAAATAGTTCCGGCTCAGCCCGCTGCCGCCCGCCAGATCCGTGATGGTGAGCGGAAGGTGAAACTGATTTTCCAGGCGTTCCTTTGCGGCATCGAGCACCAGCCCGGCCCGCGTTTCTTTCCGGCGAGCCGCGCGAGGGCTCGTCTGGTCAAGAGCCAGCCGGAGCAGCAATTCCTGAAGCAAGGAACCCGCTGCCGCCCGGGCCAGCTTGTTTTCCTCGCGGGACCGGCTCAGTTCCGCGATCTGCCGCATGCGCTCGGTCACGAACCCGCCCCGCCCGCTCAGGGGCAGATGCAGCGGCAGCCGGAAGGTGCCGGCGCCGGCGGGAATCGCCGGGGGCTGAAAATGGATGCACCAATGATAGCCCGCCGCCGCGAGTTCATAGCGGGAAACGACTTCGGGGGGAGTCAGAGTGACATCCCCGGCCCTGAGATCAAACGATCGGCGTCCAATGACCAATCGCCCCCGGTATTGATGCTGATGCAGGGCAAAGGTGGGATGACGATATTCCCGCAGAATATTGGCGGAGGAGAACGGGATCCGGCCTGCCAGTTCGATTTCGGGCTGGCCATGGACCGGCCACTCGAGTCCGCCGCGCATGATTCAGGCGGGGGCAAAGGTATCGCGATCAACCATACAGTTCATTGAGGAGGTCGGCAAAGCGCAGGCCGGCTTGGACGAGCCGCTGTCGGGCCAGCTCGCGGGCGTTGTCCACATAGGCCTGGTCCAGTTCCACCGGGTTGGCGTTTGGGCCGCCGGGGAGTTTTTGGTAAGCCTCGATAAGGCCGAGGCGGTGGCTTTCGCGGACCCAGGACTCCGCCTCGCCGCCGCGGGGGAATTTTTCGGACTGGTGGGTTTTTTGCAGTTCGGTGCTCTGTTCCCGCGCGGCGGGCTGGGCGGCGGCGTGGCCGGGGAGCGGGTCTTCCATCACATAAGGCGGCTCGGAATACCCCTCGCCCACCTTGCCATCTCTGAAAACGCGGCGGTAGGCGGTGTCCCAAAAATAATGCAGGTTTTTCCAATGGGGAAAGACCTCGACTTTGGCGTCCACAATGTTGGGAACGACCACCTTGTTGCCACCGGCATCGCCGTTGAGGCTGGTGGCATGGAGCGGCTGATGGATGTCGCCAACCAGGTGACTCAGCATGACGAGAGCCTGGTCTTTATCCACGCCGGGATCCGTGCGTTTGTCGCGGATGATGTCCGAGCAAAGCCGGATGGCCCAGAGGGCATTGACCTGCCAGGCGACGGGAAAGGGTTCGGCTTCGAGATTCCCGGGCAGTTCGATGTAATGCCAGGTGGTGTATTTCTTGGTTTTGCCGCGGATGTCATCCATCCAGCATCCCATGGTGACGAACGTGTAGTCCGTCCCGTTTTTGGCGTTGAAGGCGGCGAGGCTTTTCTCCACCCCGGCTTTGGCCTGCGGGGTGAGATGTTCGTAGGCGACCTGGCCGACGAGCATGTGGCCGAAGGCATCCCAGGCGCTGGCGTTCGAGACCCAACAGGCCAGCACGGCCAGCGCGAGGAAACGTCGTGTCCTCATGGTTCTTATGGTTTGGACGCAGCGGCGGGGAGTTCGGCGAGTTGTTTTTCCAACTCGCGGACACGCTTCATCAACTGGGGCAGTTGCTGCACGGCCAGCCACTGGCGCTTGGTCTGTTTGTCGGGGACGGCGGGAACGCCGAGAATCTTGCTGCCGTCGGGGACATCGCGCATGAGGCCGGATTTCGCGCCGATGTGGACCTGGTTGCCGATTTTTAAATGTCCGGCGATGCCGGTCTGCGACGCCACCACGGTGTAGCTGCCGATCTCCGTGCTGCCGGCGATGCCGACCTGGCCCATGATGATGCTGTTGCGTCCGATTTTCACGTTGTGGGCAAGATGGACGAGGTTATCCACCTTGGTGCCCGCGCCAATGACGGTCGAGCCGAAGGCGGCGCGGTCCACCGTCGAGCCGGCCCCGATTTCCACATCGTCCTCGATGACCACATCCCCGATTTGCAGGACCTTGCGGAAACCGGCTCCGTCCAGCACGTAGCCGTAACCGTCCCCACCGATGACACAGCCGGAATGGATGCCAACGCGGTGGCCGAGTTTGCAATTCGGATAAAGGATGACCCCGGGATAAAGGGTCGAATCATCACCGATGCGGCTGTCGTGGCCGATATGGTTGCCTCCGAGCAGGGCGGTTCGCGCGCCGATGATCACATTCTCGCCCACGACCACATGCGGGCCGATGTGGGCCGAGGGATCGATCTGCGCGGTGGCCGCCACCACCGCCGTGGGGTGGACGCCCGGCGCGTGGGGTTTCTGCGGAAAAAAATGCGGCAGCAAGCGGGCCATGGCGACCCGCGCGTCGGGCACGCGGATCAGAACCTTGCTCGTCGAAGTGAACGCTCCGGCCACCAGGATGGCCGAGGCCTCACTTTGTTCGGCAGCGAGAAAATGGCGTTCCTTGTCCGCAAAAGTCAGGTCGCCGGCCTTGGCATTCTCGGCGGCCGCGCATCCCGAGATTGCGATGGAGCCGTCCCCGATGATTTCGCCGCGGACGAGTTCCGCAATTTTATGGGCGGTGATGGACATGGTTTTTCAATACGTTGGTTGGTTCCGGGGCGGAAGGAAACTTTACCAACCGGCCGCCGCTGCGTCATCCCTGATCACTCTTCCAGCTTTCCGCCGTAAAGAAAATTCTTCTGCGGCGTGATCGTGCTGACCGATTTCACCGTGGGGTTGCCCTTGATCAGGCCGGTGAACTTTCCGGCCGAGGGCTTGAGCACGCGGTCGTAGGTTTTCGGATCCATCGTGGCGAGGCCGAAGGTGGCTTTGTAGCCGTAGTGCCACTCGTAGTTATCCGCCAGCGACCAGGCAAAGTAGCCGCGGACATCGTAGCCGTCCCGGATGGCCTGTCCGATCGCGGCGATGTGATTGCGCATGTACCAAACGCGCTGATCGTCGTCCTCCGTGGCGATGCCGTTTTCCGTGATCATCATGGGTTTGCCGTAGCGGTCGCCGACGCGCTTGATTTCCTTGGTCAGGCCCTTGGGATTGATGCGCCATCCCATCATGGTGAAATTCGGCCCGCGGCGGCTGGGTCCGGCCAGGAGCGAAACCGGACCCGGGGCCTGCGAGTAGTAATAGTTGATGCCGAGGATGTCGCAGACATCATAGATGCGGTCGAGGTGATCCACATTGCCGTGGATCATGGTGTTGAAGATCAATCCGCCCGGATCCAGCGGCGCACGCTGCCACCAGGGAAGCGCCTGCACGCTCATGACCTTGGCGGTGGGCTTGATCGCTTTGATGCGGGCGGCCGCATCGCGGAACATGCCGGTGCTGGCGTCAATCGCCTTCCAATAATGGCCAAAGGCCAGCGTCATGCCCGGCGGCCATTGGGCCACGATGTAAGCCGTGGTGATCTGGCCGTTGGGTTCGTTTTGCGGAGCGTAGAATTCCGTGTAAGGCGCGGTCGCGCGCACCACCTTGTTCACGTAGGCATTCCAACGCTCGCGCACCAGCGGATGCAGCCAGTTTGAGTTGCCGGAATTTTTTTTGTCGTAGAGCCAGTCGGGAAAGGTGAAGTGCCACAGGCAGATGACCGGTTCGATGCCGGCCGCCTTGAGCCGCCGCGCCATCTCGACATAGCGCTGGAGCGCGGCCTCGTTATAAACGCCCGGTTTGGGTTCCACCCGGGCCCATTCGATGCTGAGCCGGTAGTGGGTGATGCCGATTTTCTTGATCGCGGCGAGGTCCTTGTCGAAATGGGTCCAACTATAGAGCGCGTTGCCCTTGGGCGGAGCCTTGCCCTGCGTGACGGAAATATCCCAATCCGTGAAAAAGAACTCCTTATCCCCCGGCTTCACCGCGGGGTCCTCATATTGATAGCTGGCGGTCGAGATGCCCCAGGCGAATTTCTCCGCGGGCTGCGGGGCAGACCGGGCCGGCCGCGGCTGCGGACCCTTGCCGATGGGACCCAGCGGGTCAATGGGATTGACGCAGCCGGAAATGAGCGCGCCGCAGGCGAGAAGGAAGCAGAACTTCAGACAGAAAAGTACGCGAGGCTTGGGCATGTCGTGGAGAAAGGGAATCTTCTAAGTGATGGCGGGCTCGGGGAGAATCAGAATTTCACGCCGAGGCCCGAAAAGATGCCAAGCTCCGCCGCATCGGAGATCGCACCGCCGAAGGGAGCCGCGGGCGGCGGGAGTTGGTTGCCGGAAATTGTGGTCGTGGCACTTGGGGAGCCAGGGGTTCCCGTCGTCTCAATCGGATTGGCAGCCAACAAGGCGATGTCGCGAAAAGACAGATTCCAAAGAGAAGAGGAGAAATACGATCCCTACTGTCTGAAAATAATCTTCAGGAAATCGAAAGGCTATCCGGTTTGTGCAATCTTTGCTTGCGAGCGAAGCCGTCCTCTTCTTCGATAAATGCTCAATTTATGAGTGAGACGTTTCCTGCGGGGGCCAAGATCGATGTGACCGCCGATTCCTCTGAGGCGGCTGAGGCGGCCGTGGAACATCGCTACTCGGCCACGCTCCGCAAAATCTGCTGCCCCAGGGTAGGCGCGATCCAGAATCGTAATCGAGATTGGAGACGGTCGAGCAAGGGTTTGATTGCAGGCCGGAGTCCGTTTGTTTTCGCCTGCACCAGAATTCCGGGAACACCGAGGCTCTTCAAACCCAGATCGTCCGCCCTCAAACGACCGGCCCGTTCATCCCTGAGCACCGCATCGGCACCAAGCTCGACGGCCAGAGCCAGTGGCTCACGTTCGCCTTGTTGGAGACGGTGGTTTAGAAGCAAGGACGGCGCCAATTGAGTGACGGACTTGATCTCGATGAAAGTCGGAAAGGTGAGGCCAGCGAATCGAGGATCGACAGCCGCAAGTCTTTCAAACTCCTGCATCACCGGGGATGGGGCGAAGACGGAGCCAAAGAGGCCGCGAAGCAATCCCTCCTGCGCCGTCATCGCCTTCGCCTGGCCCAACTCTCCCCGCCTCCTCCGATCCAACGCTATGAACGCGCCCACCCAGGCGAACTCATCCACTTCGACATTAAGAAGCTCGCCCGCCTCGAACGCACCGGTCATCGCATCACTGGCGACCGCCAGCGCGATCATGTCCGCGGCGCTGGCTGGGAATATCTCCACATCGCCTTCGACGACCACCGCCGTCTCGCCTTCGCCCAACTCCTCCCCGATGAAACCGCTCACAGCGCTCTGGCCTTCCTCCACTCCTCCCTCGCTTTCTTCCAGAACCATGGCGTTCAAACCCAGCGCGTTTACTCCGATAACGGCCCCTGTTATCGCTCTCGCGCTATGCGCGATACCGTGGCCGCCCTCGGCCTCAAACATCGCTTCACCCGCCCCTATACCCCTAAGACCAATGGCAAGGCCGAGCGCTTTATCCAAACTTCCTTGCGCG
>CAMASH010000010.1 GCA_945860745.1 Chthoniobacter flavus | reverse complement strand
CCGGCGGGGATCGTTCCGCCCGGCGGCGGACCGCGTCATCTCGCTTTCCATCCCGGCGGGCGTTTTGTTTTTGCCAATAACGAAATGGGGCTGAGCGTGACCACGTTCTCCCGCGACGCCGCCACCGGCGTCCTGACTCCGCGGGAAACCATCCCGACATCCGCCAAGGGCGGCGGACCGGCCGAGGGAGTGACCACCGCAGAAATCGTCTGCCATCCTTCTGGAAAATGGCTCTACGTCTCGAGCCGGGGAGACGACATCATTGCGGTTTTTGCGATCGGTGCGGACGGAAAACTCACCCTCGTCGAAAATGCCCCCGCCGGCGTGCAAACCCCCTGGGGCATGGACATCGATCCCACCGGAAAATGGCTGGTGGTTGCCGGGCAGAAGGACAACAAAATCACCGTCCTGCAAATTGATCCCTCCACCGGCCAGTTGACCGCCACCGGCCAGAGCGCCGAGGTCGGAACACCGGTCGGCGTGGTCTTTGCCCCGGCAGGCGCTTAATGCGTCACCTGGACCGGCGTGCCGGAGGGGGCATTCGCAAAAAAAATCTCCGCCATCTCCATGGGCATACGGATGCAGCCATGAGAATCCGGAATTCCCGGCAAATAGCCGGCATGCATGCCGACACCTCCCGTGATGCGCATGAAATACGGCATGGGCGCGCCCTGGAACGAAGTGCCCGGCGGCCGGCGGTCCTCGTGAATGCCAATGTTCTTCACCACCACATTCCCCGCACTGTCCACATAGTCCCCATAAAGGTTGGAAAGATGGTCCGCGTTCTTTTGCCTGATGCTGAAGCTTCCGGTCGGCGTGCGGTAGCCCTCCCGTCCGCTGGAAATCGGCGACCTGCCGACCAACTCGCCGCCCTTGTAAAAACGCGCCTCCTGGCGGCCCAGATCGATCACGATGGAAGCCGGGCCGCTCACGCCCTCGCCCTTCCAATATCCGCCCCCTTGCGGCTTGGCCGCCTTGGTATGTCTGGTCACGACCCGGTTGTTGTCCCCCAGATACCGGGTTGCGTAGCTCTCCAATTTCAACTGCTGCGCGGTCGGACGAACAGTCGGTGTCTTGGTCGAGCAGGCCGAAAGCAAAACGAGTGAAAGCGAAAACAGGAAGAGAACCCTCATGGCCCTTCCTTCCTAGCGCGGAGAGGAAAAAGTGCAACCATCATCCCGCGCGCGGCCCTCGGACCGCCGGCGGGCAATCAGCTTCCGCTCTTGTGACGCGAGCGGGCGGGAGCGGGAGAGCCTTTGATCTCCGTGTTTTCCAGAAGGAGGAGAAACTCCCGCAAAGCGGGGGAAATGCGGGCCGACCGCCGGACCAGGGCCCCAAGGGGACGCAGCATGTCCTCCGCGTCAAACTCGACGGCGACCAGCGAGCCCGATTCCACTTCGTGACGCACGGCGGTTTCCGGAACGATCGAAACGGCATTCTCCACCTCGACCGCGCGTTTGACCGTTTCGATGTTGTCAAACTCCAGGGCGAGCTTCACCCGCACGCCGGCCGAGCGCAGTTTGCGGTCGATCGCCCGGCGGGTGGGCAGATCGGGCTCGAAGGCGATGAAATTTTCCCCCTGCAAAGCGGAAAAGGCAATGCGCCGCCGCGCGGCCAGCGGATGCCCGGGCGGGCAGATGAGGACCAGGCGGTCGCTCCAGAAAGGAATGATCCTGAGTCCCCGGCGGGTGGCGGGGTAGGCCACCAGGCCCAGATCGGCCCGGCCTTCCAGCAGGCTGGTGTAGATCTCCGAGGAGCGCCGGTATTCGACCCGCACCTCCACCTCGGGATAACTGCGGCGGAAGGATTTCAAGTAGGGCGGCAATTCATGCAGGCCGATGCTGAAAATGGTGGCGATGCGGAGTTCGCCGGCCACGACGTTTTGCAGTTCGTGAATGCGGCTGCCCAGGCCTTCCAGCGTGCCGAGGATCTCGCGGCTGGCCTCCAAAAAAGCCCGGCCCTCCGGCGTGAGGGAAAAGTTTTTCCGCCCCCGCTCGATCAGTTTCACATGATAGCGTTGCTCGATGGCCCGCATCTGCTGGCTCACGGCACTCTGGGTGATGCCATTGATCTCGGCAGCACGGGAAAAACTGGCGGTCTCCGCGAGGTCGGAAAAGACCTTGAAGGATTGGATTTGCATCGAACGTCGGAGAATAAGATAAACTAATGCACCTCCACCGTAAATAAGACTTTTTCTTATGAGTACCATCATCCGGCGATTGGAAGAAATACGTGCCCGCATGGACGCGGCCGCGCTTAAGGCCGGCCGGAATCCGGGCGAGGTCGGCTTGGTGGCGGTGTCGAAGACCCGGTCCGTGGAGGCGGTGCGCGAAGCCTTCGACGGCGGGCAGGCGATTTTTGGCGAGAACCGGGTGCAGGAGCTTCTGGCCAAAGCCCCGCTCCTGCCCGCCGCCCTCCGCTGGCATCTCATCGGCCACTTACAGAAAAACAAGATCCGCAAGGTGCTGCCGGTGGTCGATCTGATCCACGGTGTGGACACGGCGGAACTGGCGCGGGACATCGACCGCATCGCGGCGGAACTGGGGCTGTTCCCGCGTGTGCTGCTGGAGGTGAATGTGTCCGGCGAAGGCACAAAATTCGGTTTCGACCCGGAGGTCTTGCGCGAACAGATCGGCGAATTGCTCGCCCTCCCGCGCGTGCAGGTGGAGGGACTGATGACCATCGCCCCCTACGCGGAGGAGGCGGAAACGGCGCGGCCGTTCTTCGTGAAGTTACGGGCACTCCGCGACGAGATCGCCGTCAAGACCGCCAGGCCCCTTCCCACCCTGTCCATGGGCATGAGCGGCGACTTCGAGGTGGCCATTGCGGAGGGTTCCACCTTGGTGCGGGTGGGGACCGCGATCTTTGGAGATCGCGGGGAGATTTTGAGTGGCTGAAGGCCTCGTGGTTTTGTAGCGGAAAACGTGAGTTTTCCGCTGCGTTGCTGCACCAACCCTATCCCTTGGGCGATAGTTTCTGTCCGTCCTTGGTGTCCTTGACCTGCCAGCCCAGGGCCAGCAACCGATCCCGCAGTGCATCGCTGGCCGCCCAGTCTTTGCCCGCCCGCGCTTCGGCCCGCCGGGCGGCCAGTTTCGCGACATCCTCCGGGATGTTCTCCACGTCGGGTGCCAGGGCCAGGACGGAGTTGATGCGGTCGCGCCAGGCCAGCAGGCTCCTGGCCTGCCCGGGCGAAAGCGCGCCTTCGTCAAAGAGCCGGTTGGAATCCCGGATCAAATCAAAAAGCGCCCCCAGCGCGGCGGAGATATTTAAATCCTCATCCAGGGCGGCGCCGAATTTTTCGGGGTCGAGTTCCGGGGGGAGCATTTCGGCCGTCCCGGCGGACCCCCCCTCCAGCCTTCGCGACCATTCATCGAAACGCGCGAGGGACTTCCGGGCGGCTTCCAGGCTCTCGAATGTGAAATTGAGCGGTTCGCGGTACTTGACGGCCAGCAGGGTGTAGCGGACCTCACGTCCGGTCCATCCCCGTGCGGCCAGATCGCGGAAAGTGAAAAAATTGCCCTCGCTTTTGGCCATCTTTTTTCCCTCCACCAGGAGGTGTTTGCAATGCATCCACAGCCGCACAAAAGGCAGACCGGTCACGCACTCGCTCTGCGCGATTTCTGCTTCATGATGGGGAAAGATATTGTCCTCGCCGCCGCAGTGGATGTCGAGTTGCGGTCCCAGCAACCCGGTGGCCATGGCACTGCATTCGATATGCCAGCCCGGACGCCCGCGGCCCCACGGGCTTTCCCAAGAGACGTCGCCATCCGCCGCGGTCCAGGTTTTCCACAGGGCAAAGTCGCCGATTTGTTCCTTCTCGTATTCGTCGCTGCTCACCCGGCCGGAAGGTTTCAGCTCCTCCAGGTTATAATGGGCCAGTTGGCCGTAGGGGGGAAACGAACCGATGCGGAAATAGACCGAACCGTCCTCCGCGCGATAAGCGTGGCCGCGTTCCACCAAAGTCCCGATCATTTCGATCATGCGCGCAATGTGAACATCCGCCGTGGCCTCGGGAAATTGCCCGTCACTGCGCATGCGCAGCGCGGCCAGATCCTCAAAGAAGGCCTGCTTGAACGGCTTGGTGAACTCCGCCAGCGGCACACCCTGCGCGCGGCAACCGCGGATGGTCTTGTCATCCACATCGGTCAGATTCATCACCCGCTCAACTTTGAACCCCCGGAATTCCAGATGCCGTTGCAGCAGGTCTTCAAAAACGTAAGCGCGGAAATTGCCGATGTGGGCGTGATTGTAGACTGTCGGCCCGCAGGTGTACATGCGCACGCGGCCGGATTCGAGGGGTTGGAAATCCTCGATCTGGCGGGTCAGGGAATTAAAGAAACGAAGGGACATGCCGGGGGCACAGTCAAAGAGAGATCAGGATGAAGTTCAAGCGCAGGAGTCGGGGCCGCCGCGACTTCTTACCCCTGAACCTGAAGGCAAACTTAAACACTTTCATGGTGTCCTTGAACTCCCCGGCAAATTTGAGGTTTTCCTGATCCTGCCAGGTGTCGCCCGGAGCATTGAATCTCGCGGTCAGGGCGGCCAGCCGGTTTTGCAGGTCGGTGTTGAAACGCGTCAGTTCCCCGGCGAAGCGCCGGACCTGTTCGGGATCCATGCTGGCCTGCGGCAGGGCGGTAATCTGAGGGAAGGCCGCCCGCGACGCAAATTCAAAACTCGTCGCTGCGGTCCACTGCGGCCACGGCCATGGCCGCAATACCTTCTCCGCGCCCGAGAAAACCCATCCCCTCGTTGGTCGTCGCCTTGATGCCGATGCGCTGCGGCGGCAAACTGAGGGCCCCGCCCAACGCCGCCTTCATGGCGGAAAGATGCGGCGCGATCTTGGGCATCTCAGCAATCAGCGTGGCGTCGATGTTGAGAATGACGACAGACTTTTTTGTCAGCACAGCCTGCACCTGCCGCAAAATCTCGATGCTGCTGATGCCGCGGAGCGACTCGTCGGTGTTGGGAAAATAATGTCCGATGTCGGGTTCCCCCGCCGCGCCCAGCAGCGCATCCGCGATGGCATGACACAGCACGTCGGCGTCCGAATGCCCTTCCAGCCCCATCGCATGCGGGATGCGCACGCCGCCCAAAATGAGCGGACGCCCCTCAAGGAAGCGGTGGACGTCGTAGCCGATGCCGGTGGCAAACATTACAATCCCAGATCGAGCTTTCCGCTCGAGGCCACGATGGAAAATTTGTCCGCCGCAGTCGCATGCGGTTCCAGCACGACCTTGCCGCCGGCCCGCTCGACCAAGAGAATCCCCGCCGCCACATCCCAGAGGCTGATCTGGCTTTCCACGTAGGCGTCCAAGCGTCCGCTGGCCACGTAAGCGATGTCGAGTGCGGCGCTGCCCATCATGCGGCATTTTTTGGCCGACCGCACCAGGCGCTCGAAAAGCGGCAGACCGCGATTGATCGAATCAAGGGACTTGGCTACGCCGACCGAGACGATGGCTTCGCTCAAGGACGTCCGATCACTCACCGCGATGGGCTGACCGTTCAACAACGGGGTTCCGTTTTCCTCCACGGCCCAGAGTTCATCCCGCATCGGATCATAGATCACGCCCGCGATGATTTTTCCGTCCTGCCGCAAGGCGATGGAGATGGCGAAATGCGGCACGCCGTAGAAAAAATTCACCGTGCCGTCGATGGGATCAATCACCCATTGAAACTCGCTGGCGGGATCGCCGCGCATCCCTTCCTCGCCATAAATGGCATGGTCGGGAAACTTCTCCAGCAGGAGGTATTCGATCAGGGCCTGACTGCGGCGGTCCAGCTCCAGCTTGATGTCGTGCGCCTCGTTGGCATCGACATTCAACGGACGCCCAAAATGCGCGCGAAGAAATCCCCCCGCCGCCTGCGCGGCCTCAATAGCTGAATCCAGATAGATTGACACGGCGTTGGTTGTAGGGCGGCCGGGCCTTCAGCGCAAAAAAAATTTGGGAGAAGCCAGAGGCCTCTCCCAAATTGGATATGTTATTCGCCCAAGGCGAAAAACGGATTATTTCTTTTTCTTAGCAACAGTCTTCTTAGCGACTGGCTTTTTGGCTGCAGCCTTCTTGGCTGGAGCTGCTTTTTTAGCGGCGGGTTTCTTTTTAGCGGGCATCAATTCTCCCCCCTTTCTGTTCGCAAATGCGAAAAAATTGTGAAAATCATGTGAATAACTAACTGCCTGATGTGAATAGTTCTCTGATGAAACTTCGTCAACAATTTTTTTTGTTTTTCACTTGATTTTTTTTGGGAAGCCGATGCGAAGAAAAATCAGTCCGGCCCGCGGAGCAAGATTTCATCAGCCTTCGCGGCGATTTCGCTCACATTCCAGAGCCGTCCGAGACCTTCATATCCGCAGGCCAACATTCCTTCCCCGGGTCCGATAAATTCCGCGCCGCGTGATTTGAGGGTCGCGATATTTTGCTGCGTGGCCGCGTGCAGCCACATTTTTCCATTCATGGCCGGAGCGATGAGCAGTGGTGCGCGCGTGGCCAGGGCGAGGGAGGTGAGGGCATCGTCGGCGATGCCCAGCGCGAGCTTGGCGATGATGTTGGCCGTGGCTGGTGCGATGAGAAGGAGATCGGCGCGATCGGCCAGATCGATGTGGGTCGGACGCCACGAGTCGCGTTCGTCGAAGACGCCGCTCGTGACAGGATTTTTGGAAAGTGTTTGAAACGTCATCGGGCCGACAAACTGCGCGGCATTCTCCGTCAGCACGGCAAAGACGGTGTGATGGCGTTTCACCAGCTGGCTGGTGAGATCAGCCGCTTTGTAGGCGGCGATGGAGCCGCTCACGCCGAGGATGATGGTTTTCATGTTTCGACCAGGCGGCGGCTGAGGTAGCGTTCGGCCCGCATGACGGCGCGGAATTTCTCGATGTCCTCCTCCATCGAGCCGCTGATGATGGCGTACTTGTATCTGCGCCAGTGCCGCATCTCCGCGGCGGCATTGTGCAGGCGGACGGCGATCTGCTCGTTGGTCTCGGTGCCGCGCTTCGTCAGCCGGTGCCGCAGTTCCTCGAGGTTGGGGGGCATGATGAAGACGTCGGCGAGGGCATCGAGAATAAAGCGATCGCCGCAATCACGAATGAAGGCCGCGCCCTTGGTATCAATGTCGATGAGCACATCGATGCCCTTGTCCAGATTGTCGAGCACGGTGCTCTTCAAGGTGCCGTAGCGGCGCCCGTGCACCTCGGCCTTCTCGAGGAACTCATCCGCGGCGGCGCGGCGCGCGAATTCCTCATCTCCGATGAAAAAATAATCCTCGCCTTCGATTTCCCCCGGACGGGGGGCGCGGGTGGTGCAGGAGACGGCATAGACGAAATCGGGCTTTTGCCGCAGGGCCGAGCAGAGCGTGGTCTTCCCCGCGCCGGAGGGCGCGGAGAGAACAAAGAGAATTCCGGAGCGTCGAAAGCGGCTATTCAATGTTGGCCAGTTGCTCGCGCAGCCTATCAAGCTCCGCTTTCGCGTCCACCACAAGCCGGGAAATTTCCGCATCGTTGGCTTTGGAGCCCGCCGTGTTCCACTCGCGGCCCATTTCCTGGGCCAGAAATTCCAGGGTGCGGCCGACCGGGCCGTCGGCCGCGAGGTTCTGGCGGGACTGCGCGAAATGGCTTTCCAGCCGTTCGAGTTCCTCGGTGATGTCGCAGCGTTCGGCAAAGATCGCGATCTCGGTGGCCAGACGCGGATCGAGAATGTCCAGCGGCAGGCGGGCGGACTCGAGACGGCGGAGCATACTCTCGCGCTGGCGTTTCGGCACCCGCGGGGCCAGCACGCGGATGCGCTTGACCAATTTTTCCATACGGGCGACGGCACCGAGCAATTCCTTTTTGAGATGAGCCCCTTCCCGCGCCCGCATCGCCAGCATGGCCTCGAGCGCGCCGTCCAGCGCACGTTTCACCAAGGGCCAGGTGTCCGGACCCGTTTCCTCGCGGGCCCTCAGAACCCCCGGGGCGGACAGCACCGTTTCGAGACGGACCTCGCCGGTGAGTCCGAGTTTTTTTTGCAGGGCACGGGCCTCGCGCAGGAAATCCGCCGCCCGCCGCGGGTCGATCAGGACCGCCGCTGCCGCGGGAGCGCGTTCGACCACGAGGGAAACCTGCACCTTGCCGCGGGCCACGCGCTTGAGCACTTCCTCGCGCAAGCGCGGCTCCATCCAGGCCAGATCACGCGGAGCGGCCACCGTGACTTCGCTCTGCTTGCGATTGACGGAAAAACATTCCACCACGGCGCGGACGCCTTTGACGACGGCGTCGCCGCGCCCGTGACCGGTCATGCTTTTCATGCGGGCGAGACTATCGGGGCGACGGGAGGTTGTCCACTTCAGGTCGGCTCGCCCGCGGTTTCCTTGTCTGCACCGCGTTTGAAGAAGGCGATTTTGTCGAGGTAGCCCTCCTGGAACCTTTCCATGTACACGTAGAACACCGGGGTGCAAAAAAGCGTAAGCACCTGCGCGACGATGAGGCCGCCCACAATGCAAAGCCCCATCGGTTGACGCGAGGAACCGTCCGCGCCGAAGGCCAGGGCCATCGGCATCGCGCCGAAGATGGCGGCGAAGGTCGTCATCAAGATGGGCCGCACGCGTTCGATGGCGGCCTCGATCGCCGCCGCCTCGATGCCCAGGCCCTCCTTGCGGCGTTGAATGGCGAAGTCCACCAGCATGATGCCGTTTTTCTTGATCAGGCCGAGAAGCAGGAACAGGCCGATGAACCCGTAGAGATCGAGGGTCATGCCGAAGAGTTGCAGCGTGGCCAGGCCGCCCAGGCTGGCCACGGGAAGGGTGGAGAGCACCGTGAGGGGATGGATGTAGCTCTCATAGAGAATGCCGAGGATGATGTACATCACGAAGAGGGCGACGAGGAGGAGCCCCACCATGGCTTTGACCGTCTGGATGAATTGCTGGCTGGCGCCGGCGGGTGAGCCAACGACGGAGGGCGGCAGAATTTCCTGCGCGGCTTGGCCCAGCGCGGTGGTGGCGTCGCCGGTGGCGGTGCCGGGGGCGAGGTTATAGAAGATGGTGACGGAGGTGATCTGATTGATGTGGCTGATGGATTCGGGTCCGGTCTTGACGTGCATGCGCACGAGGGAACCGAGAGGGACGAGGGCCTTGGAGGCGTTGCGCACCCAGAGGAGGGCGGGATCCTTGAGTCGGGCCCGCTGGCGATCGAGGACTTCAAGAATGACCCAATAGACATTGAGCGGCGTCTGGATCTGGCCGGCCAAACCTTGGGAGAAGGCGGCGGCGAGGGTGTTCTCGATCTGCTGGGCCGAGACGCCATACGTTGAAGCCTGGTCGCGGAGGATTTCCATCTCCTGCACGGGGGTGTTCATGCGCATGTCGCTGGAAACGCCGGAAAAACCGGGGGTGGCCCGCAGCTTGGCGATGAGTTTCTCGGCGCTGGCATAGAGCAGGTCGGGATCGGTGCTGGTAAGCTGGTAGGCGTAGGCGCCCTGGGTGTTCTGGGTGGCTCCGGTGTCGATGTTCAGCGTGGGATACGGGGCGATGAGGGGAAGGACGCCCGGGACTTTTTCTTTGATGGCCCGGGTGATGCGCGCGCTGACTTCCTCGATGGGCTCGCGCTGGTTCTCGGGCTTGAGCAGGAGAACGAGCAGACCCATCGAGTTGGTGAGTTGGCTGTCTTGCAGTCCGGTGACCGTGATGGCCTGAGTCACGGCCGGGTCGGCCTGGAAAATCTTCAGCATCTGGTTTTGGTAGTCCTGGATCTGCGCGGGGGAAACCCCCTCGGCGGAAAGGAAGACGCCGCGGATCATGCTGCTGTCGCCGACGGGCATGAAGCCTTTCGGCACGATGATAAACAGGTAGATCGTGCCCGCGAGCGAGACGAGCCAGACGATGAGGGCCAGGGCGTGGCGTTCCATCACCCACACGAGCGAGCGGCGGTAGCGGGCCTTGAATCCGTCAAAATATTTGTTGAACCAGCGTTGGTAGGCGTTTTCGCGTTCGGATTTTTTGAGGAGGCGGGCGCAGACCATGGGCGAAACCACGATGGCGATCACGCCGGAGAGGACGATCGCCGTCACGATGGTCACCGCCATCTCGTGGAACATGCGGCCAATGAGGCCCGGCATGAAGACAATCGGGATGAAGATCGCGCTGAGCGAGAGGGTCATCGACAACACGGTGAAGCTGATCTCCTTCGCGCCGAGCAACGCGGCCATCGTCGGGGGTTTGCCCTGGTCGAGGTGGCGCACGGTATTTTCCAGCACGACCACGGCATCGTCCACCAGCAGACCGACCGCGAGGGTGAGGGCCATGAGCGAGAGGTTGTCGAGGCTGAAGCCGAGCATGAGCATGACGGCAAAAGTGCCAAGGAGGGCCAGGGGCAGCGCGATGGTGGGCACCACCGTCTCGCGCACGCGGCCGAGGAAGAGGAATACCACCAGGACGACAAGGGCAAAGGCGATGAGGATGGTGAGTTTCACATCGTCGATGCTCTCCACGATCTGGACGGAACGGTCGTAGTTGACCCAGGAAACGATGGAGCCGGGCAGGGCGTGGGAGTCCTGCAATTTCTTCAGCGTGGCGCGAACGGCCCCGGCCACCTGGACATCGTTCGCGCCGGGAGCAGGCGTGACGGCGACGACCTGGGTGGCGGAGTATTTGGAAAACTGTCGCGACCAGAAGTTGCTGTTGAGATACTGCTTCTGCACGCCCTCGATGGACGTGGCGACGTCGCGAATGCGCACAGGGGCGCCGTCCTCGTAGCGCACGATGATGTCCTTGTAGGCCTCGGCATCGAGCAACTGGCCTTTGGGGTTGATGATGAACTGCATGTTATTCCCGGAGAGCTGGCCGCCGGGAATAAAGACGTTCTGAGTGGAAATCGCATTGGCCAGGTCGAGGACGGTGAGGCCGCGGGCGGAAAGCGCGTTGGCGTCCGCCTGGATGCAGACCGCGCGCGGCGAACCGTAAACCTGCGCGTTGGACACACCGTCAAGCATCATCATGCGCTGAGCCACGATGTTGTTGGCGTAGTCGTAAAGGTCGCCCGCCGTCATGGTGTCGCTGCCCAGTGTGATGTACACGATGGGCTGCGTATTCGGGTTCGTGGTTTGGAAACTCGGCGGGGCTGGCAGGGTGGTGGGCAGGTTGCCCATGGCACGCTGGATGGCGGCCTGCACCTCGGCCTCGGCCTGGCCCGTGTCCTTGTCGAGGCCGAACTGAAGGATGATGTTGCTCGTGCCTTCCTGGTTGTGCGAGGTGATGAGATTGAGGTCCTCGATCTGCATCATCTGGATCTCCAGCGGCGTCGAGACGTTGTTCGCCATGATCTGCGGACTCGCCCCCGGGTAGTTTGTGGTGACGGAGATGACCGGATAGGCCACGTCGGGCAGGTCACTCACCGGCAGCGCAAAATAGGCCGCGATCCCGAAGATGGCCGTCGAGACGGCGCAAAGCGTCGTCATTACCGGCTTGCGGATGAAGGGCTCTGAGAGATTCATGAGCGGCGGGCCCGGCCGATTATTCCGCCGGGGTCGGCGTTGGTGAAGGCAGGCGATCTGTGACCGACACGGGAGGCAGCCAGCCGCCCGGCGTGATTTTCTGGCCGTTGGCCAGGCCAAGCTGGCCGGCGGTGATGACCTTGTCCCCGGCCTTCACTCCCGTCGCGATCACGGTGCTGTCGCCCTGCCGCTGGGTCAGGGTGACCAATTGAATTTTCACCGTATTGTCAGAATTGACGAGAAAGACATAGGGACCCTGCTGGCCGATCATGACGCAGGGCGCGGGAATCACGACGGCATCTTTTAGCACGGTGAGCACGAGTTCCACGTTCACAAACAACCCGGGCCACAGCACGCTGTCGGGATTGGGGAAGGTGGCCTGCAACATCAGCGTGCCGGTGGAACTGGCGATGGTGTTGTTGATAAACGTGAGCTTGCCCGGGATTTTCTTGTCCGGCGCGCCGGGGATGCTGACCTCCACCGCCAATTCCCCGCTGGCTAAATACTGCCGCACCCGGTCGAAGTCGTTTTCCGAAATGGTGAAATTCCCATAGATCGGATCGATCGTCCGGATATTCATGATCTGCGTGGTGTTCGCCGTGACGAGATTGCCTGCATCCACCGTGTAGAGCCCGGTCTTGCCATCGATGGGCGAGGTGATGGTGCAATAGCCGAGATTGATTTGCGCGGTGGCGAGATCGCCCTGGGCCGTGAGCACCTGACCCTGCGCGCTGAGCTGATTGGCCTCCGCCGTTTGCAAGTCCGCCAGGTCGATGGTCTTGGTTTTATAGAGAGCCTGCTGACGCTGGAGCGTGACGTCGGTGTTGGCCAGCGCCGCCTCGGCCGCATCGAGACTGCCCTGCGCCTCCTGCACCGCGGCTTGAAACTGCGCCGGGGCAATCTCCGCAATGAGGTCGCCTTTTTTCACCATCACGCCTTGGGCGACGGCATAGCGCAAAAGGTTGCCGGTCACCTGGGCCTGCAAGGTCACATTCGCGATCGTGTCGCAATTGCCGAACGTCGTGATGGTGAACGGCACATCCTGCGTGTGCGCCACGACAAAACTCGCAGGCGGAGGCGGCGGGGCCTGCTCGACTTTTTTCCCGCAGGAAACAAAGACCCCCAAACCGAGAACGACTGCGGCTGCGCGTTTCATCAGCACCGGTAGGTAAAGGCGGAGGCGTCCGCTGTCAATCGCGCGGATGGGTTGACGCCCATGATAGAGAAGAAGACGGACTTGATGAACAAAACCATCCCAGCGCCGGCCGGCCTCCGCTCATGAGAATCTTCGGCGCGGTCCTCATTCTTGTGTTGATCCTGAGCGGGGCCGGATATCTGATTACCTTGCTTGTGCGCAATGCGGGGGTGGAGAGCGGACTCCGTGATGGACGGATTGTCCCCCACAACGCCCAGAAGCTCTCGAAGCAGGAATACATCGCTTATCTGAAGCGGACGGGCCGCTGGGACGATTTGGAATTGCAGCGGCGCATCAAGGCGGTCGAAGACACGAAGCCTTGGTTTTGACCTCCGCCCCCGCGCGCGCATGAAGTCTGTCCTTCTCATCGTCAGCGGCCTGGCTCTGCTGGGTGGGTGTTCGCCCCTCTCCGATTCCGGAAAACCCCATGGCCCCTTCCATCCCGGCGGCGAGGTCTACCAGCCGCAGGAATTCGTGGCGGAAAAACCCGAGCCGGCCGAACCGCCTTTCGGCACATACTTTGAGGATACGAAAGAATCCCCGCCAAAGATGGCCGACCCCTACTGGATACGAGGATACTGGGCCTGGAAGAATGACGATTGGGAATGGATCAACGGTCGCTGGGTGGAAAGGCCCCGGCCCGGACTCCTGTGGATCAATCCCCAATCCTACCTGGCGGGACGCATCTACTGGCGGTCCGGCTACTGGCAGTAGGCCTGGAGGGAAACGCTTCGCTCTGCCTTCGGCCGCCTGTCTCGAAGACCCGGCTGTCGTTTCCCTGATCGGGGGCCCGGACAAAGCCGGGCCCTCCATCCGGAGTTACTTTGCCGGAGTCTCCTCCTTCTTTTTCCCGACGAAATACTTCTCCACCAGATAGAAAGTGACGGGAATGAGAAAGATGGAAATGAAGGTGCAGGCCAGCATGCCGCCGATGACGGTCGTGCCGAGGATGCGGCGCGAGACTGCGCCGGAACCCGACGCCATGGCCAGCGGCAGGGTGCCGAGAATGAAGGCGAAGGCGGTCATGAGAATCGGCCGCAAACGCAGACGCGCCCCGGCCAGAGTGGCCTCGATGAGCGGTTTGCCTTTTTCATACTCATCCCGCGCGAACTCCACGATGAGGATGGCGTTTTTCGCGGCCAGGCCGATGAGCATAACCAGGCCGATCTGGGCGTAGAGGTTGTTCTGCATGTCCCGGATCAGCAGTCCGGCAAATGCGCCGAAGACCGCGATCGGCGTGCTCAGGAGCACGCTGAACGGCAGGGACCAGCTTTCGTATTGCGCCGCCAGGATGAGGAAGACGAACAGCAGGGAAAGCCCGAAGATCGCCGAGGCGGGCACGCCTTTTGCCGCCAGCCATTCCTGATAGGACATGCCGAAGTAATCGTAGCCCATGCCCGGAGGCATCTCCTGGAAGACTTCCTCCAGCGCCCTCATGGCCTGGGCCGTGCTGTAGCCCGGGGCCACCCCGGCGTTGATCTGCGAGCAGCGGAACATGTTGTAGCGCATGGTGAACTCCGGCCCGGAGGTTTTTTCCGTGGTGATGAAGGACGACACCGGGACGGAGTCGCCGGCCTTGTTCGCCACATAGAAGACACCCAGATTATTGATGTCCGTGCGGTATTCGCCCTCGGCCTGGACATAGACCTGCCATTGCAGGCCGAAGCGGTTGAAATAGTTGACGAAGTAGCCGCCAAGAAACGTTTGCAGCGTCTCGTAGGCATCGCTGAGGTTCACCCCCTGGATCATGGCCTGGGCCTGATCGACCTTGAGGTTGATCTGCGGGACATCCCACAACGCGGTGGTGAAGAGTCCGGTCAGCTCGGGCCGCTTGGCCGCCGCCGCCATGAAGGCCTTCGTGTTGCTGGCAATAAAGTCCACATCGCCACCGGAGCGGTCCTCCAGAATGAACGTGACCCCGCCCGCCGTGCCGATGCCGGGGATGGCCGGCGGCGGAAAAGCAAAGGCCGCGGTGGGTTTGGTCAGCCCGTGCAATTCCGCGTTGATGCGCTTCATGATGGCATCGACCTGCAACTCCGCTGTCTTGCGTTCGTCCCAGGGTTTCAGGGTGATGAAGAAAAACCCGTTATACGTCGCCTGCACGCTGCTGAGCAGATTGAACCCGACCACCGTCGTGACATATTCCACGCCCGGCGTCTTGCGCAGGATGTCTTCAATCTGGCTGCAGGCCAGGTCGGTCTGTTGCAGCGAGGACGCGCGCGGAAGCTGGACCGCACCGAACACATAGCCCTGATCCTCCTCGGGAATAAAACCGGAGGGCAGTTTCGAGCCGATGCCCAGGCCCAGCAACGACAGGAAAAGGAGAAATACCAAACTGATGACCAGCTTCCGGATGGCCGCGCCACAGATGCCGACATACCCGTCGGTGGCTTTGCCGAAGACTTTGTTAAACCAGCCGAAAAACTTCGCCAGGGGACCGTGGGATTCTTTTTTCGGACGCAGCAACAACGCGCCCAGCGCGGGACTGAGCGTCAGCGCGTTGAAGGCCGAGATGACGACCGAGACCGCCATGGTCACGGCAAATTGTTGATACATCTGCCCGGTGATGCCGGGGATGAAAATCGTCGGCACGAAGACCGCGACAAGGATGAGGGCCACCGCCACCACCACGCCGGAAACCTGCGACATGGCCTTGACCGCCGCGTCCCTCGGCGACATGCCTTCCTCGATGTGGCTTTCGATGGCCTCGACCACCACGATGGCATCATCCACCACCAGACCGATGGCGAGGACGAGGCCGAAGAGGGAAAGCGTGTTGATGGAAAATCCGAGAATGGGAAACAACGCAAACGTGCCGATAAGGGAAACCGGCACGGCGATGAGCGGAATCAACGTCGCCCGCCAGCCTTGCAGGAAAATAAAGACGACCAGAATCACGAGAACCATGGCCTCGAAGAGCGTCTTGACGATTTCCTTCACGCCCTCGGTCACAGCCAGGGTCGTGTCGAGGGCCACGGTGTATTGCAGATCCTGCGGGAAGTTCTGGCTCAGGGTTTCGAAAAGCGCCCGGGCCTCATTCATCGTCGCCACGGCATTCGAACCCGGCTGTTGATAAACACAAACAATGGCGGCGTTCTGTCCCTGGAAACGTCCGCGCAGGTTGTAAACCTGGGCGCCGAGATCCACCCGCGCCACATCCCGCACCCGCACGATCGAGCCGTCGGAGTTGGCCCGGATGACAATATCCTCAAATTGTTTGGTCGTGGTCAGTCGTCCGGTGGTGTTGACCGTGAAGGTGAAGACCTGTCCGTCCGGCACCGGTTCGCCGCCGATCTGGCCGGCGGGATTCACGTTGTTCTGCGCCTCGATCGCGTTGATCACCTCGGGCACGGTGATGTTCAAGGTGGCCAACCGGTCGGGCTGCACCCAGACGCGCATGGCATACTGACCGGCGCCGAAAATGCTGACCGATCCGATGCCGTTCACGCGGGTCATCGGGTCGTTGATGTTGATGTAGGCGTAGTTGGCCAGGAAAGTCGGATCGTAGGAGCCGTTGGGCGAATAAAGAACGAACACGCCCAGCGGGGAGGCGAAGGCCTGATCGACCGTCACGCCGAAGTTGCGCACGGCGCTGGGAAGCTGCGGGGAGGCCTGGGTTTGCCGCATCTGGGCCAGAATCTGATCCGTGGTCGGGCTGGTGTTGATGCCCGAGATGATGTTGAGGGTCATCATGCCGTTGTTGGCGTTGATGGAATACATGTATTCCATGCCCTCGACCCCGCTCATCTGCTGCTCGATCGGCGTGGCCACCGATTGTTCGACGGTGAGGGCGTCGGCGCCGACATAGGTGGTCGAAACCTGGATCTGGGGAGGAACAATATTCGGGAACTGCGCCACGGGCAGTCCGGCCATCGAGACGAGGCCCACGATAACCGTGATGATGGCGATGACCATCGCAACGATGGGCCGCCGGATGAAGAAATTCGACATGCGCGGGCTCTAGGCGGCGGGGGACGGTTTCGGCGTCGGGGTGGCGGACGGGGAGGGCTTCGCCGCGGGCGCGGGCGGTTGCCAGGGGGACGGATTCACCTTGAGGCCCGGCCGGATTTTTTCCACTCCGCCGACCACCACCTTGTCACCGACTTTGACGTTTCCCGTAATCACCTGCATCGGACCCTGGACCGGACCCAGCTTCACCGGGACCGGATTGGCGACGTTGTCCGGGCCCACCACCGCCACGAGATATCCGCCTTGCAACTCCATCGTGGCGGCCTGCGGAACGACGAGGGCCCCCTTGAGTTCCGCCACGGGTGCGGTGATGCGGGCAAAAAGTCCGGGACGCAGCTTGTTGTCATCGTTGGGAAAAAGGGCCGTGATCTGGATGGATCCCGTGGCGGTATTGACCTGACGGTTGACGAAATCGAAGCGCCCCCTGCGCTCATAGATCGTATTGTCGGCCAGCTTGAGCTGCAGCTTTGCCTCGCCGTTGTCCACCGTGCCGGCCTGCAATTGACTGAGAAGATCGTAGGCCTGCAAATATTCCTGCTCGGTGATGGAGAAGTTCACCTTGATCGGATTCACCTGGGACATCTGCGTGAGCACCGAAGCCGTGCCCCCGGGACCAACGAGGTCGCCGATTTGCGCCTGGGCCAGACCCACGATGCCGTCGAAGGGCGTGGTAATCGTGCAGTAGTTCAGATTGATCTGCGCGGTCTGCACCGCGGCCTGCACCGCGGCCGCCCCCGCGATGGCCGCCTGCGCGTCTTGATAAAACGTGTCGTATTGCTGCTGGCTGATGACCTTCGTTTTGTAGAGCTGGACCTGGCGGTCGAGGGTGATCTGGGCCAGTTGCGCCTGAGCCAGCGCCTGGCCGTAGTTGGCCTGGGCCTGGGCCAACGCCGCTTGAAACGGCCGGGGGTCAATGGTGAAAAGGATATCGCCCTTTTTTACGAAGGAGCCCTCTTTGTAATTCTGCGTGAGCAGATACCCGGTGATCTGGGCCCGGATGTCGGCATTCTGGTAGCCATCGAGCAGACCGACCCAGGTGTTCATCTCGGAGACATCCTGCTGAATCACGGGAGTGACTGTGACGCTCAAGGGCGGGGCGACCGGAGCGGCTTTTTTCTCGCACGCGGAAAGTCCGGCGAAAAGGAGGCCGGAGAAAGCGGCGAGAGCGCGGTTCATTTCCACGCTAGGTAGTGGGAGGCGTTCACGATGTCAATGTTTGCAGGCGGCGATTCCGGGTTTTCCGGATTTGCAAAAACAGGCCCGCCCGCGTTCATTGTGCGTTCCAATGCTTTACCGCTTCGATCTGCACCTGCACTCGTTTTATTCCGCCGATGCGGCCGCATCGCCGGAGGAGCTGATCGCCGCGGCCAGGGCCCGCGGGTTGAACGGGATTGCCATCACGGACCACGATTCCTGCGAGGTGCACGAGGACTTGCTCGAGAAGGGACTCGAGCGGGCGGATGGGCTGCCGGTGGATGGGTTTCTGGTCGTTCCCGGCATGGAGGTTTCGACCGCTCACGGGCATCTGCTCTGCATCGGCACCACTTTGCCGGTCATGCGGGATGCGCCCGTGCATGAGGTCTTCGAGGCCATCCGGCAACGGGGCGGCGTGGCCATCCCGGCCCATCCTTATGATCGCTGGCGGGCGGGCATTCATGAGAGCTTCCTGGACGAATTGCCTCTGGAGGCGATCGAGGTTTTCAACGCGGCGGTGACCAGCCGGAATTTTAATGACAAGGCCCGCGCCTACGCAAAAAACCGCGGGCTTTCCATGACGGCTTCCAGCGACGCCCACCATGCCTCGGCCGTTGGCATCAGCGAAACGGCCTTTGCGATGGAAAATCTGAGTGTGGCGAATCTGCTGGCGGCGCTGCGCAGAGGGGGAACGCCGGCGGGAAATTATCTCTCGCGCCGCGAGGCGCTGAAGAAACATTTCGGCAATTGGTTCCGCATTTTCAACCGGCGCGCGCCGGGGTAGGGAAATCTCTGGCTTCGGCACTGACGAAGCAGTGCCCTCCAGAGAAATCTAGTATGCGGGGTCGGGCGTGAAGGAGGACAGGATTTTTTCGCGCAGGTCCTTGAGGGCGGCATCTTCCGCTTCGGGTGACTGCCAGGTCAGGAAATAGAGAGTCTCGGTGCCATCGTTGGCCTTGGCGATATTCACGACCTTGATGTTGCCCAATTCGCCCTCGATGAAATATCCGGCGCGGAAGGATTTCAGCGGGCCCTCCTCGGTTTTGATCATGTCTTTGGCCCCTTCGTCATCGCCGGAGGGAAGGAGATCGAGGGCATAGGCGCTGGGCTTCATTTCCGTGCGTTCCGTGACCTTGGGAGTGACGGTGACGATGAGGCCGGTGGTGAACGGGTCGCCTTCCTTCTCGATTTTTTCGCGGGTGATTTGATAGATGGTGACCCCGTCGTCGGTATCTTCCTTGAGGAACCAACCCTCCGGCAGAAGGATGCTGCCTTTGATGGTGGTGAGGTCCTGCTTGTTGAGGACGGCCTCCCCGGCCGGGGAGGCCGTGGCCGCGAGGGCGATCAGGAGGGCGATGCGAAGAAACGATTTCATTCTCACGAGGTTCTCTCTTTGTTTTTAACCACGGATTTCACGGATGGGCACGGATAAAGGCAGCGGCCCGGACAGGGTTGAGGCGGGAACCGCGCATTTTCTGTGCAATCCGGGGTTCAATTCACCGTGGAGTTATGGGCGGCTTTCGGGAAGTCCGGATAGCGTCGTTGGAGTTCGTGGAGGGCTTTTTGGGATTCGAGGGTGTTGTCGGCCTTTTTGTAGGCCTCGGCGGCGCGGCGCAGAGCGCGGGGAGTCAGGGAGGCGTCGTCGTAGAGGACGGCGATGGTCATGAAGGCGCGGGCGGCCCCATCGTAGTCGCCCCTGGCGTAGGAAATCTCACCGGTGAGAAAACGGCCCTCGGCATTGAGGCGGCCCTCGGGCTGGAGGAGAAGGGCTTCGTCGCAGAGCTTGGTGGCTTGATCGAAGTTTTTGTCGGCCAGTTCGACGTTGGCCTGGGCCATGAGGCCACGGGCGCGGCTGCGCGGATCGCGGGCGGTTTCGAGGTATTTGGCGGCGGCGGCGGCCGCCGCCTTGCCCTTGCCCTGGCGGATTTGGGCTTCGGCGAGTTCGATCAGAACTTCGGGTTCGGTGTTCTTGGGATCCTTCAGGACGGGCAGGAGGAATTGCTCGGCGGAGGCGTAGTCGCCCTCTTCGAAGCTCTTGCGTCCGAGCCAGCGGGTGATCTCGACAGGAATGGTGAGGTTTTTGTTTTCGGCCATGGTGCGGAGGAGGCCGGGGCGGTCCTGGAGGTAGTAGTAGCAGAGGATGATGCGAAGACCGGAGCGCTCGTCGTATTGAGCCGGGTCGAGCTTGCGGGCGGCTTCGAGGTTGGCGAGGGCGCCCTTGTAATCCTTCTCTTCGAAGGCGGCCCAGCCGATCCAGAAATTGGCCTGTCCGGCGGCGGAGCTTTTGGGAAAATCGGCAAGCAACTGGCGGAAGACGCTGATCATGCCTTTGTAATCCTGCTGCTGTCCGAGGATGAGGGCTTTCTGTTGCAGGGCAAGTTCGCGGTCGGCGCCTTGGTATTTCTCGATGAGGGTGTCGAAATCCTTCAGGGCGGCGGGATAGTCCTTCGTCTGCTGGAGGGCGAGGCCGCGCTGGGTGAGGGCGGAGGCAAGATTGGAACTCTTGGGATTTTTGGCGATGTATTCGCTGTAGGTTTGAATGGCGCCGGCCGGATCGCCGGACTGCGCCTGGCACCAGCCGAGTTTGTAGAGGGCTTTGTTCTTCAAATCATCGGCCAGTTCGCTGCCGAGAAGTTGGGCGTAGATGGGGCCGGCGTCGCCATACTTGCCGGCCTTGAAAAGCGCTTCGGCCATGAGCAACCTCACCTGGGCTTGTTCCTTCGGGTTGGACGATTCCTTGAGGAACTTTTCGGTCTCGGCCATCAGGTCGGGATCGTTGAGTTGATACATGCTGACCAGCCGGTGAAAGCGGGCGTCCTGCGAAGGGGCGGAGTCCGGGAACTGCAGCAGGAGCCGGTCATAGACGGCGCGGGCGGCGCGGGCGTTGCCGTCCTGGCGGTAGGAATTGGCGGCGAGGAGAAGCATTTCGGCGCGGGTTTCGTCGGGCAGGCCGTCGGGGGGTTTCCCGGCCATGGCGGCGGCTTTTTTATAGTCGCCGAGTTCGTAGTTCAGGCGCATGGCCCCAAGAAAGGCGACGGATTTCCATTGGCCCGACTCGGAAAGATTGAGGGCCTCGGCGAAAAGTTTGACCGCCTTTTTCTTGTCGCCGAGTTCGGCGGCAAGGGCGGCGGCTTTGACCGAGGCTTCGGCCCGCACGGCGGTGGGGCCGGAACCGGCGGCGATCCGGCCGAACGTTTCCAGAGCCTCGGTTTTTCGTCCGGCGGCAGCCGCGGCCCCGGCCAGGGAAAGCCGGGCGTATTCGCGGTAGGGATTGTTTTTCTCCACGCCGGCGACTTCCTCGTAGGCTTTCGCCGCTTCCTCTTCGCGGCCCAGGCGATCGTAGGAGCGGGCGATATTGTAGCGGGCGGAGAGACGGACCTCGTCATTGCCGGCCTGGGTAGCGGCCACCTGAAACTGGGCAAGCGCGGCGTCGTATTTTTTTTCCGCGTAGAGGAACTCGCCCAAACGGTAGGCCCCGGAACCGGCGAATTCGCCCGCCTGGAACTCCATCACCAGGTTTTCGTAGGCGGCGCGGGCGGGATCGTCATTGCCGAGGAGGCGGTGGCTTTCGGCCAGGCGGAAGAGGGCCATGTCGCGGCCCTTGGCCTTGGGGTGTGCGATGAGGAATTTTTCGTATTCCGTGGCTGCATAGTCATACATTTTCCGCGCATAAATGCTGTTGGCGCGTTCAAGGTCGGCCGCGGCGGCGGCTTCCCCGATGGCATTGGCCGGACTGAGGCGGATGGCCCCATTTTCGTCCGGGGTCGGGACGGACTGCGCGGGGGCCCCCGGGGTGGTCTCCGTCCGGCGGGGGGGGCGATAGGGAGTGAATCCCGGCTCCGCGGCCGGTGCGGACGAGGTTGGCCGCGGCGGCGACGGCATGCCCTCAAACGGAACGGCCGGCGCGGTGGGTGGTTCCGGGGAGGGGGAGCTTTGTTCGACCGGGATGGCCTTGCGCACTTCCGGTTGCCAAAACTCCTGGCCGAACATCACTCCCGCCGAGGCCATCAGCAGGGCGGTGGCAAGGAGGCGCATCACTCCGGTTTGCTGGTGGCGAAGGCCACGTTCCAGATATTGGCCGCGCGGCAGATGTCGAGGGCGTCCACGATGAATTTGTAGTCGGCGTCCTGATCACCGCGCAAAACGACCGCCTGGTCGGGGTAAAGCTCCGCGATGCGCTTGAGGGTTTGCAAAAGTTCCTCCGCGGACATGGCGCGGCGGTTCATGAAGATCGAGCCGTCCCGCCGCACGTTGAGGATGACCTCGCCAACGGGGCGGCGGTTTTCCTTGCCTTCGCGGGCGGCGGGGATCTTCACGTCGATCTCGGCCTCGTTGCGGGCGAAGTTCCACGTCATGATGAAAAACACCAGCAGGAAGAGCAGGATGTCCACCATGGGCGCAATCTGGAAAATGATGCGCTCGGGATAAACATGGGCGCGGAAATTCACGGGAGATCCTTGTCGGAAACTTTGATGCCGCTGGTGCTGAGCAGGGCGAGGAGGTGGGTGCTGGCGATTTCCAGTTCGGAGATCAATCCCTGGGCCCGCCCGCGGAAGAAGGCATAAGCGGCCATGGCCGGGATGCCGATGAGCAGGCCGGTGGCGGTGGCAATGAGAGCCTCGCCGATGCCCTGCGCGAGCAGGGTGGGGCGGGTGGCCGCGGCATCCACCGCGATCACGCCGAAGGATTGCACAATGCCGATGACCGTGCCGAGCAATCCGAGCATCGGCGCGATGGTGCCGATGTCGGCCAGATAGGCGATCTGCTGGTTGAGCGCGCTGGCCTGGCGCATGCCCTCGGTCTGGGCGATGTCGCGGGCCTCCGTGATGGTGGCCCTGGGATTTTTGGTCAGGAAATCCATCGTGCGCTGGATCACACGGGCGACGGCTTCATTGTGGCGGTTCGAGATGGCGAGCAGTCCGAGGTAATCCTTGTTGCGAATGAGGGCGTCCGCCGTCTGCATGTACCTGCCGGAAACGATGCAACCCCGGCGCATGCTGAAAAGAAAGACGAGGATCAGCATCACCGTGATGACCGAGAGAATGCCGAGCGGAATCATCATGGGCCCGCCGGCCAGAAAGACCTGCCAGAGGTTGGTGGCCTTGGCCGGCTCGGGCACCGCTCCGGCAGTTTGCGCCATCAAAGATACGGCGGGGAGGAACGCGGCGAACAGCGCAAGGGCAGTTTTCATTAAAGGGGTTAACGTAGTGGCTTCCCGCCACTGCGCAAGCGTGGGCTGACCGGGCCGCACGAAGAAGAGCCTCCGGCAAAGGACGAAAAGGCTGGTGAGTAAGGAGCTGTAAAGAAATAAAGGTGGCAAGATGGCTCAGGAGTTTTGGCCTCTGGCCAGGCGCGACGAAGGAGCAGAGCCCAAGCACCCGGTGGCTGAGACTCGACGAAGGAGAGAGCCAGGGTGCACGGGGGATAACCAACGCAGCCAGAGGCCAAAAGAACAAGCGGGGTTACTCCCTTGATCCTAAAAACCGAAAGGAACCACGGAGTTCACGGAGGGCAAACCCAAGAGGGACTGGGGTTTGCGAAATCACCCAAGGCCATGGGAAGTCTCACCCAAAAGGTGAGGGCCCATCCCGCCATCAAAATCCGGGATCTTCTTCCCTCGGTGTCCGCCGGGGCACGGGTCAGGCCCGGTCACGCTCCGGCCGGCGCCGACTCCCCGGGCTCTTCCCAGGACAAAGTCACCGCTATCTTTGCTTGATTCCCGAACGGCATTGACCCTGGTCCGCTCTCCGCGAGCTTTGCCGCGAAGCCCCATCCGTGGCCGGCTGCGTTTCAGCTCCCTCCGCCGGGCACAACCAGGGCGGGGGGTTACGCCGGCGCGGCACCGCCCCGGGGTTGCGCACGTTAGGGAAAGTAACGGCCGCCGTGTCGGGCCGCTTCCCTGTAAATCGGCGGCATGCTCACGCCACGCGCGCGGAGACGGTCCGCGCTCATTGCGACATCAAAGTGTGCGGAGGTGGTCATCGCGGGCGGAGTCGAGCCGTTACTCGGGTCAACCCAATCAAGGGCCATTGCCATGGCGCGCTCGCCAAAGTCCCTCGGTGAGGGGGCGAAGCCGAGCCCCCCGCCGTTGGTGACATACGCAACATGCAAACCAATGGGAAGCGGGCCGGAATGAGTCTCAATCCACCGGGCAATCTGCTTGCCATCGTCCGTAGCGGACTGGCTGCGCGGCACATGCAATCCGGCGTAAGTCAGCACCAACAGAACGTCGGTGTCCTCGCGGCGCGCCTCGACAAAGCGTTTCAACTGATCGAAATCAGAAACCAGTTCTGCGGCCACCAGGATGTCCGGTGCCCATGGAAACGAGCGCACTTGAGCGAGCTCCGCCCGACCCGTGGCACTGTCCATCCCAACGGCCGCCACGCGCCGCAGCTTGCCATCCTTCAGCAGTGGCAGCGCGTCGTGAATAGCGGTCAGCGGAAGGATCTCTGCAATGCCGGCAACATGAGATTGTCCTTCGTAACCATAACGCGCCGGCGCTTCGGTGACTGACACAAACACCACCCGCGGCCGGCCGAGCCCCACGAAGTTTCTGGCGACCTCCGCGTTCGCCTCATCATCCACGGCAATCAAGATGTCCGGATCAAATCGCGCGATGGCACGCCGCGCAGAGGCCACGGCGGCAGGTATCGATTTCCGCTCCAGTTCCTCGCCCATGTACTGCCACTCAACGGACACCGGCAAGCGATTGCGGAGTAACTCACTGCGAATGCCGGCGTCAACTTCGCTAGCCCACGGCGCGGCGGGGCCCATACTATGCAACACCATGATGCGCGGCCGGAATGAGTTGAACGCCATCAACAACCCGAACGTCACCGCAAGGAATAGACCGGGGAGGATGATGCGCCAGCGTGCGGTCATTGCAATTTCAGCCATTTCCAATACGGAATAGAGAGGAAGGCCACGGCGACGCGCGCCAGATTCATACCCTGATTGTAGCGCGTGAACCGCGCCTGGTCAATGCTTCCAGAAACGCCCTGCGATACCGCCTGCATCCACACCGAGCTCTGGTAGGGAAAGAACCAGATGTCACTGAAGAGCGCGGCAAGAAAGATGCAGATCCACGGGTTGATGTGATTTACTTCCGCGATGGGAAGCAGGATAACGACAGACACCAGCGCGCCGGCAGAAACCGGCAGTCCAATCCGTAACACGACGGTTGTCACCAGCGCCGCGAGCACAAAGAGTTCCACGCTGCCATGAATGAAGCCAAGGTGACCTGATACGACGGTGGTGAGCGCCGCATCCACCTTCAGGTAGTTCATGATGCGCACCACACTGTCGATCCCCAAGAGGAAGAACACCATCGGCCAATCAAGTTGTCGCCGAAAGTCCATCTTGCCCAGACTGCCGCAGACCAGGAGCGTCACCAGCACGCTGCCCGCAATCCAAGAAGGTTGCACATGGTGCAGCGAGACGGTGGCCGTGCCCACTAAGAACGCTACAAACGCCCCAAACGCCAAGTATTCGGCAAACGTCAGCGGCCCGAGCAACTGCAACTGATCGCGGATGCGATCCTTCGGTAACGGGTGCGGATTCTCCGCCGGCAGCAACCAGCGCATGAAGAGAAAGTGAAATGCCAGCAGTCCAACCAGCGCGGCGCCCGCCGCCACCAGCCAGAACAATCCTCCGAATTCCTGCTGCGCCTGCACCGAAAGGAGGTTCAGCGCGGCAATGCTTGAAGGCTTGCTGGTTGCCATGATCGGAGAAAAGAGCAGCGCGCCAGAAAGCGTTGCGGCGAAAAGCGCTGTCAGGGCCGTGCTGCGCGGTGGCAGGCGGAGTCCATCAGCCATGTCGCGGAACAGCGGCAGCAACATGGATAATCGATTGTTCCCTGACGGAACGATCGGCGAGAGCACCAAGCCGCCAAACAGCATGGCCGTCTGTTGCCAGAACGGACGATCGGGAAGTCTAGCCAGCACCCAGAGCATCACGCGGTAACTCAGCCCGGACGAGGCAATGGTTGAGGCCAACGCAAAGACCCCGATCACCGTCATCAAACTGGGCGAAGCGAACCCGCCAAGCGCGACCGATGCAGGGGCAAGCCCGATAAAGAGCGTGGCCACAATCGCAAGGATCGGCGGAATGAACTCGTCAACGATGGCAAAGATCCACAGGACAACCACCATCCCCAGGATGGCTGTAAACATGGCGCTCTGCGTGGTCAATCCTCCGCACACGCCGCCAAAGTAAATCCCGGCAGGCACCAGGATCGCCGCCACCCACCCGCCGATCTCGCGTCCCTTGAGCCGGGCGCGGTCGGCTTTGCGCGGCGGTGCGTCGGGCGCACGCGCTGGCGGATCGCTGGCGCCTTCCGCGGGGCCCCCCCCCTTCGTCCCGGGCGCGGATTTCCCATTTTTGCCGCCAACGACTTCTCCGCCAAGCGTGGAAGCAAGCGAAAGCAACGCGTCTGCCGCCAATTGCGGCTGCAACAGCGCAATGTCATCAAGCGTGGACTGCGGCAGTCGCCACGCCATCACTTGGCTTGTGGCAGTCACCGTGCAGACATAGTGCTTCAAACCGGCGGCGGCCTCCTCACCACAGTGCGGAGCACGCAGCGGCGCCTCGCGTCCGCCCGGGGTAATGAGCACGGCGGTTCCGCGTTCAATGAGATAGAGATTTTCAGCACTCTGCCCCACGGCACAAAGAACATCCCCGGGCGCAAATTCCACCGGCTCCATTGATCCCACGAGCCGCGCCAGCGCCAGACGAGTCAAGCCCGCGACGAGCGGATCACGCCTCAGGACATCCCTGGGAACTGAAAGAGGCGGGGGTGCCACAAGGATTCACGAAAGACTCCGCGTCTGTCGGTCCCGCGCCCTGCCCGCCGAAGGGGCCGGTGGGGCATAGCTTTCAGCTCTCTGAGGCGTTGGCCCGGAGTTGAAGCAGGAGGAGGATGTTTCCATGGGCGGACGTTCCCAAAGCGGGGTTGGGGAGTCAAGCCCACGCCTTTTCGGCGGGCGGGGCATCTTCTTCGCCTGCGCGCTGAGTTCGGCCGGCCGGATCGGCCGGGTTTCCGTCATGGCAAGGCAGGGGAAAACGGTGATTTGTCGGAATGCAAATGCGCTTTGACAGGAGGGACGGAATGGGCTGACATGTCCGGTGCCGTCGCGGATTTTTCTTTCGCTTCATCAGAAACTTCCACTTAGTGAATCTTCCTCCAACCGCCCGGAAACACGCTTGTTGGCGCGCCGCGTTGTGGCTGTGCCTCGTGGGCGCGACCAGTGGCTTTTCGCAGGCTCCCGATCAGTCGGGCCTGTGGTCCGGACGATGGCAAACGCACTGGAGCGACGGCGGCGGACAGATCAAACTGCAGCAGCACGGCGCGGTGGTCACAGGAACCTATCCGCTCTACGGAATGCGGCTTGAAGCCACGGCGGAAGGTCGCTCCCTCAGCGGGAAGTGGAGCGCAGGCGGTTCGCCCACGGATGAGGGCGGTGAGTTCATCGTCACGCTGAGCAAAGACGGCCGCACGTTCAGCGGTCGCTTTGGCAATCGGGGCTGGTGGACAGGCGAGCGCGTTGTGCAGACCAAGGACATGGCGCCAATCAGTTTGCGTTCTCCGCGTGATGTGGTTCTTGGATTCATCGTCGCGTGCAATCGCGCCCAGGCGGGGATCCAAGATGCGTGGGGTCTTGCGGCGGAAGCCGTCGAATTTGCGACCGGTCCCGACCCGCTCACGAGCACCACGCGCTTGTCGCGCGTCGCGTCCTTGTTTGAGATCATTGATCCCGCCACGATTCACGCGTGGGATATTCCTGACAGCGTCGCGGCTGACACATACGTTATGCACCTGACGTTCGCGGGTTCGGATGGCGTTTTCCCCTTGACGCTGCATCGCGACGCGCAAGGCGATTGGCGGATCGTCGAACCTTCCGAGCCGCAAAGAGTGGACGCACTGAAGGTCCTTCCCGGGTGGGTGAACGGCAAGGCGCCTGCCGCTGATTCCTACAAGCAGTTGCAGAACCCCCGCGCCACGATGCGTGCGTTCCTTGAAGGGATGACGCACTGGAAAGAGGACAATGGCGCGCTGGCGCTTTCGACCATGGATCTCAGCGTCTTCCCCGATGTCGTTCGCGAGAGCAATGGTGAAATGAGCGCGTTTTATCTGCGGCACGCGCTCGACAACATCGGAATGATCGGGCTGCAATCGATTCCCGATGACGGCGCGAATCGGAGCCCCTATGTGCACTTTGTGCAGGGTCTTGGCAGCATTGTGATTGCGCCCACGGGGAGCGCCGCAAATGCCCCCTGGCAGTTCACCAGCCTCACCGTGAAAAATGCGCCCATGTCCTTTCATGCGACCACCAGTCTTCCCGCCCCTGAGTTCACCCCGCCCGGCTCATTCGAGAGCGCCCCGTACTTCACGCTGCGCCGCCTGGCGATGGACTACGTGCCGTTCCTGCTCGGCAGGGTTGGTCAGGCCGAAGCGTGGCAGTTGATCCTGGGGTTGAGCGCGCTGGTGATGGTGATCATTCTCGCGCGCGTGATTGCGGCGCTCATCGTTCGCTTGCTCTCGGGCCTCACGGGCGCGGACGAAGGCGTCACGCCCCAACCGCGCTGGTTCCGCCTGTCGATCACGATGCTGCTCGTTGTCAGCGTGATGATGCAGATTCCGAAAATCCTCGCAATTCCCTCGGGTCTCCGCGTGCATCTGGTTCCCTTGCTCGGCAGCGTGGTGTGCATCGCCGCAGTGCTCGTCGCGTGGCGATTGCTCTCCCTGATCAGTGCGTTTCTGAGCATGCGCGCGGCACGCACCGAGAAACGAACCGACGACATTCTGCTCGCCTTCACCATCGCGCTGCTGCGATTGGGCATCGTCTTCGGCGGGTTTTTAGGCCTCGCAAAAGTGTTTTCGTTTTCCGCGACCAACATCATTGCGGGTTTGGGCATCGGGGGCCTTGCCTTTGCCTTCGCCTCGAAAGAGACGCTCTCGAATATCTTTGGTGCAGGCATCCTCGTCTCGGATCGGCCGTTTCGCAGCGGCGATTGGATCGTGACCGATGCCGTCCAAGGCAGCGTCGAAGAGGTCGGCATTCGCTCGACGCGCGTGCGCACATCCGCCGACAGCATCGTCGTTGTGCCCAACGGCAAACTGGCCGACTCGACGATCAACAATCTCGGCGCGCGCCGGCATCGCCTGCTCGATTTGAAATTGGTCGTGACCGAAGGCGGGACTCCCGCCCGGCTGCAGAGTTTCATCGCGGCCATTCGCGCCCGACTCGAAGGCGATCCCTCGTTCGTGGCCAAAGAAACGAAAGTGGGCGTGGTGGGACTGACTGCGGTGGCCGTCGAGATTCAGTTGACCGCGTATATGGATCTTCCGTCGGATCGGGCGGAAAGCGACACGCGGCACTCCCTGTTGACTGACTTGATGGACGCGGCGGAAGCGTCGGGTCTGACGCTGAGCAAAGCGATGGAGCGTTCGGCGAAGTAGCCGCGCGCGGGACGGGGTTCTGGCTCAGGAAGTCCCTGCCGCATTCGTCCAGAGCCAGGGCCCTGATCCTTGACCCGGGCAAAACCTTTTCCCCTCCGGTCCGTCGCAACCGCGTTTTCGGCTCGACTTCATCAACCCGCGTCTCCAAGAGGAAGCCCGTCATGACCGCTGACCGCAAGAATACCACGGCTTTCCCGCGCGACAACGCGCGCGCGGGTTGCGCACGCCCGGTGCCCTGGAGGGCGACATCCCGCCGCCGCATCGTGTTTGCCGGCGCCGCCTTGCTCGTGGCGGCGCTCGGGGTGGGAGGGTGCAGCGTCGCCAATCATGCGATTCGCTCGGACTTCACCGATTTCAACAACATCATCCAGTTCAATCAGTCGCAGCAAATGCTGCTCAATCTGGTGCGGCTCCACTACCGCGAGTCGCCGATGTTTCTGCAAGCGGGTTCACTCCTGGCATCCTACTCCAGCGTTGCTGGCGGCGACACCAGTATCGGTCTCGATGCCGGCGATTTGAGCCGCGCCCTTGGGCTGAACTACGAGTTCGCCTCGAAGCCGACCATTACGTACACGCCCATCGAAGGCAAAGCCTATGTCACGCAATTCATGACGGAGGTGTCTTTCGAGACCTTCTGCCTGCTCGTGCGCGCGGGGTGGCCGATGACGAAACTGTGCGAGATGCTCGTCGAGCAAATCCAGATTGATCCGGCGATGCCCCTGCGAAACAAGCGAGGCTTGCCCGGCTACGAAAACTTCATCTCGGCCGTCGCGATGTTGCAAGCGGCTCAAGAGGCCGGGCAACTCAGAGTGGTCAATACCAATGGCGAACTGACCGTCGTCGCGGGAACCCAGACGCTCACGGCCCATACCTTCCAGCTTCGCTCGCTCTTCGACGTGATGTTCAGCGCTTCCAAGAGTACGGAGACTCCGCCAGAGCATCTCGCTCGCGTCAAAGCAAGCAAGGGCAATGGCGATATGGTCATTCATGCCTCGCGCCTGCCGCCGACCGAGGCGATGGTTTGGGTGCGGTATGCGGGTTACTACTTCAGCATCGACAAAACGGATCTCGCGTCGAAGGACACGCTGGCGCTGTTGATGCAGTTGTCCCGGATCCAGGCCGCACCGAGCACGGGCGCGCCATTGCTGACGCTTCCCGCGCGGTAAGCGTCGCGGCCAGGATTCTTTTCGGCAAAGCCACTTTCGCAGAGCCCGGCCCCGCCGGGATAATCCCCTCGAAGCTAGCGGGGAGGCGGGGGTTTCCCGGATTCGATCGGCTGCACGTCGAAGCCCTGATTGATCACGGAGAACATTTGGTAGAATCCCGACAGGACAACCAGCTCGACGAATCCCTCCATGCCATACGCCGTGATCGCGGCGCGCTGAACGTCCCCGGGAACATTTTTCCAAAAGAGCGTCGCGGCCAGAATGCGCGCCGGCAACCCGTAGGGAGCGGGAAAAGAACCGTCGAGAACCCCCTGCGTCTTCAGCGTCCCGATGACCGCTTCCGGCAATCCCGCCGCCCGGGCCGGTTCGATGTGATCGGCCCACTCGAATTCCGCGCGGGTATGGCGGGCGACAGCGAGAACCGTAAATTGATACACGTCGCGCGGGAGGCATCCGTTGAACTTGAGGAAGAAACCGAGGTCCTCGATCCGCGCGCAGAGCGGCGGATGATTCATCAGCGCTGCGTAGGGACCGTCGAAAGCGGCCCCGTGCCGGCGGCGTTTCGCGACGAGGTCCTCATAGAGCGCGCGGTCTGTTGCGCTGAGTTGCTGCGGATCGAAGGGAAGAAAGGCCACGGCGCGAAGCGGTTATTCGTGATAGGACCACGCGGCGATGGCCGCCGAGAAATCCGCCACGGGAGTTTTGCAGTTCTTGTCGGCCTTGACGTCGATGACGGTGGGTCCCGCGTTCCCGAGGGCATCCGCAAACGCCGCCGCCAGGTCCGCCGGATCGCGGACGGTCGTTCCCTTGCAGCCCAGGCTCAGGCCGAAGGCTGCCCAGTCGATGTCGGGGAGCGTCGTCAATTCGTCGGGCACGGGCCCTTCGGTGTGCGCGCGCAGCCACACGTTGCCGAGCGCGGAATTATTGATGACGACGAAGATGATCGGCAGCCGATACCGCGCGGCAGTCGCCACTTCGGGGCCGTGCATATGCATGCAACCGTCGCCGGTGATGACGGCGACTTTTCGGTCGGGTCGGGCGAATTGCACTCCGACGGCGGCGGGAATCGCCCATCCCATCGGGCCGAGATTTGTTGCGGAAATATAGCTGCGCGGTTCGTAGCAGGTCCAGTAGTGGCCTGCGAATGCCCGGTGCGCGCCGGAATCGACGAGCAGAAGGCCGTCGCGGGGGAAGGCCTTGCGGAGTTCGGTGAGGATGCGTGCCGGATGAATGGGCGCCGTGGCGCTGAGGCAGTTCTCCGGGTCCTGCAGCCGGGGCGTGGAGAGAATTTTTTCGAGCCATTGCGCGCGTCCCGCGCGGGTGGACTCGAGCGAAGCCGCGAGTGGCGGGCTTTGCTCGAGCAGCCAGGCAAGGTAGGAGGCGCAGTCGGCGACGACTCCGAAGCCGGAGGTGTTTTGCCCGATCACGAGTGGGGAGAGATTCACGAGCAGCGTGTTCCGGGGATCGAGCTTCAGCGACCAATGCATGGTGTCCCGTTCATTGAGTCCGGACCCGAGGATGAGCAGGAGATCCGGCGGCGCATCGGTCAACGCCATCCGGGAGTGGTGCGTTCCTGCGTAGCCGAAGACGCCGAGCGAGAGCGGATGGTCCTCTGGCAGCACGCCTTTGGCCCGCAAGGTCGTCGCCACCGGGATGTGCCACTTTTCCGCGAAGGTCCGCAGGAGTTCCGGTCCGTTGCCATGCTCGACTCCCGCCCCGGCGAGGATGACGATCCGCACGGGTGGCGTCCCGGCGGCGGCGCCCGTGAAGTACTGCAGGGAAGAAGCCGCCGCCGCCATCGAGAGATAGGAGGAATGGAGGATCGAAAGATCGATGCGCGTGTGCTTCGCGTCGATTGGCGCGATCTGGATGTCGGTCGGCAGCGAGAGATGCACGGGCCGCGAGTTTTTCCACATCTCCAGCAGCGCGCGCCGGAGGAGATGGCCGAGATTCCGCGGATGATCCACCGAACTGGAATAGGCCGTCAGCGGCTTCATCACCTCGACGTCATCGAGAGTCTGGCTGCTCGCGTCCTGAAAGAACCCCATTCCTTCCGCGTAAGTGGCCACCTCCCCGCTCAGGAGCAATAGGGGCGAGGCATCCGTCGCGGCCGCGGCGATCGGGGTCACCGTATTGCCGAGTCCGGGGCCGCCAATGCAGAGCGTCGTCCCGAATTTGCGGCTCGCCCGCGCATAGCCGTCAGCCATGTAGGCCGCGCCGCCTTCCTGGGCGGCCACGATCGGACGAATGGCGGTCTGCCGGCCGAGCGCCGTCAAAAACGGATCGATCAGCCCGCCGGGCACCATGAAAAGGTGGTCGATTCCCTCGGCGGCAAGCGCATCAAGGATGTAATCGGTCCCGAGCATGGCTATGGGATTACGGAATCCCGCTCGCGAGGTCAAGGGCACCGCGGCCGGGAGCTGTGCAGATCGGAAACGGTTCGGCTGGCCCGGCCTGAAAAGCCCGTCCCGTCCATCGCCGGGACATCGCGAGCAAATGTCTGGCTTGGCGGGAAGTCTGTTTTCCCCGTCGTAGATAATTTCCCGGTGTGCTATGGTCCGGGATGCCCCTTGATCATCAGGCCCGCCTGCGCGACGTCCCGCACCAGCCGGGCGTTTACGTCATGCGGGACCGGTTCAAGCGGGTTATTTACGTAGGCAAGGCGCGCGATCTGCGCAAACGGCTGGCCAGTTATTTCACCCCCTCACGGGTCCACCAGGCCGACCGGAAAACCCGCGCCTTGATTGATAGTATCTGGGAATATGAGTGGCATCTGGTGAAGAGCGATGCCGAGGCGGTGCTCTACGAGGGACGGTTGATCAAGGAATTCCGCCCGAAATACAACGTCAGTTTCCGCGACGACAAACGCTTCCTTCTGGTGCGGGTGAACCTGAACGAGCCCTGGCCGCGCTTCCAACTGACCCGTCTGCGCAAGGAGGACGGCGCGCGCTACTTCGGTCCCTTCGCCCACAGCGGCGCGCTGCGTTCCACCCTCAACGCCGTCCGCAAAAAATTCGGCATCCGCTCCTGCCGTCCGCCCGAACCCGGCGAGCGCGACTACAAGCACTGCATGGACGACGTCATAAAGAACTGCTCCGCGCCCTGCATCGCCCGGATCACCCGTGAGGACTACCTGCGCCGGGTCGGGGAGGCCTGCGAGCTTCTTGACGGCGAGGCCAGTCACATGATCGAGCAAGTCGAAACCCAGATGAAAAGCGCCGCCGAACGCCTCGATTTCGAGCGGGCCGCCCAGCTCCGCAACCTGCTCGACGATCTCAAAAAAACGACCAAGCCCATGACGCGGTTCACCCGCAAGGTGCTGCCCCCGGCCCTCAATCCCCGGGACGACCTGGCCGCGCTGGCCGACGCCCTGCAACTCCACCGCCCGCCGGCCGTGATGGAGTGCTTCGATATCTCGAATATTTCCAACACCCATATCGTCGCCAGCATGGTGCGTTTCAAGGACGGGGTGCCCGACCGCGCCAACTACCGCCGCTATCGCATCACCGGCACGCCCGGACAGAATGATTTCGCCAGCATGGCCGAGGTCGTGCGCCGCCGCTACAGCCGCCTTCTGCGCGAGGCCGCGCCGGAAGACGCCGAATTCAGCCAGGAGAATCCCCTCGAACTTCTGGGTAGGGCGCGCAGTCCCTTGCGCGCCGATGACGGCGGATTGGGACAATCCGCCCTACCGGATTTGATCATCGTGGACGGTGGCAAAGGTCAGCTCTCCAGCGCCTGCAAGGAACTCCAGCGCCTCGGGCTTTACGACGCCGCCATTATCGGACTGGCCAAGGAATTCGAGGAAATCTACCGGCCCGGCCGCCCGCTTCCCCTCCGTCTGCCCGAGGACAGCGGGGCCTTGAAACTCCTCCAGCGCATCCGCGACGAAGCCCACCGTTTCGCCAACGGCTACCACAGTCTTCTGCTGAAAAAACGCATGAGCGAAAGCGTGCTCGACGACATCCCCGGCGTGAGCGAGTCCCGCAAAAAAGCCCTGCTGTCCGAATTCGGCTCTGTCGATCGCATGCGCAAAGTCCCGCCGGAAAAACTCGCCGCTGTCGCCGGCATCGGCCCGCGGCTGGGTGAGCAGATTGCGGAATACCTCACCCGCCGGACGGGCGCTTGACCGTCCGATCTACCGGATCTGCCTGAGCGCCTCGTAGAGCACGATGCCCGCCGATGTCGCGAGGTTGAGGCTGCGCGCATTCGGCTGCATGGGAATGGTGAGGCAGCGATCCGCGTTCTCCCTGAGGAGGCTCTCCGGCAGCCCCTTCGTCTCGCGTCCGAAAACCAAGTAATCCCCATCGGCAAAACTCTGCCCCCAATAGGGCCGCGTCGTCTTGGTGGTGAGAAAGAAAAACCGCGCATCGTCATTCTGCGCCTGGAGAGCGGCGAAAGACGGCCAGACCTTGACGTCGCATTGTTCCCAGTAATCCATCCCGGCCCGCCGCAGCGATTTTTCATCGAGCGAAAACCCGAGCGGCTCGACCAGATGCAGCCGCGCCCCCGCCGCCAGGCACAACCGCGCGATGTTGCCGGTGTTGGGAGGAATTTCGGGTTCGACTAGGACGACATGCAGCACGGGAAAAGAAGGGGACTTCCCCCACGGATGCCACGGATGGACGGGGATACGAAGAGAAATGGGAGCGCGGGCTTTCCCTCTCTTTATTATCTGTGGCAATCTGTGGTCCAAACGCATGCTGAATTTCATGTCGAAAAGATCCTTCGCAAAAATCGCCGCCCTTGCCGTCTTCCTGGCCGGGCTCGCGTCCGCCTCCTTCGCTGCCGAGCCGCCCGCCATCCGCAAGACCCTCCTGCCGCCGGGTGTCCATGGCCGTCTGACCAAGCGCACCATGATGCCGACCTACATCACCATTCACGCCACGGAGAACCCCGATTCCACCGCCGCCCGTCATGCGCTTTATCTTTCCAATAAAGGCAAACGCAGTGGCAAGCGCGGCCGCAGCGGCTGGGTCACCTGGCATTTCACGGTGGACGACCGCGAGATCGTCCAGCACCTGCTCGCCACCGAACAGGGCGACCATGCGGACTTCGGCCGAAAAGGCGACCGCACCAGCATCGCCATCGAGATTTGCGAATTCCGCAGCGCCCCCCAACAAGCCGCCGCCATCGACCGCGGGGCCCGCCTCGCCGCCGCCCTGGCCGACCGCTTTAACATTCCCACCAAGAACATCGTGCCGCACCGGCACTGGCCGCGCCCGGATTTTCCCTTTGGCAAACCCTGTCCGAAGATCCTGCTCAACCGCGATTCCAACAGCCCCGACGGCTGGCGGCGCGGGGTGAAGTGGAAACAATTTCTCGCGCTGGTGGATAGCTACCGGTGAATCGATGCGTAGCCGCCGTCGTGAGACGGTGGCCACCGATGATCGTGCCAATTGACCCGGCCAGGGGAGCGGATTACGGCGGGTTTCGACGGCAAAGAGCCGGATGCCTAAAGTCCGCCGCCGCAATGTGCTGCAGGCGGTGCCCGATGGCCAGAGAGGGGTCTCGGCCGGTTTTGACACTCTCCCCTCCTCCGGTTAGCGTGAAAGTGTGCCAGAAGTAAGCCGGTTTTACGGAATCCGCATCACCATGTATTTCGACGATCATGGGGAGCCGCATTTCCATGCCGAATATGGGGAGCACAAGGCCAAGTTTCGCATTGACCCTCCCGGCATCATCGCCGGTTCCTTGCCCGGCAAGGCCGCCGCCCTTGTGATGGAATGGCTTTTGCTGCACCAGCAGGAATTGCGCGAAGCTTATGCCCGCGCCGAACGCGCCGAACCCCCGGGAAAAATCCTGCCGCTGGAATGAAAATCATGCCCGCTATCGCCTATCCTCAGACCATCGTCAAAGCCGAGGTGCCCCGGCCTTTTTACCTCAAGCTCTGGTTCGCGGACGGCTTCACGGGCGAAGTGGACGTCTCACCCATCCTCCAGCGGGGCGGCGTGTTCACCCCGCTTTCTGATCCGCAAATTTTCAGCGAGGTTCGCGTGGAATACGGCACGGTCGTCTGGCCGGGAGATGTGGATCTCAGCCCCGAGTCCCTGCGCGCTTATTGCGAGGCGGGACATGTGATTTCGTTGCAGGAAAGCCCCTGAGCCAGGACGAGGCGCGAGTTTGCGCCACGACTACTTGACCCGCTTGAAGATCGCGCGAAAAGCCACCGCCGGATCACCCGGCTTCACGAAGACCACCGGCATCTCTTCCGCGCTGATCAGTTCCGCCGTGATATGCGTGGGATCGCCTTGACTCGCGAAATGCAGCGTCTTGCCATCGAACCCGACCACACCCGCGAAGGCCACCTTCTCGGTGGTCTTCGCCGGCACCGGACCATCCTTCTCCGCCGGGATGAATTCCGTGCGAGTCCACTCCCTCACCCCGCGGAAACCCTCCCCCTTCTGCGATTCGATGATGAAGGTCTGCTTCGCGCTGCCCGTGCCGAGATGGAAATGGGCCGGATATTCTGAGACCCATTTTCCCTTGAGATCAGGGATTGCCTCAGCCGCTGAGACCGGGCCGGCAAGAAGAGCTCCGAGGGCAACGGCGAGAACGAGGGGAGTTTTCATAGAAGGCCAGTTTGAGGCCCGGACGACCGAGGGCCGGTTATTTCCACGATCACCAAGAGGTTCACGCCCAGGATGTGCCTTCTGTTTATAGTGTTCTCGCTTCCTCGACAGGAGACATTTCCGGTTTGTTTGCCTCCCTTACGGCAACTGATACCATCTCTTTGATTTGTTTGGATCATTGGCTGGAAGCCAATGCCACGTGGCATCGGCATCCTGCCGATGTTCTGAGTCCATTTATTTGGCAGAGATGGTATGAGTCGCTGGAAATAAATCAAGGGAGCAACCGCGCTTGTTCTTTGGGCCTCTGGCGGCGTTGGTTATCCCCCGTGCACCCTGGCTCTCTCCTTCGTCGAGTCTCAGTCACAGAGGGCTTGGGCTCTGCTCCTTCGTCGCGCCTGGCCAGAGGCCAAAACTCCTGCGCCATCTTGCCGCCTTTATTTATTTACAGCTCCTTATTCTCGAAGATAACCGCGCCGGCGGGTGCCGGCTTTCTCTGACGAAACTGGGAACGCGTGATACGCATCTTTTGTAGTCGCCTCGCTCCGTTGAGGCGCACGGCCACGGAGTGCCGTGACTTCAAACCATCACCCCGGCTTGTTCGCCAGCGTCTCCCGCAGGAACGGCGCGGTGCGGCTGGTCTTGGATTTTGCGACGTGCTCGGGAGTGCCTTCGGCGACGACTTCGCCGCCTTGGCTGCCGGCTTCGGGTCCGATGTCCACGAGATAGTCGGCCTCGGCGATGACGTCCATGTGGTGTTCGATGACGACGACGGTGCCGCCTTCGTCCACGAGGCGATGGAGGACCTGGATGAGTTGGGCGACGTCGTGGGCGTGGAGGCCGATGGTGGGTTCCTCCAGGACGTAAAGGGTGGATTTGCCGCGGCGGGTGGTCTTGATCTCCTCGGCGGCGGAGGTGGAGCGGCGGGTGAGCTGGGTGACGAGTTTGATGCGCTGGGCTTCGCCGCCGCTTAACGTCGGGCTGGGCTGGCCAAGCTTGAGGTAGCCGAGACCGGTTTCGTTGAGGAGGCTGAGGGCGCGTTTGATTTTCGGGTGGGCGGCGAAGAAGGCGGCGGATTGTTCGACGGTCATGTCCATCACATCGCCGATGGATTTGCCGTTGTATTCGATCTCGAGGGTGGCGGAGTTGTAACGGCGTCCGGCGCATTCCTGACACGGCATGTAGGAGGCGGGGAGGAAGGTCATCTCGAGCTTGATCACGCCCTGACCCATGCAGGATTCGCAGCGTCCGCCTTCGTTGTTGAAGGAGAACCGGCTGGCGGTGTAGCCGCGCATGCGGGCGGAGGGGAGATTGGCGTAGAGGGCGCGGATCTCGTCAAAAACCTTGATGTAGGTGGCGGGGGTGGAACGGGAGGTTTTGCCGATGGGGGATTGGTCCACCTCCAGGACGGCGCCGATGGGGTCGGTGCCGGTGAGGGTGCGGTAGCCGGCATTGGCATCAATCCGCCGGCCTTTCTTGTGGGTGAGGGATTCCCTCACGGCGGGCAGGAGCACGCCGCGCACGAGGGTGCTCTTGCCGGAGCCGGAGATGCCGGAGATGACGCTGAGGCGCTGGATGGGGATGCGCACGTCGGCGTCCTTGAGGTTGTGGCGGTTGGCTCCGCTGAGTTCGATCCAGCCGGGGACGTCGTCGAGGCGGCGGCGGGTGCCGCGCGAGGGGTGCGGCATGGGGGTCTTGAGGCAGCGGCCGGTGAGGGAGCGTTCGTTGGCGAGGATGTCGTCCAACGTGCCGGAGGCGATGATTTCTCCGCCGCGGCTGCCGGCTTGCGGGCCGAGATCGATGACGTGATCGGCGCGGCGCATGGTTTCCTCGTCATGTTCGACAATGACGAGAGTGTTGCCGTGATTGGCGAGGAGGGCGAGGGCGTCGAGCAGGCGGGCGTTGTCGCGGGCGTGGAGGCCGATGGTGGGTTCGTCGAGGACGTAGAGAACGCCGCGGAGGTTGGAGCCGAGCTGGGCGGCGAGGCGGATGCGCTGGGATTCGCCGCCGCTGAGGGTGTTGGCGGTGCGGTCGAGGTTGAGGTAGTTCAGCCCGACCTGGCTGAGGAAACGCAGTCTTTGAGAGATTTCGGAAAGGACGTCGGTGGCGATCTCGGAGGCGGTGCCGGTGAAGTGGAATTTGTCCACGAGGGCGAGGGCCTCCTCGGCGGGGGCGTGGGTGAAACCGGTGATGGTCTGGCCCTGGAGGAAGACGTTGCGGGCGGTGTCGTTGAGGCGCGCGCCCTGGCAGATGGGGCAGGGGCGGGCTTCCTTCTCTGCGAGTTGCTCGTGGCTGCGCTCCTGGGCGAGTTCGGCCTCGATGACGCTCTCGAATTCCTTGGTGGAGTAATCGGTCCAGACTTCGCCGAAACCGCGGCAATGGGTGCACCAGCCGTGGGGGGAGTTGAAGGAAAACAGGCGCGGGTCGAGCGGTTCGAAGGCGCGCGCGCAGCTCGGACAGTTCATTTCGGAACTGAGGGTGTGGGAGCCGCCCTTGCCGTCGAGAACGCGGGCGGTGCCTTTGCCGATGCGCATGGCGCGCTTGACCAGATCGGGGGTGTTGGCCGTTTCGCCGGGGAGAACCTCGCCGACGAGGGCGTCGATGGTGTGTTCCTTGAAGCGTTCGAGTTTGGTAAAGCGGGCGGTGGGCTCGAGTTCGCCGTCCACGAGGAGAAACTCAATGCCCTGCTTGGCGGCCCATTGAGCCACCTTGGTGTGGAAACCTTTCTTGGCCTTGATCAGCGGGGCGAAGACCTGGATTTTTCCGTGCGCGGCAAGGTCCTGCACGGTGGTGGTGATGGCAGAGAGGGTCTGTTTTTCGACCGGGACGTGGCAGTCGGGGCAGTGCTGGGTGCCGAGTTTGGAAAAGAGGAGGCGGAGGAAATGGTAGATCTCGGTGACGGTGGCCACGGTCGATTTGCCGCCGCCGCGGGTGACGCGCTGTTCGATCGCGACGCTGGGGGGCAGGCCTTCAATGGAATCGACGTCGGGCTTTTCGAGCTGATCCACAAACTGCCGCGCGTAGGCCGACATGCTGTCGAGGAAACGGCGCTGGCCTTCCGCAAAGAGGACGTCGAAGGCGAGGGTCGATTTGCCGCTGCCGCTGAGGCCGGTCACGACGACGATCTTTTCGCGCGGGATCTCGACGGTGAGATTTTTCAGGTTGTGCTCGCGCGCGCCCACAACGCGGATCGCGGTGGATTTGGGAATCTCGATTTGGGATTTTGGATTCTCGACGGGCGCGAGGGCCCGCGCCCCTCCAAGGATTTTCGCCAGGAACTGGCCGGTGAGCGACTGGGCGCATTTGGCCACGGTCTCCGGGGTTCCGGCGGCGACGACCTCTCCGCCTTGGTCGCCCGCTTCGGGGCCCATGTCCACGACCCAATCGGCGCATTTGATGACTTCCAGATTGTGCTCGATGACGATGAGGCTGTTGCCTTCCTTCACCAGCCGCTGGAAGACTTTGAGCAACTGCGCGATGTCGTCGAAATGCAGTCCGGTGGTGGGTTCGTCGAAAATGAGGAGAGCGCCGTCCTCGCGTTTTTCGGTGAGGTGGCCGGCGAGTTTGAGGCGCTGGGATTCGCCGCCGCTGAGGGCATTGACCGGCTGGCCGAGACGCAGGTAACCGAGGCCGACGTCAACGAGAAGCTGGAGCGAGGAGATGATGCGGGCGGTGCCCTTAAAGAACGCGATGGCCTCCTCGGTGGTCATTTCGAGCACGTCGTGGATGGATTTCTCGCGGACCTTGATGGCGAGAATGTGTGGGCGGAACCGGCGGCCTTCGCATTCGGGACAGCGCAGGTAGAGATCGCTGAGGAATTGCATCTCGACCTTTTCGTAACCGAGCCCGGCGCAGCGTTCGCAGCGTCCGTCGCCGGCATTGAACGAGAAGGAGGAGGGCGAGAGTCCCGCCGTGAGCGAGGCGGGCTGGGTGCCGAAAAGTTCGCGCACGGCGTCGTAGACGCCGATGTACACTGCGGGCGTGGAGCGCGGGCTGCGGGCCAGCGGCGACTGGTCCACCATGATGATCTCGCCGACTTCCTCGTCGCCCGTGATGGAACGGCAGACGCCGGGCGCGTCGTGATCGTCCGTGACCTCGCCGAACAGGTTGCGGTAAAGCACGTCGTGAATCAGCGAGCTTTTACCCGAACCGGAAACGCCGGTGACGCAGCAAAACACGCCGAGTGGTATCTCGGCGTTGATGTTGCGCATGTTGTGGTGGCGGATGCCGTTGAGCTTGACGAATTGCTTCGGCTTGCGGCGTTGCGCGGGAACAGGGATCGATTTTTTGCCCGAGAGGTAGTCCGCAGTGAGGGAGCCGGACTTGGTCAGTTCGCCGAGCGGGCCGGCGAACATGAGTTTGCCGCCGGTGTTGCCACGGCCGGGACCGATATCGACGAGATAATCGGCGGCGCGGATGATGGCTTCCTCGTGTTCGACCACGACCAGCGTGTTGCCCTTGTCGCGCAGGGCGTGCATGACCCTGACCAACTGCGCGGTGTCGCGCGGGTGCAGGCCCACGCTGGGTTCGTCCATGACGAAGAGCGTGTTGACCAGCGACGCGCCGAGGCAGGTGGTGAGGTTGACGCGCTCGATCTCGCCGCCGGAGAGTGAACGGGTCGGACGGTCGAGCGTGAGATAGCCGAGACCGACTTCGTTGAGATAATGCAGCCGCGAAACAATCTGGTCGCGCAGGAGGACGGAGCTGGGATCGTCCTGGGGAATTTCGGTGGCCTCGAGGATGGCGCGCAAATCCCGGGCGGGCGTGGCGGCGATTTCGGGAAGGGTCTTGTGCGCGGGCTGGAGCCGGTAGTTCAGCGTCTCGGGTTGGAAGCGTCCGCCATGACATTTCGGACACGGCTGGTAGTTGCGATAGCGGCTGAGCAAGACGCGGATGTGCATCTTGTAGGTTTTCGATTCGAGCCAGCGGAAGAATCCCTTCACGCCATACCAGACGCCGTTATCCAGATCCTCGCCGGAAACATCGGCCCCGCGCTCGCCGTTCATCACCCAATCCTGATCGGCCTTGGGCAGGTCCTCGAAGGCCTCGTGCACATCCACTTCCCGCAGGGCCGCGGCGCGCAGCAGATCGCGCTGGCATCCCTTCGATTGGGCGGCTTGGAACGGCTTCACCACCCCGGCGGCGAGGGAGAGCGAGCGGTCCGGCATGACGCGGTTCCAATCAAGGCCGACGATGCGGCCGAAGCCTTTGCAATCCGGACAAGCGCCGAGCGGATTATTGAAGGAGAAGAGCCCGGGGCTGGGCGGGCGGATATCGAGGTCGCAATGCGCGCAATGCCAGCCGGAGGAGAACGGATGCTGGATTTTCGATTTGGGATTCTCGATTGTTATCTTTCCGGACCCGAAGCGAAGGGCGGATTCGACGGCTTCGGCGAGGCGGGAACGGTTTTTCGCGGAGACTTCAATACGATCCTGGAGGACCGGCACCACCGCGGGCAGGCGGACGTTTTTCGGCGCCTCGTCGGTGCGAACAGCCTCGCCGTTGAGCAAGACGCGCAAGTAGCCCTGCTGACGAAGGAAATCAAAAAAGTCCACGGCCTTGGTTTTGGCCGGGACGGGAATTCCGAAGGTGATGAAGACCTGCTCGCCCTCCATTTCGGCGAGGATGTGCTCAATAAGGGAATGGGCGGATTCCGTGCGGATCTCGCGTTCGCAGGATGGACAAAAGGCGTGAGCGGCGCGGGGGAAAAACAGTTTCAGGTAGTCGTTGATCTCGGTGATCGTGCCCACGGTCGAGCGGGTGGTCTTGACTGAGTTGGCCTGTTCGATGGCGATGGCGGGGGGAATGCCCTCGATAAGATCCGCCTTGGGCTTGTCCATCCGCTCCAGAAACTGGCGGGTGTAAGGACTGAATGTCTCGACGTAGCGACGCTGGCCCTCCGCGTAAAGGGTGTCGAAAGCGAGGCTGGATTTGCCGCTGCCGCTGGGACCGGTCACCACGATGAACTGCCCGAGCGGCAGGTCAAGATCGATACCCTGAAGATTGTTTTGACGCGCGCCGCGGACGCGGATGAAGGAAGGCACGTTCTAGTTTACGACAGGATCAGGCGGCGGCGCTCTCTTTTGTGATATTTTTCAGCTCGTCAGTCCTGAGCAGAACGCGCTGGCGCATGATTTTTCCCGACTTGAACTTCACCGTGGCCCGGGCGGGGATGACGACATCGTGCTCGGGCTTGTGCGGATTACGACCGACGCGGGACTTGGTCAGCCGCACCTCGAAAACACCGAAGTTTCGCAACTCCACATCCTGTCCCTTGGCCAGCGCATCAGTGATGTAGTCGAGGGTTTTTTGAATAACATCGAAAACATCCTGCTGCACCAAACCGGTGTCCTTGCTGATCTGGATCACCAGATCCCGTTTTGTGAGGTTTGCCATGAGGATTGCGAATGATTTGTGTGGTTTAATAAGCAGAAATCGGGCCGGGCGGCAACAGCCTTTCGATTATTTTGCGGATCGGGCCGTCTCGGCGACCGCCAGGCGAAGCGCGGCCAGCGGCTTCTCCCACCCATTATCCCACGAGGCAACAGGTTGCGGAAGGCGCTGGGTCCAGTTGGTGTCGCCGATGGAACCGGGAACGTTAAAGCGCTCGGTCGTGCCGAAAATGTCGGTAATCATGTGCACCACGAGCCAGGAATTTGACGCAAAAAGACCACGCAGGAGGATTTCGTGAATCTCGGGCGTAAACGGCTGAGGCAGCTTGATGTCGGGCCGACCGCAAAAATTCATCAGTTCCCATAAACTGTGAATGGCCGCGTCGCGCACCGGCCCGGCCACGTTTTCCGAGGCCGCGACGAGTTCGTCCCAATGCACTTTCAGGGGAGGGTGATCGTGCGTGGCATAGGTGGCGAGGCTGAGGCGCTGGTATTCCCCACCGGCGATCAGGCGGTCCCAGTTGCGCTCCCATTGCGGAATTTTAAAACCGGGAATCTCCAGGTGCTGCAAAGTCGGCCGCACATAGGGAGCCACCTCACCCAGGTCCTCGGCGATGAGGCGGTGCGTGCCGGTCTCCTCCAGCAGCATGCGGAAAAGCGTTTCCCCGTGGCGGCGGTTGTATTCCCGGTTCTCGTCGGTTTCATCATCGCGGTCGACAAAGTGCGGCAATTCCCCGCCGGTGATCTTTTTGGCCTCCTCAGGGGTAAGGTCGGTGAATTTTTCATTATCCTCCGGCCGCCAGGGAAAGCTGTAGATGCGGAAAAACCCCAAGGCATGATCCACCCGCAAAAGGTGGAAAACGCCCGTCAGCAGCTTCAACCGGCGGCGCCACCAGGCATAATCGTCCTTCGCCATCGCCTCCCAGTGGTAAAGCGGAAACCCCCAATTCTGACCCCACTTCTCAGTGAAGGGTTCGGCCTCGAAAACTTTTTCCGGCGGCGCGCCGCTCGATCGGCTCAGATCAAAAATTCCGGGTGCGGACCAGACGTCCGTGCTGTAAAGGCTCACCCCCACCGGCACGTCACCCATCAGCGCGACATTCAGCCCCTCCGCGTGGGCCCGCACATCCTGCCATTGGGAAAAAGCGATCCACTGCACGTAGGAATGAAAGCGCATCGTGTCGCGCATCCGCCGTTTGTCGGCCGGGCCAAGCTGATCCCGCCACAAACGCGCCCCCACGGGAGTGCGGTGTTCCGGCGGCCAGTCGGACGATACCTCGGATTCCCCGTGCCAGCTCACCAGGGCCCGGTGCAGGGCGTAATCCGCCAGCCAATAATCGTGGGATTTTTCAAACTCCGCAAAGGCCTTGACCCGCGCCTTGTCCGCGCCGCGGGAGCGGAAATTTTTGAAGGCCGCATAAAGCAACTCGCGCTTGAGTTTCTTGACCCCGCCGTATTTGACCGGACCCTCGCGCAGCGAGGCCAGATCATACCGCGCCGTGATCCCGGAAAAATCCGCCCCCTTCAAATCGGGCAGGGTTTCCGGCGTGGTGGCGATGGTGGACGGCTCCAGCGCCATCGCGCTGAGCAAATTGTAGGGACTGCTGTCGCTGCCGGTTTCATTGATCGGCAGGATTTGCACGATGCCCAATCCCTGCCGCGCCGACCAGGTGATCAGTTCTTTCAGCGCGGCGGTGTCGCCGATGCCCAGATCCTGTGCGCCGCGCAGGGCGGAGACAGGAGCGAGAACTCCCGCGAGTTTTTTCTCCGGATTCAACTCAAGCACAGACGCGTCTTACAGGGTGAACTTGATTGTGACAATCTCGAACGGCTTCAAATCCAGCCGCACCGCGCCTTCGCGCAGCACGAGGGCCTGCTGGTCGTTCTCGAGTAAATCAGCCCGCCAGGCTTTGCGCACCGGCAGCGTGGTGGTGAGGACGGCCGGGCCGCGTCCGCCTTCGGCCTCGTAGAGACGCACGATGAGGGAACCTCCGTCTTCCGCGACCTTGACCGCCTCGATGACGGCGCCCTCGCGGCTGGTGCGGAAAAACGAATGCGAGGAGGGCAGCGGGCCGCTGCGCGGTTCCGTGGCGCGGACGATGAGCGGAACATTCAAGGCATAGGCTTCCTCGATCACGCGACCCTGCCGCAAATCCCCGGCATGGGGCAGCAACGCGTAGGTGAATTCGTGGGTGCCGCGGTCGGCCACCGGATCGGGTGAAACCGGCGCGCGCAGGAGGCTGAGACGCATGACATTGCCCTGGATGTCGTAGCCGTATTTGCAATCGTTGAGCAAAGCGACGCCGTAGCCGGGCTCGGAGAGGTCGGCCCACTTCTGCGCGCAGACTTCGAAGCGGGCCAGGTCCCAACTCGTGTTCGTATGGGTGGGGCGTTCGAGGTGGCCGTATTGAATCTCGTAGGTCGCGCTGGCGGCGTGGATGGCGGCGGGAAAGGCGACCTTGAGCATCTTCTGGTTTTCCTGCCAGTCCACCGTGGTGGCGAAATCAAGGCGGGCCGATCCGGCGCGCAGGACGATGCGTTGCCCGAGACGGGATTTTCCAAAGACCCGCACGAGCTGCACCGTCGCCCGCAGCGGTCCGGACTCGATGATCTCCAGTTTCTCCAAACCGCCGAGGGTTTGGAATTTTTCCTTGTAGAAGACATCCACATCCCACGCGTCCCAGCAATTCGGGATGTCCTCGTGAAGGTGGAAAACATTGCCCTCACCGGCCAGTGCCTCGCGTTTCGCCCGCAGGTCGTAAACGCTGGTGAGATGGCCGGCGGCGTTGATCTTCACCCGCACGAGACCGTTCTCAAGCGTGATGCCTTTGCGTGATGCGACGGCTTTCACCGGCCCATCGGTGGCGCGCAGAAAGGGGTCGCCGTTCTCCACCACGACATAGCCGCAGGGCGGCACGTCGACGCTGGCAGGCGAGCCATCGGGGAGATCCACGATCTCGCGACGGCGGATTCCCAGCGTGTTGGAAATCACCACCGGATGCTGGAAGGCGCGGGTGTCCACCAGTCCGTCGAGCGAGGTCAGGGCGGAATCGCGGACCGATTCGCCCAGTTCGCGGATGGTTTCGTAATCGCGATCGCTGTCGCGATAAACCCAGTGGATCGAGGAACCGGGAATGATGTCGTGGAATTGATTGAGCAAAACCAGTTTCCAAGCGCGGTCGAGCGCGGCGCGGTGGGTGTTCGCGCCGGGTTCGTGGAGGCCGGTCACGTCATAGACGGCGCGCTTGGGATCGGCCGCCCGCTCGATCCGCTGGGGTGCGAGAGCGAGGGTCACCGCATCGAAAAATTCCGCATCGCGCAGGAGGAATTCCGACTTCCGGTTGCCGCGTTTATTTTTCGCCTGAGTGGTGTAGGTGCCGCGGTGCAACTCGAGATACAACTCCCCCACCCAGACAGGCAGGTCGCGGGCATCGGCCTCGGCCTTCTCGAAAAACGTGATGGCTTTTTCCGAGACCACCTTGGGCAGTCCTTCGAAGTCGCCCAGCCGGCGGGCTTTTTCCAGCATCTCGATGGTGGGGCCGCCGCCGCCGTCGCCGAATCCATAGACGAGCAGGGAACGCGAGGCGCGGTCGTGATCCTTGAAGTTCTTGACGTTGTAAGCAAGTTCCTTGGGACTGACCTCGGAGTTGTAGGTGTCCGCCGGAGGAAAATGAGTGAAGATGTTGGTCCCGTCGATGCCCTCCCAGAGGAAGGTGTGATGGGGAAATTTGTTGAACTGGCTCCAGGAGATTTTCTGCGTGAGGAAGTATTCGACCCCCGATTTTTTCATGATCTGCGGCAGCGAGGCGGCGTACCCGAACACGTCGGGGATCCACACGTCGCGGGTCACATAGCCGAGCTCCTTTTGGAAATAGCGTTTGCCGTGGAGAATCTGGCGGATCAGCGATTCGCCCGAGGCCAGGTTGCAATCGGTCTCGATCCACATGGACCCGACCGGCTCCCATTGGCCGCGGCGGACGGCTTTTTTGATGCGGTCCCAGATTTCGGGATAGTAGGCCTTCATCCAGGCGTATTGCTGAGCCTGGGAACACACGAAGACGTATTCCGGATAGCGGTCCATGTAATCCAGGGCGGTGGAAAACGTGCGGGCGCATTTGCGGATGGTCTCGCGCAGCGGCCAGAGCCAGGCCGTGTCGATGTGGGCATGGCCGACGGCGGAAAGGGTGTGGGCGGTGTCGCCGTTGTGGCGGCGCAGCACGGCCCGCAGGGCGGCGCGGGCGGGCCGGATCGTGGCGGCGTCCGACTCGTCGAAGCGGTTCACCGACTCGTTCAACGCGGCGCGCAGTTCGCCCCGGCGTTGGGAATCCTCGGGCAGGACCTCCAAGGCCTGGGCGGCGAGCTTGAAGTCGTGGTAATAATCGAAGGCCTCGCGATGGAAGACGGCCAGTTCCGCCTGCTCGAGACGGAAAAGGGGCTGGCCCTCGTAATCGGGCAGATTGAGGCCCTGGGTTTCCCCGGCTTCGTTGGTTCCGCCGTTGGCGGCAGCCTCCACGAAAAATTCAAACTTCTCCCCGCCCTTCGCCTTGGCGGCGATCTCGACCTCGCGACGGTTGGCGTTGATGGCGCGGACAGGTTTGCCCTTCTGAAAAATCAATCCCTCCGCAGTGAAGCCCTCCCGACCGATGTTGGTGAGGCGCACCCGCACAACCACTTCGCGGCCTTTCCAATCCTTCGGCACCTCGCCGCGGAAGCGGAACCACGTAGTGTCCCACAGGCCTCCCCACCTGTGGCCGACCGTGCAGGGCGCGTATTTTGCCTTGAAAGCTTTCTCCGCCGGAACGGGCTCGCCCCCGACATTCCAGAGGGAAACTTGGACCGGAGCCGTCTCGGGATAAAGGAGCTTCTCGATGCGGTGGATAGCCAGACGGATGCGGCCTTCGGTTTGGGCGGGATGTTTCAACATGTCGGAAGAAGTTCTGAAATTATGCGAGCCCCGGCGAGTGTCCAGAGGGTTCTTGTCCGGAACAGGGCAGAGCGGGGTGGCCGCCCCCGCCGACGGCCGCCCCAGAATTCCGGTGGACATTTCCCGACGGCGGCTATTCATTAACCCTCCGCTGATTTTTCATGTTTAACTGGCTCCTTAAGAAAATCGTCGGCTCGAAAAACCAACGCGAGCTGCGCCGTCTCCAGCCCATCGTCCAGCAGATCAACGAGATCGACCAGGGCCTCACCGGCCTTTCCGACGACGACCTGCGGGCCAAGACCGCCGCCTGGAAGCAGGAACTCTCCGCCATCACCGACCACGATGTCCTGGCCGCGCGCCTGACCGACATCCTGCCCGAGGCCTTCGCCGTCGTGCGAAATGCCGCCCGCCGCCTGACCGACCGCAAACACACCTTCACCGTTTGTGATCAGCCCATGACCTGGGCCATGGTGCATTTCGACGTGCAACTCGTCGGCGGCATGGTCCTGCATCAGGGCCGCATCGCGGAAATGGCCACCGGCGAAGGCAAGACCCTCGTCGCCACCGCTCCCGTCTATCTCAACGCCCTCACCGGCCGCGGCGTGCATGTTGTCACCGTCAACGACTACCTGGCCAAACGCGACGCCGAATGGATGGGGCAGCTTTACCAATTCCTCGGCCTCACCATCGGCATCATCCAGCACGACCAGAATCCCGAACTCCGCCGCGCCCAATATCAGTGCGACATCAGCTACGGCACCAACAGCGAATACGGCTTCGACTACTTGCGCGACAATGGCATGGCCACCAGCCGCGAACAGCAGGTGCAGCGCCCCCACTACTTTGCCATTGTGGATGAAGTCGATTCCATCCTCATCGACGAGGCCCGCACTCCCCTCATCATCAGCGGTCCCTCCACTGTATCCACCCATCAGTTCGACCGCTTCAAACCGCTGGTCGAACAACTCATCCGCAAGCAGACCATGCTCTGCAACCGCCTCGGCACCGAGACCAAGGAACTCTATGATGCCGGCAAAAAGGACGAAGCCGGCCGCGCCATGTTCAAGCTGAAACTCGGCCAGCCCCGCAGCAAGGCCCTCGCGCGCATGATGGAGGACACCGACATGCGCAAGCTCTGCGACAAGGCGGAACTCGAATTTTACAAGGACACCGACGGCAAGGCCCGCCTGGTGGAACTCAAGGAGGAACTCTTCTTCACCATCGAGGAACGCCAGCACGACGCCGACCTCACCCAGCAGGGCCGCGATTTTCTCAACCCTGACGACCCCGACGCCTTCGTCCTGCCCGACCTCCTGACCGAATACGCCGACATCGAGAACGACCGCTCGCTCACCGACCCTGAGAAGGCCCAGAAAAAAGCCGCCCGCCAGCAACACACCGACACCCAGGCCGAGCGCATTCACAACATTTCCCAGCTCCTCAAGGGCTACTGCCTCTACGAAAAAGACGTCGAGTACGTCGTCGAGGAGAACAAGGTCATCATCGTGGACACCTTCACCGGCCGCAAAATGCCCGGCCGCCGCTGGAGCGACGGACTCCACCAAGCCGTCGAGGCCAAGGAAGGCGTGCAGATCGACCGCGAGACCCAGACCCTCGCCACCATCACGATCCAGAACTATTTCCGCCTCTACCAGAAACTCGCCGGCATGACCGGCACGGCCGAGACCGAGGCCAACGAATTCCACGACATCTACAACCTTGACGTCAACGTCATACCCTCAAACCGCCCGATCCGGCGCGTGGACGAGAACGACCGCATCTACAAAACCCGGCGCGAAAAATACCACGCCGTCGTCGAAGGCATCCGTGCCGCCCACGCCAAGGGCCAGCCCGTCCTCGTCGGCACCGCCAGCGTCGAGGCCTCCGAACTCGTCTCGCGCATGCTCAAGCTGCAAAAAATCGCCCACACCGTCCTCAACGCCAAATACCACATGCAGGAGGCCGAGATCGTCCAGCGCGCCGGCCTCAAGGGCGCCGTCACCATCTCGACCAACATGGCCGGCCGCGGCACCGACATCAAACTCGGCGAAGGCGTCACCGAGACCGGCGGCCTCTACGTCATGGGCACCGAACGTCACTCCTCCCGCCGCATCGACCGCCAGCTCCGCGGACGCTGCGCCCGCCAGGGCGATCCCGGCATGTCCCGCTTCTACGTCTCCTTCGAGGACGAACTCATGCGCAACTTCGGGGCCAGCGACCGCATGACCAAGATCATGGAAACCTTCGGCCTCAAGGAAGGCGAGGAACTCGAACATCCCTGGCTCAACAAAAGCGTCGAAACCGCCCAGAAGCGCGTCGAGCAGCGCGATTACATGATCCGCCGCCGCACCCTCGAGTTTGACGACGTCATGAACCAGCAGCGGGAGGTCGTCTATGGCTACCGTCAGGAAGTGATGGACTCCGCCGCTCCGCGCGACTTGATCGTGGAAGTCATCGAGGAAATGGTCCCCAAGAAAGTCGCCGAATACCTTGAAGCCACCGAAGGCGAGGAACCCGACCACACCGGCCTCCTCAATTGGATCAACACCACCTTTCCGCTCGGCCTTTCCGCCGCCAAGGCCGCCCTTGAAACCCGCACCGTCGCGGAAAACGGGGCCTGGCTCGCGCAAGTTGTGCGCGACGCCTACGACAAAAAAGCCGCCATGGAACACGCCGAGGCCCTCCGCGGTTTGGAGCGCTACGTCATCCTCAACGCCGTGGACCGCCTCTGGCAGGAACATCTCTACGCCATGGACGGCCTGCGCGAAGCCGTCTATCTCCGCGCCTTTGCCCAGAAAGACCCCCTCGTCGAATACAAAAACGAGGCCTTCTCCATGTTCAGCGAATTGATGGACAGCATCAAATTCGAAGTCCTCAACAACCTCTTCCGCAGCACCACCAATCTTCAGGCGTTTGAAAATCTCCTGCGCAGCATGCCGCAGAATCTCCTGCAGGCCGACTTCCCCGGAGCCACCCCGCAACACGCCCGAGGGCAGGCTCAACCTTCCCAAGGCGGCGAATCTCTCTTGCAAGAAGGGGGAGGGGCCCTTTCTTCCCTCCAGCCGCCCAAAATCGAACTTCCGCTCAAGCGCGAGATGCCCAAAGTCGGCCGCAACGACCCCTGCCCCTGCGGCAGCGGAAAAAAATTCAAGAGCTGCTGCGGACGGACCGCGTGAAGTCTTGAAGGGCTGCCGGCCCGTGGCAACCCGGAGGTTTTCTCCGCCAAGCGGGGCCAGCGGGTTTGGATCTGCCCATTGCAGGGACTAAATAGGGGTCAAATAGGAAGAGGGGCCAGGCGCGAAGGGCACGAAGTTCAGCAGTGTGGAGGAGGCGTCCTGCCGGCTATTCTCTCTCCCAGAAGGCCGCCGGGACGGCCGCCCCACGTTCCAAACCCCGCTGAACTTAGCCCCACTTCGCGGACTGGACGCGAAGTGGGTTAGGATGAAGGGTTGAGCCGCGATTATCAATTTTGATGCCCTGGTGTCATTTTTGCTTGAGGCAACGCGCTACTGCCAGGGGGATGACCCGGGACCGGCTTTTCAGCGTTTCGCAAGTTCGCGCAGGATTTCCCGTCCTTCGCGACCGGGAAAGGTCGGAAGGTTTTCCTGCTCCTCGATCAGGCGGAAGTGCGGGGAAAACAGCGTTTCCAATTCGTCGAGGGAACATCCATACGGCGGGCCGTCGCCGTCGTGGCCGGGATCGAGGTAAAAGATGGCGAGGAGACGTCCGGCGGATTTGAGAAGTTTCGCCACCGCGGCGGCGTAATCGGTTCGCCGGTCAGGAGAAATGGCGCAGAAGCAGGTGTGTTCGAAAATGCCGTCGAAAGTTCCGGTCCAATTCTCCGGCGGGGCGAAGAGATCACCGCAGACGTAGGTTTCCCTGCCGATGGGGGGGAATCGTCGGGCGGCCTCCACCGCGGAGGGCGCGAGATCGAATCCGACCACTTCCGCGCCGGTGACGGCCAGGGCGCGCACGTCGTGTCCGGAACCGCAGCCGGGAACGAGGATGCGTCCGGTCAAGGGATTTTGCGCGAGCCAGGCAACAGGGGCCGGATGCGCCGTGCCTTTTTCCCAGGGCGTATCGCCCGTGCGGTAACGTTGTTCCCAATCGGTCATGCGGGCTATCGTCGCAACCAGCGGGTGCCCAGGGCGATGCCGTATTGGAACTTGCGCTCGTGCTCGCGGATAAGAAACGGGAGGTCCTTGGTGGCTTGCAATTCGAAATGCGGGGTAAGGATTTCCTTGAGCACCTCGAAGGATCGCCGGCCATCGCGGGCGAGCCAGTTCTCGCGCGGCGTGAATTCCTCCAGCCAGGTGAAGGGGGTGGTGAGGAGCAACTGGCCGCCGGATTTGACCAGTTGGGGGAGACGGTCGAGGAATTTGCGCGGTTCGGGCAGGCGGCAGATGAGGTTGGCGGCCAGGACGGCGTCGAACCCGGCGAGGCCGGGGCGGAGGTTCATGGCGTCGCCGGTTTCGAAGGTGACGCGGGAGCAATCGATGCCGGCGGAAACCTTCGCGGTGAAGGGTTCGGCCAGATCGCCCTCGATGCGGCGGGAGCTTTCGCAGGAGCCGCTGTTTTTCAACTCCTGCGCGGCCGCGATAAAGCGGGCGGAAAAATCAATCCCGGTGACGGAGGCGGCATAGCGGGCGAGTTCGAAGGTGGCGCGGCCCACGGCACACCCGACATCGAGCGCGCGGGCGTCGCGCTGCATGGGGCCGATGAGTTCGCTGACCGAGCGCCGGGGAAAACTCAGCGCCTCGCGCGGACCGGGCAGCTTGCCGAGGATCTCGTCGTCCGCCCCGTAGTGGAAAAGGAGGTATTCGGCGAGAAGTTGGTCGGATTCGTAGGGATTGGTCACGGGTTTAGGAAAACCAAAACAGAAATTGCCCGCTAAACACGCGAAAAGACGCGAAAATTAAGACAATGAGGGAGGAGGCTGGTTGGAGGCAGAGTTTGTTTTGCTGTTGGCGACGCGTTCCCATTCAAGCTTGGGGTGGTGTCCGAAATTGACCAGGAGGCCCAGTGGGAATCCGGAGGCCGCCAGGTAATTCAGAATCTGGGCGCGATGTTCGTCGGACAGATTGGTGACGGCTTTGATTTCGAGGATGATTTTATCGAAGCAGACAAAGTCGGGCTCGTAATGATGGCGCAGGATTTGTCCTTTGTCGCTGAGTTGCCTCCGGGGTTTCGGAACGTGCGGAATACTTTGTAAGCCTAACTCCAGGGTCAAACATTCATCGTAAACAGGCTCGAGAAACCCAGATCCCTTGTCCTTATAAACTTCAAAGCACGCGCCAATAATCCGGTAGCATTCCTCTTTGTGAATCAGTTCCATTTTTCCGCGTCTTTTCGCGTGTTTCGCGGGCCATCAGTTCCTATAGGTCTTCAGCCGGTTCCTCCAGCCGGGCAGCCACTTGACCTCGTTGCGGGCGGGCGGGGAGTTTTTTACCCGGCGGGTCAGGACCTGGTCGGCCGCGGCGGCGAAGGCGGGGAGGGCCGGACCGCCGGACATGGTTTCCAGCACTTGCAAAAGGCCCCAGCCCTGGCCGTTGTAGCGTTCGGTCGGGGAAATGCCCTCGCCCTTGAAGTTCACGTAATCCATCAGGGCGTAGAATCCGAGCGGCTGGGCGGCGACGCGGTAAAAGTTGGCCTTCACGTTTTCGCGTTCGGCGGCCGGGGCGGCCGCCAGCATTTTGGGCAGGGCCTGTTCGAGCCGGAGGGCGGCGAAGCGGGCCTGCTGGGGAATGGTGGTGGAGAGCAGGTTGCGCAGTTGACGCAGGGGCGGAGTTTCGAAGCCGGCCAGAAACTGCTGGCGGGTGGTCCAGACGCAGGGGCCACGCATCCAGGTCGGAACACCAAGGCCCTGGCTGATGAAATAGTTGACCAGTTTGGGAAAACTTTCCTCGAACGGTCCGCGTTTGCCCTCAGGATACCAGATGAAATGCCCGATGCCAAGCGAGGCGAAGTCCTCGCCGGAATTCCACGAAGTCAGGCCATCGACCGAACCGGCGCATTCGTTTTTCCAGATGCGGAGGCCGATCTCGTTGGCCTGGGCGTCGCTGAGCTGGATGGACTGGGCGAAGCCGAAGCCGGCAGAAAGAAGCAGGAGGGAAATGGCCGCAAAAGAACGCAGGGAACACAAAGCGGAAAAAGGGAGGCTCCGGGATCGCCCCGTTTTTTTTGCGCTCTCTGTGTTCTTTTGCGGCCGATCCTCTGCTGCCTGGTGTGTCATGCCGTGCCCTTATTCTTTCCGCAGGCGGATGACGAGGTCTTTGCTTTCGACGGTGGTGCCGACCCTGGCGCAAATTTCCTCCACGATGCCGTCGCAGGGGGCGTTGAGGTTGGTGGACATTTTCATCGCTTCGAGGGTGAGAAGTTTGTCGTCTTGTTTCACCTTGGTGCCGACGGAGACGGCGATGCTGGTGATCATGCCGGGGATGGGCGCGGCCACTTGAAGCGGATCGGCGGCGTCGGCCTTGAGGCGGGGCGCGGTCTTGGGTTTGATCGATTTATCCGTCACGGCGGTGTGCCGGGGCAGCCCGTTGAGTTCGAAAGCCACCACGCGTTTCCCCTCGGCGTCGGGATCGCTGATGTTGATGAGATTGATGAAGAGCGTCTTGCCCTGCTCGAGCCGCACGGAGATTTCCTCCTGGGTGAACAAGCCGTAGAAAAACGCGGGCGTGGGCAAGACGGAAACATCGCCGTAGTCGCGGGTGAAATTCGCGAAGTCCAGGAAGACCTGCGGATACATGAGGTAGCTGTAGATGTCGTCCTCGGAGGGTTCGCGTTTGAGTTTTCCGTGCAGTTCTTCGCGCAGCTTGGCGAAGTTGACCGCCTTGGCCGAAGCCCCGGGCCGGCCTTTGAGGGCTTTGCGTTTACCGAGGACGACGCGTTGCAAAGCCTTCGGCCATCCGCCGACCGGTTGACCCAGGCCGCCCGCGAGCATGTCGATGACGGACTCGGGAAAGGCGGTGCCGGGCGGCAGGTTGACCACATCGGCGGGTTTGATGCCGCGGGTGATGAGAAACATGGTCATGTCGCCCACGACCTTGCTGCTGGGGGTGACTTTCACGATGTCGCCGAAGAGGTCGTTCACCTCCGCGTAGCAGCGGGCGATCTCCGGCCAGCGGTGGCCGATGTCCATGCCGGCGGCCTGTTCCTTGAGATTGGTGAACTGGCCGCCCGGCATCTCGTGCAGATAGACTTCGGCGGAACCGGTCTTCGGCGCGGTGTCGAACGGGGTGTAATAATCGCGCACGACTTCCCAGTAATCGGAAAATTCGTTGAGGGCATTGAGGGCGAGGCCCGAATCGCGGCGGGTGTGCTGTAAGGCGGCCACCAGCGAATTCAAGTTCGGCTGACTGGTCGATCCGGAGAAGGCCGCGAGGGCGGCATCGGCAATATCCACCCCGGCCTCGGAGGCCTGCAGGATGGAGGCCGAATTGATGCCGCTGGTGTCGTGGGTGTGGAAATGGATCGGCATCCCGATTTCGTCCTTCAGCGCCTTGACCAACGCCCTGGCCGCGAAGGGACGGCAGAGTCCGGCCATGTCCTTGATGGCGAGGATGTGGGCACCCATGTCCTCCAGTTCTTTCGCCAGTTTGACGTAATACTTCAGCGAATACTTTGTCCGCTTCGGATCGAGAATGTCGCCGGTGTAGCAAATGGCGGCCTCGCAAAGGCCCGGCGTGCCGCGCACCGCTTCCATGGCCACTTTGAGATTGGGGGTGTAATTGAGCGAATCGAAAATGCGGAAGATGTCCAGGCCTGATGCGGCCGCGTGTTTGACGAAACCGCGCACGACGTTGTCGGGATAGTTCGAGTAACCGACCGCGTTGCTGCCGCGGAAGAGCATCTGGAAGCAGATGTTCGGAATGCGTTCACGCAAGTGACGCAGCCGCTCCCAGGGATCCTCGCGCAGGAAACGCATGGCCGTGTCGAACGTGGCCCCGCCCCAGATCTCCAGGCTGAACAACTGCGGCAGGCGCCGGGCCACGGCATCCGCCACGGCCAGCATATCGCAAGTGCGCATACGGGTGGCCAGGAGCGATTGGTGGGCGTCGCGGAACGTGGTGTCGGTGAAAAGCAGCGGCTTCTGCTGCAAGATCCACTGCGCGAATTTTTCGGGTCCGAGTTCCAAAAGCTTCTGCCGCGTGCCGGCGGGCGGCGGCGCTTTTTCATCGCAGGGTGGGACGACCGCGGCGACGCAGGGTTTCGCGGGCTTGAAACCCTTGGCATGCGGGTTGCCGTTGACGATGACGTCGCCCAGAAAGGCCAGCAATTTCGTCGCGCGATCCTTGCGCAGGCGGAACTTGAAAAGGTCCGGCGTGGTGTCGATCAACTGGGTGGCGGCCTGACCGGCCCGGAACGTTTCGTTGGCGATGACGTTCTCGAGAAACGGGATGTTCGTTTTGACTCCCCTGATGCGGAACTCGCGCAGGGCGCGCTCCATGCGTTGCAGCGCGGTGGGGAAATCTTTTCCACTGGCCGTAATTTTGACCAGCATCGAATCGTAAAACGGCGTGATCACGCTGCCGGCATTGCCCATGCCGCCATCGAGGCGGATGCCGAAGCCCGCGGCCGAACGATAGGTCAGGATTTCGCCGTAGTCGGGGGTGAAATTATTGGCCGGGTCCTCCGTGGTCACGCGGCACTGCACGGCGTTGCCGTTGCAGGGAATGTCTTTTTGCGCGGGCAGACCGACCTCGGGGCCGTGGAGCGGATAACCCTGCGCGATCAAAATCTGCGAACGCACGATGTCGATGTTGGTCACGACCTCGGTGACGGTGTGCTCGACCTGGATGCGCGGGTTCATCTCGATGAAGAACCACGCGTGGCTGTCCATGTCGTAGAGGAACTCGATGGTTCCGGCGTTGTCGTAGCCGGTGCCCGTGGCCAGACGCACGGCGGCATCGAGCAATTCCCCGCGCACCTGCGGGTCGAGGGCGACGGAGGGCGCAATTTCGATCACTTTCTGATGACGCCGCTGCACCGAACAATCGCGGTCGTAAAGGTGGACGACGTTTCCGTGCCGGTCGCCCAGAATCTGCACCTCGATGTGCTTGGCCCGCCCGACGAACTTTTCCAAAAACACCGCCGCATTGCCAAAGGCCCGCAAGGCCTCGTTCTGCGCCTCGTCGAGCAGGCGTTCGAGGTCGGTCTCCTTCTGCACCACGCGCATGCCGCGTCCGCCACCGCCGAAGGCCGCCTTGATGATGAGCGGGAATCCGATCTTCCGCGCCAGCTTGAGGGCCTTGCCGCGGTCCTTCACCGGATCGTCCGTGCCCGGCAGGGTGGGCACGCCCAGGCGTTTCGCCTCCGCGCGGGCCGCCACTTTGTCGCCCATCAGTTCGAGGCACTCCGGTTTCGGCCCGACAAAAAGAATCCCCTCGCGGGCGCAGGCCCGGGCGAATTCGGCATTCTCCGAGAGAAAGCCGTAGCCCGGATGGATCGCATCGACCGCGTGTTCCTTCGCCGCCGCCACCACCCCCGCGATGTCGAGATAGGCACCGACCGGACCCCTGGCCTCCGGCAGCATGTAGGCCTCGTCGGCCTTGAAGCGATGAATGCTGAACCGGTCCTCCTTGGCAAAAACGGCCACGGTACGGAGGTTCAATTCGGTGGCGGAGCGAAAGACCCGGATGGCAATTTCGCTGCGGTTGGCGGCCATCAATTTGCGGATGGCCCGGATGGGGGAGGCTTTCGGAGAGGGCTTCACGGGAGTGGGCTCCCTTCTATGCGCGGGGGGAAAGTCTGGCAACCCTCGATCGGAACCCATTCTCACGAAGGGTGCGGGACAAATTTCTGAGGGATCTCCCGATCGGCGTTTTTTGGGAACATGTAAGCTTCTGTGCCACAACGTGGCTGCATCCCGCAGCCCAAGGTTGCAAAGCTACCTTGGGTAGATAGCAAACCATACACCAACCCTG
>CAMASH010000009.1 GCA_945860745.1 Chthoniobacter flavus | reverse complement strand
GAAGCCATGGTGCAGGACCGCAAAGCCATTCAGGCCGGCACCTCCCACTTTCTCGGACAGAATTTTTCCAAGGCCTCCGGCATCCAATTCCAAGGCCGCGATGGCACGCTCGAACACGCCTGGACCACAAGCTGGGGCGTGAGCACGCGGCTCATCGGCACCCTGATCATGGCCCATGGCGATGATGATGGACTCATCCTGCCGCCGCGCATCGCGCCGGCTCACGCCGTCATCATTCCCATCACGCCGAAAGAGGACTCCAAGGCCGCCGTGCTTGAGGCCACGGAAAAACTCGCGGCCGCACTGCGGGAAATCCGTTTTCACGGCGACCTCATCCAGGTCGAGATCGATGCCCGCGATCTGGGCGGCGGGGTCAAGAGTTGGGAGTGGATCAAAAAAGGCATTCCTTTGCGTATTGAGATCGGACCGCGCGATCTCGAACAGGGCACGGTGGCCGTGGCCCGTCGCGACAAGCCGCCCAAGGAAAAAGCTTTCGTGCCCGCTGCCGATCTCCCCGGACAGGTCTGCGCCATCCTCGACGACATTCAGGCCACCCTGCTGGCCCGGGCCACCGCGTTTCGCGACAGCCAGACGAAGGTCATGGAAACCCGCGAGGAATTTTATGCGTTTTTCACTCCGGAAAACGCGGACAAGCCGGAAATCCACGGGGGATTTGCTTTGGCCCATTGGAACGGCAGCGCGAAGGTCGAGGAGCAAATCAAAGAGGACCTCAAGGTCACCATCCGCTGCATTCCCTTCGAGGATGCGCCGGAGGCCGGGACGTGCCTCTTCACCGGCGAACCCAGCCGGCAGCGGGTCATTTGGGCGAAGTCGTATTGAGGGTTTAGACACGGGCTCCGGGTTCTGGAACTCCCGCTCCCCTAGGCGCGGAAAAAACGGCTTGCCATCGCGCGCGGGGGGGGCAAAGTCCGCTCCTCATGAAAAAATGCCTGGTGGGAGCGCTGGCGGCGCTGAGTGTCTTGGCAGTGGGAAACACCAGGGCGAGGGCAGCCATTACGATTGACCTGGTCCAAGTCGGCAACCCCGGGAACGCGGCGGATACGACGACCTACGGAGCGGTGTCCTACGCCTACGCGATCGCGACAACGGAGGTGAACCTGTTTCAATACACGGCGTTCCTGAACGCGGTGGCGGCGACGGATACGTATAGCCTTTACAACACGGGCATGGGGACGAATGCGGATATTGCCGGGATCACACAAACCGGGAGCAGCGGGAACTATATCTATGCGGTGATGGGGACTGGTGCCCGACCGGTGACGCATGTGAGTTGGTTTGATGCGGCGCGGTTTGCGAATTGGGTGGCCAACGGGCAGACGACGGGGGCGCAGGGGAACGCGACGACGGAGAACGGCGCCTACACGCTGAGTGGGACGATGAGCGGGGTGAGCGTCACGAAGAACGCGGTGAACCCGAACACCTCGGCGACGACGACGTATTGGATCCCGAGCGAGAACGAATGGTATAAGGCGGCGTATTATCAGCCGGCAGCCCAAGGAGGAGATACGGACAGCTATTGGCTGTATCCGACGGCGAGCAATACCTTGGGTGGAAACACGATTGGCGTAGCAGACTCGGCAAATTATTTCAATGCGGGATATGCACAGACTCACAACGGGCTGCCAACTAGGCTGACGGACGGAGGAGCCTACGGCAACAACTCGGCGAGTTACTATGGCACGTCAGACCAAGGAGGCAATGCGCGGGAATGGAACGACGCGGTCACGGGTTCCTCGCGGGGGCAGCGTGGCGGCTCCTGGAGGCACGTCGAGAGCAACCTGCGCTCGTCGGGCCGCAACACCAACGATCCCACGCTCGAGAACGACGTCGGGGGTTTCCGCGTTGCCAGTAGTGTCCCCGAGCCTACCACTGCAGTATTGATGGTGATCGGAGGAGGGGCCTATCTGTTCGTGAGGCGTAAGAGGGCTACCCTGTGACCTTTCTCTCTTTTCCCCTTTGAAGAAAGGGCCGGAACACAGAAAAAGGCGGAGCGGCAGAAAGAGCGAAAAAGAAACCCGCGAAGCGGGAGGGAATTTTTCTGAGGAAACCCAGCCGCGCTCGTCGGCACCCGGAGGATTAACCACGAAAGGCACGAAAAGGGCATGGAAAATTGGGGCCCCAATTTGCCCCGAGCTTTTTTCTGCTTTTGGCGTGGTTCGTGGTCATGATTTGTGGTCAGCAGGGCAATCGTTCGATTGCCACGTTTGGACGCTCACCCGCAGGGTGAACAGAGAGGGCCGCAGAAAGCGTTCCCATCCCACTGGCCTTATACCATCTCTGCCAAATAAATGGACTCAGAACATCGGCAGGATGCCGATGCCACGTGGCATTGGCTTCCAGCCAATGATCCAAACAAATCAAAGAGATGGCCTTAGTCGCTGGAAATAAATAAAGGGAGCAACCCCGCTTGTTCTTTTGGCCTCTGGCGGCGTTGGTTATCCCCCGTGCACCCTGGCTCTCTCCTTCGTCGAGTCTCAGTCACAGCGTGCTTGGGCTTTGCTCCTTCGTCGCGCCTGGCCAGAGGCCAAAACTCCTGCGCCATCTTGCCACCTTTATTTATTTACAGCTCCTTACGCCCGTTGCCCTATTCGAGCCGTCTTTTCATTTTTCTATTTAGGGCAGCACCTGCGGGGCCCGGCAGGTGAAGTTCTCGCACAGATAGAGAGCCGCCTTTCCCTGCACCGGTTTCATCAGCGCCAGCGCCGGATTGTTTTTGGCCAGAAAATCATCGCCCTCTGCCAGGAGAAGAACCCGGCGGGGATGGAAGTCGCGATGAAGCTTCGCCGTCCACTGCCGGACATCCTCACTCCCGCGCGGGCCCGCCACCACAGCCTGGGACGGTGGCGACAAGGCGAGATCGAGCGCGACCAGCATTTGCGGGACGGAGGTGGGCCCGCCTTCCATTTGCGTCTGATGCGAGGCAATGACGCGTCCCGCCTTCGCTTCGCGGGCCTCATCGTGCAGCATGCGGGCCAGACGCAGAAGGTTGCGGGCACTGACGGAATTGGCCGAGGGTTCGGCCCCATCGTAGTCCTCCTTCATCCGCACCCGCACCAGCGGATCATCGCCCGCGCTGCTGAAGTAACTTCCCCCCTTTTCGTCCCAGAAAAGTTCATCCTGCCCGTCCTGCAACCCGACCGCCCACTTGAGCCAGCGCAGGTCAAAATCGGCCTCGTAGAGGTCGAGCAAGCCCTGGATCAAAAAGGCATAATCCTCGGCGAAGCCCGCGATGTGGCCGGGTTCCCCGCGCCAGGTGCGCAGGAGCCTGCCATCCTTGGTGAGCTGCGACTTGAGAAAATCGGCCGACTTGGCGGCGGCGGCAAGATAGCGGGGTTCGGACAGGGCCGCGCCCGCCCGGGCGAAGGCCGAGATCATGAGTCCGTTCCAGGCCGTCAGGATTTTGTCATCGAGATGAGGACGCGGACGTTTGGCCCGCAGGGCCAGGAGTTTTTCCCGGCTGGAGGCCAGGGCATCCGCGCCGGAGGACTCGCGTTCGATCAAAATGTTTTTCCCGGTGAATTCCCCGTGCGGATCGCTGGCCGCCGGGGCGTTGCCATTCTCCTCCACCCCATAGTGCCGGCAAAAAATCTCCGCCTCCCCGGCTCCGAGCGCCTCCACAATCTCCGGTTTGCTCCAGACATAAAATGCTCCCTCCGCATGCTCCGGGCGTCCGTGAGCCAGCAGGCTGTCGGCATCCTCGGCTGAGTAAAAGCCACCGCCGGGATGGGTCATGTCCCGCAGGACGTAGTCCAGAGTTTCGCGCGCGATGCGGGCAAAGAATTCGTCATGCGTCATTTGCCATGCCTCGACGTAGGAAATGGCCAGCTGCGCCTGATCGTAGAGCATTTTTTCGAAATGCGGCACGTGCCAGTATTCGTCCACCGAATAGCGGTGAAAGCCGCCGCCCAGATGATCGCGCATTCCGCCCGCCGCCATCATGCTCAGGGTCTGGAGGGCCATTTTCGCGGCCTGTTCCTCCCGGTTCGCATAGCGCAAAAGAAAATTGAGCGTGGAGGGACGGGGAAACTTCGGCGCGCCGCCGAACCCGCCCTCCGCCTGGTCAAAACTGCGGGCCAGGGCCTCGTAGCCGCGCTGCAAGGGCGCTTCATTTTTTTGGAACTCCCCGGCCCCCGCGCCCCGTCCACCCTCGCTCAGCGCCTCCATCACCCGCGCGCCCTCCTGCTCGATGCGGGCGCGGTCTTTCTCCCAAAGCTGCGCGATTTGCTGCAGGACGCTGGGAAAACCGGCCCGGCCATATTTGTCCTCCGGCGGAAAATACGTGCCGCCGAAAAACGGTTTCCCCTCCGGCGTGAGCCACACGCTCATGGGCCAGCCGCCACCGCCCGTCGTGGCCTGCACAAAGGCCATGTAGAGCCGGTCCACATCGGGCCGCTCTTCGCGGTCCACCTTGATGTTGACGAAATTGGCATTCAGCAATTTCGCAATGGCGGGATTCTCAAACGACTCGTGCGCCATCACGTGGCACCAGTGGCAGGTCGAATAGCCAATGGAGAGAAAGACCGGTTTGTTGAGCCGTTTGGCCTCGGCAAAGGCCGCCTCACCCCAGGGCTGCCAATCGACCGGATTGTCTTTGTGCTGGAGAAGATAAGGGGATTTCTCCCCGGCGAGCTGGTTGGCATTCACGGGGATCACTGTAGTCACAAGGCCGGCAAACAACAAATGCCGGAGAATGCGCCGGCCGTTTGCCACGGAAACGAGACTGCTCAGAGGAGGGGATGCCCGGGACATTGATTCTAAAAGTCGAAATAAACCACGAAGAACCCGGAGTGCAAATCAAAGAGGGACCGGGGTTTGCGAAATCACGCAAGGCCCAGGGAAGTCTCATCCCATCTCTCTGATTTGTTTGGATCATTGGCTGGAAGCCAATGCCACGTGGCATCGGCATCCTGCCGATGTTCTGAGTCCATTTATTTGGCAGAGATGGTATGAGGCAACTCCACGGCATTCATCATCTCACCGCCGGCACGGCCCGGGCCCGCGACAGCCACGATTTTTACATCCGGGTGCTCGGGATGCGGCTGGTGAAAAAACGGTCACTCCAGACGCTGTCTCCGCTTGTCCTTTGTTCTCCGCCGACGGGCCAGCCACACCGGGCAGCGATCTGACATTTTTCGAATGGCCGGCCGCCCGGGAGCAACGTGGCGCGCGCCGCATTGTCCGCACCGCGTTGCGGGTGAGCGGAGAGGCCACGCGGCATTGGTGGACAAAGCGTTTCGGGGAGCGGAAGGTTTCCCAGGGAGCCGTCGCCGGGCGGAATTCCACGTTGCCTCCAGCGGACCGGTGGACCGCTTTTACTTTCGCCGTCTGTATTTTCGCGAACCGAACGGAATTCTTTTTGAAATCGCCACGGACGAACCCGGCTTCACCGCCCTTTCTCGAACCCCGCCGCCGCGAAATTGAGGCGGAGTTGAAGCCGATTTCGGGAGGGGCGAGGAAGTCGCCGCCTCCAGTTTACGCGTGGATGGCGTGCCCGGCCGCGCTGAGAGCGGCCTCGTGCACGGCTTCGCTCAAGGTCGGATGGGCGTGGATAGTGGCGTGAATCTCGTCCAGGGTGAGTTCGCTGCTGATGGCGAGCCCCAGCTCGGCAATCATTTCCGTGGCATCCGCCCCGATGATGTGGGCACCGAGGATCTCGCCGTGGGGTTCGCCCACGATGAGTTTGACGAATCCTTCACTCTCCCCGATGGCGCGGGCCTTGCCGCTGGCCATGAAGGCGAACTTCCCGATCTTGAACTTGAGGCCTTTTTCCTTCGCGGCGCGTTCGGTGAGACCGACGCTGGCGACCTGCGGATGGCAATACGTGCAACCCGGAAAAACGGTGACCTTCTTCGGTTGTTTGCCAGGCACGAACATCCCCTCAATGGCTTCCAGGGCTTCGAAAGTGGCCACGTGCGCAAGCCAGGGCGGCCCGATGATGTCGCCGGCGGCATAGATGCCGGGCACGGTGGTTTCGTAGCGGTCGTTGACTTGGAGATAGCCTTTGTCGGTGAGGCCGATCTTGAGGCCCCCCGCGGGCAGGACAGGGGAAACCCCGATGGCCACCAGGGCGAGGTCGGCTTCGATCACTTTTTCGGCACCTTTCGCGTCGGTCACCGTGATTTTCACCCCCTGGTCGCTGGCCTCGGTTTTCGTCGTCTTGTGATTGGTCAGCAGCGTGATGCCCTGCTTGGTGAAAGACTTTTCCAGGGTTTGCGAAACCTCGGTGTCCTCGACCGGAAGAATGTTGGGGAGCATTTCCACCACGGTCACTTTGGTGCCAAAGGCATTGAAGATGTAGGCGAACTCGATCCCGATGGCTCCGGCCCCGATGATGACGGCGGACTTCGGCAGCGTTTCCAGCACGAGGGCCTCCTTCGAACCGATGACGGTTTTGCCATTGAAGGGAAATCCCGGCATCGGCCGGGAAACACAGCCGGTGGCGATGAGGATCTTGGCGGCGGTGTGGGTTTCCTCCTTGCCGTCGGCCAGCTTCACTTTCACCTGGCCGGCTTTTTCCAGGATGGCTTCGCCGCGCAGAGAGTCGATTTTGTTTTTCTTGAAGAGGTAATCGACTCCGGCCGCCCCCTTGTCGCTGACCACGCGTGAGCGTTTGATGATTTTCCCCCAATCGAAGCTGAGCCCCTCGACTTTGAAGCCAAACTCGTCGGCGCGGTGGGCGATGTCGTGGTAAAGTTCGGCGTTTTTCAGCAGCGCCTTGGTCGGAATGCAACCCCAATTGTTGCAAGTTCCCCCGCCGCGTTCCTTTTCCACGCAGGCCACTTTTTTACCCAGTTGGGCCGCCTTGATGGCGGCCACGTAGCCGGCCGGGCCGGCCCCGATGACGAGGAGATCGTAATTAGCCATATCGCCTCACAATGGGCAGAATTCGCCGCCAAGGGCAAATGAATCCATGGAGGGGCCGGGATCAGTAGATTTCCGGCACGAACATCTGCGGCGGAACCGGTTTGCGGTGATAGTCGGGATGATGAACCCGTTCCGGCAAGACGATCGGAGCCCGGTGGACTTCCTCATACGGCACCTGGCTGAGGAGGTGGTGGATGCAATTGAGGCGGGCCTTCTTTTTGTCCACCGCCTGGACGACATGCCAGGGAGCCTCAAGGATGCTGGTGCGCTCGAGCATGACTTCTTTAGCCTTGGTGTAATCCTCCCAGCGGCTGCGCGCATCGAGGTCCATCGGGCTGAGCTTCCATTGTTTGAGAGGATCGTTGATCCGGCAACTGAACCGGAATCCCTGTTCTTCATCGGTAATGGAGAACCAGTATTTGACGAGTTGGATGTCGGAACGGATGAGCATCTTTTCAAACTCGGGCACCGAGCGGAAAAACTCCTCGTATTGCTTGTCGGTGCAAAACCCCATGACCCGTTCGACCCCGGCCCGGTTATACCAACTGCGGTCAAAGAGCACGATCTCGCCCGCTCCGGGCAGGTGGGAGACGTAGCGCTGGAAATACCATTGGGTGCGTTCGCGGTTGTTGGGGGCGGGCAGCGCGGCCACGCGGCAGACGCGGGGGTTGAGCCGCTGGGTGATGCGTTTGATCACGCCTCCTTTGCCGGCCGAATCCCGGCCCTCGAAGATGACCACCAGCTTGTGGCCGGAGGAAACGACCCACTCCTGGAGTTTGACGAGTTCGCCCTGCAGCCGGAAAAGCTCCTGAAAATAGCGCCGCCGCTCCTCTTTGTGCAGATCCTTCTCCTCCGGAGTGCGCGGCCCTTGCGAGTCGGGCCGCACGCCGTCCTCCAGTTCCATTTCCAGTTCCTCGTCGAAGCTATCCACCATTTCGCGGTGGATGCGGTCGAACATTTCTTTCTCGGTGGTGGTTTGGTTGGTCGTTGGCATAGGGGTGGCGGGTGTGGTGGCTTGGAAAGACTAGAGACTAGGAATCAGACGGCACGGTGGCGCGAGCGTGGAGTTCACGTTGCAGGTGGTCGAGCTTTTCCAGGGGGATGCTGGTGAAGAGCTCGACCCGGCGTTTGATCTGGAAAGCGGTCTGGAGGTAGCGGTCGTATTTCTCCTGCGGAGTATCCCGGAATCTTTCAGGATCCTGAAAACTCCAATGCGCCGTGACGGGTTCCCCAGGGAAAACCGGACAGGATTCGCGCGCATCATCGCAAACCGTGATGATGAAATCGAAATGCTGCCCGGCGAAGTCCTGCCAGGATTTGCTGACCGCGCCGACCGGGTCGATTTTGAAGACGTCGCGGAGGATTTTCAAAGCCAGGGGATGCACTTCTCCTCCCGGATTGCCGCCTCCGCTGGCGACCTCGAAGGCCTCCCCGCCAATCGCACGGAGCAGATATTCGGCCAGAATACTGCGATCGGTATTGCGGGTGCAGAGAAAAAGAACTCGGAATTTCTGGTGCATCGGAAGAGAATTTATCCATGAATTACCTTCCCGGGCCACCGCTGACAGCCCCTTTCGCTGTTACAAGATTGTCACAATCCTGCCTTTGGCGTTTTCCCGGATTCCCCTTTCAGTTGAATCCGAAACCCTAATCACACCACATGAAACTCACTTCTCTCGTTAAATTCGGTTCTTTTGCGGCCTCCGCGATTTTCGCCACCTCTGCGATGGCTCAACAACTTTCCGGCGCGGGCGCCAGTTTCCCGGCTCCCATTTATCAACGCTGGGCCTCAGATTTCAAAAAGATCTCCAGTATCGAGGTCAACTACCAATCCGTCGGTTCAGGAGCCGGAGTGAAGCAATTCACCCTGGGCACGGTGGATTTCGGAGCGAGTGACGCGGCCATGAGTGATGAAGAGATGGCCAAGGTTACTCAGGGCGTTGTGCTCATTCCCGCCACGGCGGGAAGCATCGTGGTAGCCTACAACTTGCCGGACGTGAAGGATCTGAAGCTGACCCGCGAAGCGCTTGCGGGCATTTTTCTGGGGAATGTGACCAAGTGGAACGACCCGATGATTGCGAAAGCCAACGAAGGCGTGAAGCTTCCGGATCTCCCGATCAGCGTGGCGAAACGTTCGGACGGCAGCGGCACGACCTTCGTTTTCAGCAAGCATCTCGCGGCGATCAGCCCGGAGTTCAAGGACGAAATCGGTGAGGACAAATCCACGGATGCCTGGCCCGTCGGGGTGGGTGGAAAAGGGAACGAGGGCGTTACGGCCCTTGTGAAGCAAACGCCCGGTGCGGTGGGTTATGTGGAATACGGCTTCGCTCATCACAACAGCCTGTCGATGGCCAGCGTGCAAAATAAGAGCGGGAATTTCGTGAAACCCACCCCCGAGAGTGGTGCGGCCACACTCGCTCACCTGGAATTGCCCGCCAACCTCCGGATCTGGCCGGAAGATCCCACTGGGGCGGACGATTATCCGATCACGACCTTCACCTGGTTGATGCTCTACAAAAAGTACCCCGACGCCGCCAAATTGAAGGCTCTCAAGGGTTTTGTCACTTACGGGCTGACGGATGGTCAGAAAGTGTCCACGGAACTGGGTTACATTCCTCTTCCCGCCAGTGTGGTTGAGAAGGCGCTGGCGGCTCTCTCGACCGTGCAGTAGATTTCTCCAAGGTCCCTGATGGAAACTCCTGCGATTCAACAGGGCGGGATAAAGGAGTTCCGCAAGGGGACCGACTTTTTCCGGATCCTGTGCTGGGTGGCGTCGGCTGCGACGGTCGCCACCCTGGCTTGGATTTTGGTTGAGATTACCCGGCAAGCCTGGCCGGCGATTGAGAAGTTTGGCTTCGGGTTTGTGACCGGGGCAAGATGGTTGCCAAACCGGGAGGTCTTCGGAGTGCTGCCGTTTCTCGTTGGCACCGCCACCAGTTCCCTCATTGCTTTGGTTTTTGCCCTGCCGCTGGGTCTCGCTGTAGCGATTTTTCTCAGCGAGGATTTCCTTCCCCTTCCCGTTCGGCAAGTCGTGCGGTTCACCGTTGAGATGCTCGCGGCCATTCCCAGTGTGGTTTACGGACTCTGGGGCATTTTTGTGGTGATCCCGCTCGTCCAGCAATTTGGCTCGTGGGCAATGGTCGCGTGCAAGGATATTCCTGTTCTCAAGGAGATTTTTGCCGGTCCCGCTTACGGCAATAGTCTGCTGACTGCGAGTCTGGTTCTTGCCTTGATGATCCTTCCGACCATCACGGCGATTTCCCGCACGGCGTTGGTCGCGGTCCCGGGAACTTTACGCGAGGGGGCTTATGCGCTGGGATCAACGCGTTGGGAGGCCATTTTGGGGGTCATCCTCCCCACTGCCGCGCCCGGGATTGTTGCGGCCACCATTCTGGCCCTTGGTCGAGCCATGGGGGAAACGATGGCCATTGCGATGTTGATTGGCAACAGTTCCCGGTTGAGTTGGTCCTTGCTGTCGCCGGCGGGCACGTTGGCAGGTCTCCTGGCCAACCAGTTCGGCGAGGCGGAGGGGCTTCAGATGAACTCCTTGATGCTTGCCGCGCTGCTCCTTGTGATTTTGACCCTTTTCGTGAACATGGCGGGTGAGGCGGTTTTGCGCTATACCGAGAAACAAACCGCTGGAATTCGCTGATATGAGCGACACGACCGCCGAACGCACCGATTTTCTAGCCCGAGCCACCGCGAGTGGATCCGGCAAGCGATCCTTCGGCAACAAGATCCTGAGCATCGTCTGCGTGGGGTTGGCTTTTTTGACTCTTATCCCACTTTGTTCGATCATTTTCCTCGTCTTGAAAAATGGTCTCCCGCTGCTGAGCCTGAGCGTGTTTACCGATCTGCCACCGGCCCCGGGCCTGACCGGGGGAGGATTTGGCAACGCCTTGATCGGCACCCTGTTGATGGTGGGACTGGCCCTGGTTCTGGCTACTCCTTTCGGCATTCTCTCGGCGATTTATGTCAATGAATATGCGCCGGCTTCGGAGTTGGCGAAGACGGTTCGTTTTGTGGCCAAACTGCTCACCGGCATCCCGTCGATCATCGCTGGGGTTTTTGCCTATGCCGTGGTCGTGCTAGCCACCGGGGGGTTTTCGGCTTGGGCCGGGGGATTTGCCCTGGCAATCCTGGTTCTTCCGACGATCCTGCTCACCGCAGAACAAGCCCTGATGGGGGTTCCCAAGTCGTTTCGCGAGGCTTCGTATGGATTGGGAGCCACCAATTTTCAAACCATCTGGCGGATCGTTCTGCCCGACGCCTTGCCGGCCATGATGACCGGAGTGATGCTGGCGGTGGCCCGCGCCGCTGGCGAGACCGCTCCGTTGCTGTTCACGGCGCTTTTCAGCCAGTATTGGATTCAATCCCTCAAGGAGCCGACGGCATCGCTTTCTGTTTTGATTTACAATTTTTCCACGACCTTCGACGACCACCAGAAACAGATGGCTTGGACTGCTTCATTGGTGCTGGTGGTCCTCGTCACGCTGGCTAATATCAGCGCTCAAGTCGTTTTCCGGAAGCGATGACTGAATGATGCCTCAAACCATGGACCAATCGAATACCGCGTCCGTATCAAGTTCCAACAGCGTGTCAGAATCGATTCCGCCAAGGGCTGACTTCTTCAAAGTCTGCGATTTCAATTTTTACTACGGTAAAAAACAGGCGCTCTATCACGTCAATATGGAGATCCCGGCCAGGCAGGTCACGGCCTTCATCGGGCCTTCCGGTTGCGGCAAATCGACGCTCCTGCGTAATTTCAACCGCATGAACGAACTCATCGACGGAATTCGTCATGAGGGGGACATCTTGTTGAATGGTCGGAGCATTTTCGACAAGACGATCGAAGTCATTGCCTTGCGGCGCAGCATCGGAATGGTTTTTCAAAAATCGAATCCCTTTCCGAAATCGATCTACGAAAACATTGTGTATTCGATGAGGATCGCCGGTGTGAACACCAAGAGTGTTCTCGACGAAACCGTCGAACGGAGCCTGCGCGGTGCGGCTCTTTGGGACGAAGCCAAGGATCGTCTGCATGATAGCGCCCTGGGTCTTTCGGGTGGTCAAATGCAACGGCTCTGTATTGCCCGCGCCATTGCCAATCGCCCGGAGGTCCTGCTGATGGACGAACCCTGTTCCGCCTTGGATCCCATTGCGACGGCGAAGGTCGAGGATTTGATTCATGAGTTGAAAAAAGAATTCACCATCGTCATCGTCACCCACAACATGCAGCAGGCCACCCGCTGTTCGGACAAGACGGCATTTTTCTATCTGGGCAAGCTCATCGAGTTTGACGTCACCCAGAAAATTTTTTCCAATCCCGCAGAGAAACAAACCGAAGATTACATCACCGGCCGGTTCGGTTGATCCCCGCCCCCATGCCCACCCATATTCTGACCAGTTTCGAGGCCTTCTCCAACGCAGGATTCCGCGCCAAGCTCCAAGCCCCCATGCCCACCCATATTCTGACCAGTTTCGAGGAATCCCTCAGTGCCCTGCGCAACGACGCGCTCATGATGGCCAGCCTGACCGAACGCAATTTAGTCAACACCCGCAAGGGCCTCTTCGAACGGGACGAGGACTGGTGCAACACCGTCATTGCCGATGACGAGGAGATTGACACCCTGGAGGTGCAGATCGACCGGGAAGGCATCAACGTGATGCTGCGTTTTCACCCGATGGCTTCTGACATGCGTAACGTCATTGCCACCATGAAACTGAGCGTCAATCTCGAACGCATAGCCGATCAGGCCGTGAATATCGCGCGCCGCGGCCGCAAGCTCATTGCCCGGCCCGAGGTGGGCGAGATCGCCCAGCTTCAGCCGATTTTTCAAACCGCCGAGAGCATGGTGAGGGACGCCGTGCGCGCCTTCGCCGATCACGATGTCGCGTTGTCCCGCTCCTTCAAGGACCGCGATCGCGAACTCGATGAGTTGAACCGCACCTTCGCCGAGAGGATGACCGACCGGATGAGTGAGCAGGTGGAGAACATCCCGACCTACATGGACTTGATTTTCATCTCCCGCTTCCTCGAACGCATCGGCGACCAGGCCAAGAACATCGGGGAGGATACCGTTTACGCCATCAGCGCCGAGGAGATCCGCCACACCAGCCGCGTGGCAGGTTAGGGATTACTCAATCTCCACCACCGTTCCCACCGGAACGCTGGCGAAGAGTTTCCTGGCGGATTTTTCCGGCAATCGAATGCAACCATGCGAGGCCGGATAGCCCGGCAAGGCCCCCGCAGGGAGACCGAAATCCCCGCAGGACAGCCGCAGGAAGAAGGGCCTGGGCGAGTCGGAAAGCGTCGAGGTCCATTTCCGGCACTTGTCCGTCACCACAAACCGACCTTGCGGCGCGGGATGGGATTTGCGGCCCGAGGAGATCCGGGTTTCGAACTCGATTTTTCCATCCTGCCAGAGATAGGCCTGCTGCCGGGAGATATCGACGGTGATGCGGAAACGGTTCGACTCGTGGTCCGGGGTCACCCCCTTGTCCTTGGCCACGTCGTAGCGGATGCACGATTCGTTGAAGCGCTTTGGAAAATCCTCCGGCAGGGGATGAGGCAACTCCCTATTGGGTCCCCCCGGCGTTAAGCAGGCCCACCAGTGTCGCCTTATCATTCTCCGCGTTGGCTGTGAAAAACTTCATGCGCAAGCCGAAATCCTCCTCGGTCCGAAGCTGTTCTCCGGCCCGTGGCCACGCGGGATCAACCATCGGAGCGGGCGGGGCGTCCGGCACGAAGGGCGGGTTCGGCGCACCCTCGAAGACAAAACTCCGCGGGAGCGGCGCGGGATTCGCGCTGGCGGGATTTCCCTGCTGGGCCTGCAAGGTCACGCCGGGCTACCCGGCCGCACGCCGGGCGATCAGGCCGGCGGATTGCCACCGGTTTCCCGCGCGCAGGGAGTTCACGGGGATGATCTGAGATAAATCCGCGCCATCTTCCCTCTCAAATTTTCGAAATTTCCGCCAAGTTGACGGTGCAAATCCGGCCGGAATACCCTAATCGAAGAGTCTCCGAAATGCCCGCCCTCACCGACACCAAAAGCGAAGTCCATTTGCAGTCCCGCGATTTAAAGAGATCCTTCCAGATCAGCCGCACCCGCATCGAGGTGCTCAAGGGCATCTCACTGGAGGTCCGTCGGGGCGAAAGCGTCTTCCTCTGCGGAGCCTCGGGCGCGGGCAAAACCACCCTGCTTTACACCCTGGCCGGTCTGGAACGCCCGGAGTCGGGCACGGTGGATTTTGAGGGGGTGGACATTTATGCCATGGCCTCCGACCGCCTGGCCGGTTTGCGCAACCGCCGCATGGGCTTTGTCTTTCAGTCCTACTTCCTTTTGCCGGAACTTACTGCGCTGGAAAACGTGCTCCTGCCCTCCATGATGGGTGGAAAACCGCGGCCCGACGACGCGGAAAACCTCCTGGCCCGCGTTGGTCTGAAGGAACGGCTCGATCATCTGCCTTCCGAACTCAGCGGCGGCGAACAGCAACGCGTGGCCATCGCCCGCTCGCTCATCAACGATCCCTCGATTCTCTTTGCCGACGAACCCACCGGCAACCTCGACTCCCACACCGGCGAAACCATCATCGAACTTTTGCTCGGCGTGGCCCGCGAAGACCGTCGCACCCTGCTCGTCGTAACCCACGACGAAAATCTGGCCAAACGCGGCGACCGGCTTCTGCGCATTGAGGATGGCATGCTGGCGGCCTAAAAACATGCTCCTGCGCCGGGCCACACTCTTGTTGCTCGCACTCGGCGCACAGCTTCAGGCCGCGGACGTGCGGGTCCTTCTGCCGGACGGCACCCGGGCGCCTGGAGCCACCGCAGCGCCGGTGACGGGTTTTCTGCACATCAAGAATTACTCCTTCGTCAAACACCACGGCGATCCCCCGTTGCAGGTTCCGGAAGATGGTCACATCACCCTCACCGGAGCCCGCTGGATCGTGCTGCATGAAAAAGGCTGGGCCGACACACACATCGCCGCCGACCAGACCGAACTCCGCCTGCAACCGTGGTCGCAAATGCCAGGTCGCGTTGCCTCCCCGTCGGATGCCAACACCCGCGTCGCCTTCTCGCGCAGCGAACCGCCCCGTTCCCTCAAAGAACGCGCTTCCGTCTATTGGACGAGCGAAGCCGGGGTGGACGAACACGGGAATTTTCTGTTCCAGCACCTGCCGGACGGCACCGGCGTAGTCGGCATCCTGCGCGAACTCCAGACCGACCGCCAGGTGCAGCGGTGGCGGGATTTCCCGACCGCAGTCACCGTACCCGTCACCGTTGCCACGCCGCTCGTGCTCGGCGGAACAGGTTCCCTCGTGCAAGGCCGTGTCACTCAAGCCGCCGCCGTCGCGCTTCGATCCCTCACGTCGCAGCCGGGCTACTCTCGCCACGGCTTCACCACGGAAGCCGGCACCTTCACCATTCCCGGCGTGCCGCCCGGCGAATATCAGGTCGTGATCCGCTCACTGGCTGGTGCGGGAGAAAAATTCCACTGGCAACGTGAATTCACCCTGCCTGCGGATCAATCCACCTTCGATTTCGGCGAAATCGCCATCCCCGAAACCGAAGTCGAGATTTACGAACAGGTCGAATACCCCGACGGCCTGATCGAAAAGATCCGCGCCGCCGCCAAGGCCGTCTGTCCGGATCCGATTTCCAAAATCTGGCTTGGCCAGCAGGGCGCAATCGTCACATTTCAACCACAGGCCAAAGACGAGACACACGCCATTGCCCGCACCTTCACCGTCAAAATTCCCGTCGAAACCATCAATAAATTTTACCCCCGACACGACATCGAGGGCTTCGGCTTTCGATTTTACGACGGCGAATTTTTCGAACCCAGGCTCAACGAGCAGGCGGTCCGAATTTTCCCCCTCCCATCGCACACTTTCTACCTTAAAATCGAAGACCCGCTCGACTACGACACCGCCCTGTCCCTGCTCAAAGCCATTGACAGCGGCACAGTCCTGGAAAAATCCCGCCGTACGAAAAACGCAGCGGGCTGGCCGGTGATTCATTCCGGGGGACCGCAGGCCACCCGAAACGATCTACCCCATATCCGGTCCCTACGTCGTGAGAAACCCGACGGTCCGATTAAGGTCCATACCCAAGACCGTCCGTTCGGTGGGAAATCCTTCGAATTTGAGAGGGTCCAAGACGGATTTCTTCAGATCAGCGGCGCTGGTTGGGTGTCGTAGGAGATGCCGGGGACAAATTCCCGGTAGGGTGGGCGTCCCGCCCGCAGGATTTCGCATCCCGCGAAATTCTCTCACCCGGAAGAGTTGCCAGGCGGGACGCCCGGCATGGCAGGCTGGAAGCCTACCCTACCCTCTCGCCCCGCATCACCCAAACACTGAGCAAAGCCACATCTGCCGGAGTGACCCCGCTGATCCGCGCGGCTTGGCCCAGCGTCTCGGGGCGGATTTTGGTCAGCTTCTGGGTGGCCTCGACCCGCAGGCCGTTGATCGCGGCGTAGTCCACCCAGGCCGGGATGACCTTGTGTTCCTGCCGGGTCGTGCGGGCGATGCGTTCCTCTTCGCGGCGGATGTAGCCCTCGTATTTCAAATCCGTCTCGGCCCCATCCCACAAGGCGGCGGGAAATTTCCCGGAGATCTCCGCCGGCAGATTTTGTGGGACGTTTTCCGGGCGCTTCAACCAGAGTTCCAGCGACACGCCCTCGTAACGCATTCCCTTAGCGAAGGCGCGCAGTGCGGCCATGCTCCGCGTTTTTTCCTCAAACCGCGCCCGGCGCAAAGGGCAAACCAGTCCTGCGTCAATGCCGCGCCCGGTCAGGCGCAGGTCGGCATTGTCCTGCCGCAAGAGCAGACGGTATTCGGCCCGGCTGGTGAACATGCGATAGGGCTCGGGCGTTCCGCGCGTGACGAGATCATCAAGCAAAACTCCGATATAGGCCTCATGCCGTGCGAGGGTGAAGGCGGGTTCACCCCGCACCTTTAACGCCGCATTTGTGCCCGCCATCAAGCCCTGCGCGGCCGCTTCTTCGTAGCCCGAAGTGCCATTGATTTGACCGGCAAAGTACAGTCCGCTCACCCGCTTGGTTTCCAGCGTGGTGTGCAGTTGGGTGGGCGGACAGTAATCGTACTCGACCGCGTAACCCGGACGCAGAATCTCGGCGTTTTCCAGTCCGTTCACGCTGCGGATGAAGTGATACTGGACCTCAAACGGCAGGCTGGTGGAAACCCCGTTGACGTAAATCTCGTCGGTCTGGCGTCCTTCCGGTTCGAGAAACAGCTGGTGGGCGGGTTTCTCGGAAAACTTCACCACCTTGTCCTCGATGCTGGGACAATAGCGGGGCCCGACACCTTCAATCACTCCGGCGTAGAGCGGCGATTTGTCGAGATTCGCGCGGATGATTTCGTGGGTTTTTTCGTTGGTGTGCGTGATCCAGCAGGGAATCTGCCGCACGGGAAACGCTCCGTCGCGCCAGCCGTTGAGGGTGAAGATGTCGTCTTCACCCGGCGTGATCGTGTCCGCCAGATAGCTGAACAGCGGTGCCGGCTCGTCGCCGTCCTGGCGCTCACATTTGGAAAAATCAATGCTCTTGGCCAGGAGGCGGCAGGGGGTGCCGGTTTTGAAACGCCCGACCTCGAAGCCGAGTTCGCGCAGGCAATCGCTGAAGGTCGAAACCGTGTCGCCCAGACGCCCGCCGGTTTGGTTCTTCAATCCGACATGGAGCAGTCCGCGCATGAACGTGCCGGTGGTGACCACGACGGATCTTCCGCGGAAGCGCAGGCCGAAGCTCGTTTCCACCCCGGCCACGGCATCCCCTTCCATCACCAACTGCGTGACATTGCCCTGCTTGAGATCGAGATGCGGCTGACGTTCCAGCAGGGCCTTGGCCCGGAACTGGTAGGCCTTCTTGTCGCATTGCGCACGGGGAGCGCGCACGCTCGGACCCTTGGTCGCGTTAAGCATGCGGAACTGGATTCCGGTCGCGTCGGTGTTCAGCCCCATCACGCCGCCAAGAGCGTCAATCTCGCGCACCATGTGGCCCTTGGCCAGTCCGCCAATGGCGGGATTGCACGACATCTGGCCGATGGTGTCCGCATTTTGCGTAAGCATGAGCGTCTCGCACCCCAGCCGCGCCGCCGCCATGGCCGCCTCGATGCCGGCATGACCGGCGCCGATGACGATCACGTCATAGGGCTTGGGATATTCGAAGTCACTCATGGCAGGGGCCGGACTCTAACCCCAAAGCCGTTCACTTTGCAGAAAAATGTGACATCCTGCCGGGGCTCGGGAAAATCTCATCGGCAGGATGCCGATGCCACTTAAGCGAAGGGTGATGCCCGCTTTTTTGATTGAGACCCGAACAGACCGGGACAAAAATCGGCGCGATGAAGAAACTGCCTGGGCTGGCTTACCTCACGATCCTGGCCGCCGCGCTGGCTGTCATCTTTCTGCTGGGACCCCGACTGCCCGAACAGGTCGCCACGCATTTCACAGTGGCGGGCACCCCGGATGGCTGGATGACGCGTGAACGAGCCGTGTGGTCCTTCGCCGCTTTCGCGGCAGGAATCTCCGCCTTCATCCCCGCGCTTTCGTTTCTTATCCGTTTCCTCCCCGCCGACTTGCTCAATGTTCCGCGCAAGGATTACTGGAGATTGCCGGAGAACTATCCCAAGGCTTGCGAGGATCTCTTGCGGTGGTCCTTTGGGATCGCGGCCCTCAGCGTGATTTTCGTTTCCGGCTGTTTCCTCCTGCTCGTGCGGGCCAACCGAATCAGCCCGCCTGCGTTGAGTTCCGCCACGGTGGGGGGTCTTGCCGCCATTTATCTCGGCGTGCTCGCCATCGGCATTGTTCAGTTGACGCGGCACTTTTCCTCAAGGCCCGCCAATGACGGGATTCGCGATCACGACGGCACGTGAATGCGCGGCGCGGATGACATGCCGGCGGGGAATGTTGCAGGCAAATCACCGGGCCGGAGATCTTTCGCGCTGAAAAGCCCATCGCAGACAGTCGGTCACGGCGAGAAATCGCGAACCGCAGGCCGCTTGAGACAGCGGGAGACAAATCCCGAGCACTCCACACCGGCGGCCTTTGCCCTCACCGCCGCATTGTCCGCCTGGCGTTTGGCCGGAGTGGACACATCACCGGCGGCATGGCCCGCCGCGATGGCCTGATCAAACGAAGCCGGATCATCGAAGACACCCCACCCGTAAGGAATACCGACATTCCTTTCCGACACCCAAGCCGAATCCCTCGCCGGCGTCGTCCCTTTCAAACACCACAGCGGTCAATTCCGCGGACAGCGTCACATTCGCGGCGGCCGCCCCGGGTTCGCACCGCCCTCTCCATGGCCGCTCTCGTCGCCTCCCGCCACAGCCCCGTCCTCAAAGCCCTCTCCCAACGTCTCCTCCTTGCCGGAAAACCAAAAAAACTCGCCCTGACCGTCCTCATGCGCAAACTCCTCCTCCTCACCAACCGACTATGAAAATGTCCCACCTTTTCCCTTGCGCACTAAGACCGTTGCTGACCCTTTTTTGAACCAGCGCGCCATCCGCCGGCATTTTAACGAAAAAAAGTCTCCCCCTCTCCGCCATGACAACGAATCATCCCCCGTCACGCTGGCCATGAAAACCGGCGGAATCCTGGTCGGAATCGAACATGAGTTTTTCTTGTTCCATTCGAATGGGGAAGCGCCGTCCTATGATACTGCCGACGCCGTTTTTCAGCGCCTCTTCGAATTGCTGGGCGGTGAATTCATCGCTTCGTCGACGGGTCATATCTATGGTCTGGAATACCAAACGGAGTTCGGGTCTCTCTCCCTCAAGCATGAGGCCAGCACTCATATCCTGGAAATCGCCTTTCCGCCGGTCCAAAATCCTGCGGCTTTTTGTTGTCTCTATGACGGCGTCTTTTTCGCCCTCAACGAGGCCATTTCCTTGGTGGGCCTGCATGTTGTCGCTGGAGGGATGATTGCCCAATTACCGCGATTATCTTTTCCGTCGGTTGCCCGCGATGACCTGCCGCGCATCAAGCGACGGAATATCTGGCGTGATTTGCAAGACACCGGCGATCCGTTATTCGTCGTCGATTTTCCGGCCACCATCTGCTCAACCCAGGTTAATCTTTCCGTGCCAGATGGCGTATTGATTCCGCGCCTGGCGCGTTATTACGCGATGGAATATTTGACACCTTTGCTCTTCTCGACGAGCGAGATCAGGCGGCCCATCGTGGCTCATTGCGCAAGGCTGCTGAGATACGACGCCTGCATGCCAGGCGCGTTTCGCATCATTCCGGAACAAATATCGCCGGCAACGGAAACTTACACACTGGGAATGCGGGACTATTCAGCCATTGTTCCAAAGGGAGCCTTCGTGGAGTTTCGGGCCGGCTGTTCGCAGCACAGCTCCTCGCGGATCCTCGATCTTGCCGTGCTGAAACTGCTGCAGCATGTATTCGCGATGCGGGACTTTCCGATAACTCCTCGGAGCCCGGCCAAGCTTTTTAAGGAGGTATGCCGCACCGGGTCTCCGCCGGAGGAATTTTTTGAGGATATTGAGATATTGGAAACCTGTTTGTCCGATTTGCCTCACGAATGGAGAGAATGCGCGGAGGGATTTTTAAAATTCCGTCAGGAGTTCCGACCGCGGAAGGCCTGATGATAAATTCACTTGCCGCTCGGATGAGAACGACCATTCAGGGCGGAGCCTACAAATGGTGGGTTTTTGGCGTGGTCCAATTCAGTGTTCTTCTCGTCGGAATCGACTCCACGGCGGTCAATCTGGCGCTTCCGACCATTTCGAGCGAGATGCGGGTGTCCGTTTCCCAAGCTCAGTGGGTGATCGCCGGTTATCTTATCGCGACGGCGCTCAGCAGCCTCCCGGCGGGCGGACGCGTGGCGGATCTTTTGGGACGCAAAACCGTGTTTCTCGGAGGCTTCGTCCTGTTTACCCTCGGCTCTGCGAGCTGTGGTCTGGCGCCTAACATCGAGGTGCTCATTGCCATGCGTGTGCTCCAGGCGATCGGCGGGGCGGTGTTGCTGGTTAATAGCAACGTTATCACGCTCGCTGTCTTTCCTTTAGCGCAGCACGGCCTGGCGATGGGAATTATTGGCACGGTGTTCTGCACCGGCTATGCGCTCGGGTTCATCCTCGGCGGCTGGTTGATCAGTGCTTTTGGCTGGCGCTCCATTTTTTTCATCAACATCCCGGTCAGCATTATAGCCATCATTCTTGGCTTCGGCATTCTTCCGCTGTCAACAAACGCACGGAGGGCGTCTATCGTCCCGCCGTTGACCGAATAGGAAGCTCTTTGACAAATTCTCCTGCCTTGATAAAAATCCAACCCCTCCACCCAGTCCCTGAAAGCAAAACCCAGGTCTCCATGATCCCTCCGCAAAAACAAATGACCGGCATGCTCGGTCACCCCGTGGCCGAGAACCCGATCGACCGCATGTTCGACGCGGTCTACGCGCACTACGGACTGTCCTGGCAATTTTGGAAAAGCGACCTCGCCTCGGAAGCTGATCTGGCCTTGGCGGTCCCCGCGTTGGCGCCGCTCGGCTACCGCGGTTTCACCATCACGGTTCCCTACAAAGTGGCGGTGATGCCCCTGCTCCACAAACTCGACAGCGACGTCAAAGCCATCGGCGCGGCGAATTACGTGACCATCAAGGAAGGTCGCCTCGTCGGACACAACAACGACGGCAAGGGCGTGGTCAAAGCGATCGAAAAAATGGTACCTTTGCGCGGACAACACGTCGTGATGCTCGGCGCCGGCGGCGCGGGACGCGCCATGGCCGTGGAAATCGCCTGGGCTGGAGCCGCCAAGATGACCCTTGTGACGCGTCGCGAAGAGCAGGGCCGCGAGGTGGCCGCTCTGGTCACGAAAGCCAGCGGTGTGCCCTGTGATTGGCAAGCATGGCAGCGCGAAGTGGAAGTGCCGGCCGGCACCACTTTGCTCATGAACGCCACCCATCTTGGTTGCGCGCCCGAACTGGAGCCGGTGCCGGTGCGTTGGGATAACGTGAGCACGGACTGCACGGCCGTCGACGTGATCACCAACCCGCGCATCACACCTTTTCTTGCCACGGCCCGCGACCGCGGATGCCGCATCGTCGACGGAGTGGAAATGCTCGTGCAACTGGCCATGCAGATCTTCGAGCAATGGACCGGCATGGCGCCCGACGAAAAAGTCTTCCAGCGCGCCGTGGCCGAGGCCCTCGGCGAGTAAACGACGCACGCGATGGGCGGGGATCGATCGCAACCACCAATGCGAATCAGATCACGTCCTCGACCTCGGGAAAAAAGAAAAAAAGGGTCAGTCCAGAATGGCGGTAAGATAAGGCGGTTTTAGGACGATTTGCGATTGGGACGATTGCGGTGAGGCAGGTTGCCCATTTGACAGCGCGGTTTAGTGAGGAGTTGGTAGTTCTTCGGTCTTCGTTTTTTGGCGCGGGGTTCGGATCGGCCGGGGCGTTCGGGGAGCAGATCGCGGGCGATGAGGGTGAGCATTTCGTCAATCAGACGCTGCTGTTGGCGCGGAGAGTTGGCGGCGGCATGGATGACATCGGCGAAGTGACGTGCGGTATCCAGAGTGCCTTTGAAGCTGATGCGTTCGAGGCCGAGGTGGTGAAGATGGGCACTGCGCTGCAAGAGCACGCGGACTAGGTTATAGGCGATAAGATGGATAGCGAGTTCCTTCTCGATGAGGTCGGGGCTTTTGCAGCGCAGGACGTCCAAGGCCATCAGAGTTTTGATTTGATGGAAGTGCAACTCCACACCCCAGCGCTCGGCGTAAAGAGCACGGAGGTCGTCGGCCGGATAAGTCTCGGTGTCTAACAGCGTGGTCACCAGCACGACGGTGCGGGTGCGAAAGCCTTCGCAGGCCACGCGCAGGCGGATCAGGCGCAAAGGGAGCGTGTCGGGCAGGGCCGCGAACTCCTCTTCGCTAAAACCCGCCGGAGCTTTGGGAGGTTTTTGCCAGAGGATAGACCGGTCGTCTTTTCCCAGCCGGCGACCGTGTCGGAAGTCGGTTTTGCGCATTTGATGCAGACACAGGACGCAGTCGATGCCACGCAGGGCGAGTGCGGCCATCGTTCCATAGGAGCAGAAGCCCCGGTCGCCCAGAATGACATCGCCGCGATTCAGGCGCGGCCACATTTGCCGGAAGAGTTGGCTTTCGTGAACATGCTGGTTGCTGGTGGCGTAATCAAGCAGCGCGCCGCTGCCCAAGGCAAAGAGTCCGGTCAGCTTCATGAGGGGAAAGCCCAGGCCCGGTTGCTGGGAACTGGGCTGCGGCCAGACCTGCTGATTGGCTTGCGTATCGGGCATCGAGAGCGTCGTGCCATCGACGATCTTAACTGAGCGTCCTCCCAGCCATGGCTCGGCTTTCAAAGTGTTACGCTCCAACGTCCAGCGGATCTGTCCGGCGATCAAACCCAAGACCTCCTTGTTCAGCCAGGCTCTGGCCTGGCAATAAGCGCTCGAAGTCAGCGAGCCGATGCGATCCTTCTGCGCCCAGCGCCACCAGGCTTCCACCTTGCGCACGATCTCGCGGCAGGGCATTCCCGGATTCATTACTTGAGCCACGAAGGTCCAGAAAGTCACCCGCGGCGGCAGCGAACGATCCCGGCTATTGACTCCCTTTTCGCTCGGCTCCAGCAGCTTGGCCGGAATCAGATCACCGAAGAGTCCATAGAGTTGTTCGAGACTGTCTATCTGCCTGACTTTCTCCAGTTCCCGACGCGGCGCACGCCCAAAAAGCAACGGTCCAAAGGCTTGAAAAAACGGGGTTTTGATTGCCCTGCGCAATGTTATCAATAATACCCTGATCGTCAATATATTATGTCTATTATCAGCAAAGCTTCCCCGCGGCTCCCTGCCTTGGTTTATTCATCCCAAATCGCCCTTATCTTACCGCCATTCGGGTCAGCGCCGAGTGGCGCGAAGTTCAGGGGATTTTGGGAGGAAAGACGCGGGGTTCACGCCTCTTTCCTACACTCACACGGGAACCTGCACTTACCCTCTGAAAGAACGGCGAGTCGGGGTAGGAGTAAGTCCTCCCAAGCCCGCCTTAATTTCGTGCCATTCCGGTCAGCGCCATCCGGGACTGGTTCCTTTTTTGGAACCGTCTCTGTCCAGTTTTGTTCCGGCCCCGACAGTCGAGTCCTCGGACAACGGTGGGAAATCCTGCCGGGCCATGCGTTCGAACCGGAAAACGCCTTTTCGGAAAACTGACATGTTCCTCCTCAGCGTAACCGGTCTTGGGGGTTCAAAGATGCTGGCAACAAGGGGAAAATCCGCTAGAAACTTTGCCCATGTCTTTCCCGCTGAACATCGAGGAAACCGAAGTCCTGGCCCGGGGGAAGCTGCCGCGGGATGTTTTCGGCTATTACTCCGGCGCGGCCTGGGATGCACAAACCCTGCGCGAAAACCGCGAGGCCTATCAGCGTCTGCGTATTCACTACCACGTGCTGCGCGATGTCAGCCGGTGTTCGACGGAGTGCGAAATTTTCGGCGAAAAACTTTCCACCCCGGTTTTCGCCGCGCCCACGGCCTTCCACCGTCTGGCCGATGCGGAGGGAGAGGTGGCCACCGCCCGCGGAGTCGCCGCGGCGGGCAGCCTGATGACGCTGAGCAGTCTTTCGACCTGCCGGCTGGAGGACGTCGCCGCGGCCGCGAAAGGCCCGCTGTGGTTTCAGCTTTATATCAACAAGGACCGCGGCTTCACCCGCGACCTGGTGCAGCGCGCGGTTCGTGCGGGCTACAAGGCCCTGGTCGTCACCTGCGACACGCCACGCTGGGGCGTGCGGGAAACCGACCTGCGCAATGGCTTTCATCTTCCTCCCGGCATCGAGCCGGTTAATCTGATGGCGTCCGATACGCGCAGCCAATCCCTCAGCCACCAGGGCGCGGGCCTGGGCGATACGATGTCGTGGATGCTCGATCCCACGCTGACGTGGAAGGACATCGCCTGGCTCGCGGGCGAAGCGAATCTTCCGGTGCTGGTCAAGGGCCTCTGCCGCCCGGACGACGCCGTGCTGGCGGTGGAGCATGGCGCGGCTGGAGTCGTTGTGTCAAACCACGGCGGACGCCAGCTTGATGGCGCCCCGGCCACCATCGAAGTGCTGCCGCAGATTGTCGAGGCGGTGGGAGGCCGGCTGCCGGTCGTGATTGATGGCGGAATCCGTCGCGGCACGGATGTGCTCAAGGCCCTGGCCCTGGGCGCGTGCGCGGTGCAGGTCGGACGTCCGGTTCTCTGGGGACTCGCCGTGGGCGGGGCGGACGGCGTCACGACCGCGCTGGAGATCCTGCGTCACGAACTGGAACACGCCATGGCCCTTGCGGGCTGTTCCACCCTCGCAGATCTCACCCCGGACCTGGTCCGGCCGGGCGGTCAATGAAACCGCAGGCTGTCGTCCGATAGCAGATTTCCTGCGGGATATTGGCGGCGCTGTATTTCGTCATTATTCCCGCATCAATCCTGAAAATCCCCGGAGAGGGAAAAGTTCGGCGCGGCGGCGGCCTGCCTCGGACTGGGACTTCCCCTTTTGGTCGCCACTCTTCTCCCCTTCCGCTTCAAACCGCAGTCATGGCTTTGGGGTTGTGGCATCGTTCTGATCGCGTTCGGGCTGGCCAGTTGCTGTTTCTGGCCGATTTGCATCCCGCTGTTCCGTTGTTGGCTCAAGCCGGATGGGCCGGGCTATTTCGGGAGGTAGCCGGCGCCGCTGTCCCGGATGGAATCGGCCGGTTTGACGTTAACCGGGACGGGGCGCACCGAGGATGCGATCGCGAAAGATCCGCCTCGCTTCCGGCGCGTTGACCCGCACGGCGGCGCGGACATTCGCGGGTCCGTCCACAGGAATCGTCCGGGCCCGCTGCTCCTTCGGATGCAGGGTCACTTCGAGATGCATGGGCGCAAACCCGACCACATCGGTGAAAAGGGCAAGGATCGTCAGGGGATCGTGAAGGGTGACCGGGTGGCCCCAGAGATCAATCAACTGACCGAGAAACCGCACGGACGCGTGAGGGCTGGAACGGATTAGATCAACCTCGGAGTCCTCCAGAACGCACTGGAGCGTCACATCGAGTCCCACCATGCGGATGTCCGCGCCGCTCTGGAAGAAAATCGCGGCGGCTTCCGGATCGCAGCGGATATTCCATTCCGCGGAGGAGTCGCTCCATTTTCCGCCCATGAGCAGGACATCGCATTTTGAGACGAGATCGGGCGCGAGGTGGAAAGCCAGCGCGACATTTGTGAGGGGGCCAATGGGAACCAGGGTGATTTTTTCCCCGCGCGAGTGAAAATCCCGCACGGTTTCGATGATATAAGGAACGGCATGACGATTGCCCTTCCAGTCGACAGACGGGTCGAGCGCCTCGAATTGCCGCCCGAGCGCCCGGCCCCCTCCGATGGCCGACCAATCCGGAAGCAGCGGATCCGAACACCCGGCCACCACCGGAACCTCCGCGCCGAACAGCTTGAGCACCTCCGCTGTAAGCAGGGCCCGCCGGGGCGCGTCACGAAAGACCGTGGTAATGCCGACCAATTCGATTTCCGGAGAGAGCCTGCGATGATCTCCGTGATTCCGCCGCCCCGGGGCGGTGGCGTGTTTTTCCGAGGCGTTGCGCCCCATGGTGATCAGGCCGGCCATCACGCCGAAAAGAATGGCGGGAACAACCAGGGGATTCGAGCCGCCGGATTTTTTGACGTGTTGATTTTCCAGAATTTCCCCAACCTCGTTGAGCCGAAGCAATGCCAACTTGCCGCGCGGCAAGGTCCCGCTTCATTTGCCGGTCAAACGGTCCACGTCAAGGTGCTGCTCGCTAAAAAGCACCCAGGTGTCATTTTTGTCAGCGAGACTGTTGCGGCGGGCGATATTGAGCGTGATCTGGAGTTCCTGCAGGGCGCGGTCGAACCGGGTTTTCTCCGTGCGCAAAGTCCGTCCGAGTTCCTGCCGCAGCGCGGCGGTGGTGAGCGGGTCGGGCTTGAGCGCGGCGTGGATTTTTTGCGCAAGCGGAGAGCATTGTTTTAACGGCACAAAGTGTTTGGGATAATGCCGCTGGCGCAGGTATTCCATGCTCATGAGCACAGCGAGACCTCCGGAGATCTTGCCGTAGAAAATTTCGCGCGGATGACGGGCGGGCAGTTCGTTTTTCCAAGTCCAGAGGGCGGAGATTTTTTGCCCCCAGCCTTTCTCGCCGGGCTGGCGGCCCGGCAAATCCACGACATTCCAAAGTGAAACCATGCGGCCCTTGTCATCGGAAAAGATTCCGCAAATCCCCGATTTCCGGACGAAGGATTTCGCTTCCCTCATGGTGCGAACGACAGGCGATTTTCGGATCATGGAAAAGGCAACTCCCGACACGTCATGTCGAACTTTCCCCACGTCCCTCCGAGAAGGCGGTTGAGGGATCTCAGCGGGCGCGATTTCGCACCGCCCGCATCCGGGCACCGGAACCCCCCATGGTCCGCCAGCCGACGGGGAAGATATCGAGGAGGCGGCTGAGAAAACTCCTCGCTTCCGGCTTGGCGGACTGGGCCTCGCGCAGAAGGACGTTGGTGGGATCCTCATAGCCGGCCCGCAGGAAGGCCTTGCGGCGATGGATCTCGGCCATGTGATAGAGGGTGCCGCCGGTATTCAGGAGATGGTCGGCGATCCGGAGGATCCGCCGGTTGGGCAGCATTTCCGGGCAAATCCGCCGCACCACGCCGAAGGCGGTTTGAGGACGGTATCCGGCCGAGGTAAGAATCGTGATGGCCGCCGCGGTGGAACGGCTGATGCCCGCCTCGCAACTCGCCAGCAGCCCCCAGTCGATCAACGGAGAGAGCGCTTTGCCGAACTCCACCAGTTCGACCACGTCATCCTCCTGGGGCGGGCAGTACCGGGCAAAATTCGACAGATTCATCTCGATGTCATCAAGATCGTTGAAGACCAGCCGGAGCTGGCGTTCCGTCGAATGCGGCGGCTGGAGAGTGGTCGCCGTCTCGTCGGGGTCGATGAGGCTGACAAAATGCGTCACCGGCGCATCCAAATAATGCGTCACGCCATCCCGGGGACAAACCATCAAGCGCATAGCGACTGAAACGTACGCCCGCGGGGGCAGGACTGCCAATGGAAAAAACGAGAATCTGCGCTCTGACCCGGCGGGACCTTCGTAGCGACTCTATTTCTTATCCGCTTCGAGGGCGGCGCGGACTTCGTCGCCAATCTGCCCGTAGAGGGCGGGGTCGTTTTTCAGCGCCTCTTTGGCGGCATCGCGACCCTGCGCCAGCTGGTTGCCCTTGTAGCTGAGCCAGGAGCCGCGCTTTTCCAGGATGTTTTTCTCCAGGGCGAGATCGATGAGCGAACCGGTGCTGGAAATTCCTTCATTGTACATGATATCGAATTCCGCCTCGGTGAAGGGGGCTGCGACCTTGTTTTTGACGATTTTGACCCGGGTGCGGTTGCCGGTGACGGTGCCGTCGCTGGTTTTGATCGCGCCGATCCGGCGGATGTCCACCCGCACGCTGGAATAAAATTTAAGGGCCTTGCCGCCGGGGGTGGTCTCAGGGTTGCCGAACATGACGCCGATTTTCTCACGGATCTGGTTGGTGAAAATGCAGGTCGTGCGCGACTTGGCGATGAAGGCGGTGAGCTTGCGCAGGGCATTGCTCATGAGCCGGGCCTGAGCGCCGACGACGGCGTCGCCGATTTCACCCTCGAGTTCGGATTTCGTCACGAGGGCCGCGACGGAATCGAGCACGATCACGTCGAGAGCGTTCGAACGCACGAGGGTCTCGCAAATGCGCAGGGCCTCTTCGCCGGAGCTGGGCTGGGAAACAAGAAGATCATCGAGATTGACCCCCAGCTTGCGGGCGTAGGAGGGATCAAGGGCGTGCTCCACGTCGATGAATCCGGCCAGTCCGCCGCGCTTTTGCGCCTGGGCCACCACCGTGAGGGTCAGAGTGGTTTTGCCCGAACTTTCCGGGCCGTAAATTTCGACGATGCGGCCACGGGGAAACCCGCCAACCCCGAGCGCGCGATCAATAAGGATGTTTCCCGTTGGGATGACATCGACTGGCGATGTGCTGGCGTCGCCGAGACGGCGGATGGCCTCGCTGCCGTAATCTTTTTCGATCTGCTGGATGGCGAGTTCGAGGTTCTTGTTGCGTTGAGCGGAGACTTTGTCTTCGGCGGGGGATGTGGTGACTTCTTTGGCCATGGTAGTTATGGGAAATTAACGGGATTGGGCGGAATGACAAGACCCTGAAAAAAGAAAGCCCGCCTTGCGGCGGGCTCCTTTTTTTCGGGCGGGGAAACCGTTTGGCGGCTAGCGCGAATAGAGTTCGACGACGAGTTGTTCGTTGACGATGGGATTGATTTCCGACCGGGTCGGGATGCGGACGACGGAACCGCTGAGGTTTTCCTTGTCCACCAGAAGCCATTCCGGCGGCGTGAGGGCCGAGGTCTGGTCGAGATATTTCACGGCGAGGCGTTTGGAACGTTCGCCACTGCGGATGGTGATGACATCACCGGGCTTGACGTTCATCGAGGAGGCGTTGGTCTTGCGGCCGTTGACGGCCACGTGGCCGTGGGAAACCATCTGCCGGGCGGCGTAGAGCGTCTTGGCGAAGCCCAGTTTCTGCACGACGTTGTCGAGGCGGGTTTCGAGGAGTTGCAGGAGAATTTCGCCGGTGACACCACGCTTGCTGGAAGCGAGGGCGAAGTAGCGGCGGAACTGACGTTCGAGCACGCCGTATTGGAAGCGGAGCTTCTGCTTTTCGGCCAGAGCCAGAGCGTAATCGGAAAGCTTGCGGCGGGAACCCTTGGGGCCGTGCTGGCCGGGAGGGTAGTTTTTGTTTTCGAAGGCCTTGGGTGAACCGTGGATGAGCACGCCATAGCGGCGGCTGATTTTGGTTTTGGGTCCGGTGTGACGTGCCATGCTGTAGTTGAGAGGTGCGAGTTGAGAGTTGAGAGGATCAGACGCGGCGCTGTTTGGGCGGGCGGCAGCCGTTGTGCGGCACGGGGGTCACGTCGCGGATGACGGTGATTTCCAAGCCGACGGCCTGCATGGCGCGGACGGCGGATTCGCGTCCGGCTCCGGGGCCTTTGACCCGGACTTCGACTTCCTTGAGGCCGTGGCCCATGGCCTGTTTGCAGGCATCCTGGGCCACCATCTGGGCGGCGTAGGCGGTGCTTTTGCGCGATCCTTTGAAGCCGCATTTGCCGGCGCTGGACCAGCCGAGCAGCGCACCGCGCAGATCGGTGATGCTGACGATGGTGTTGTTGAAGCTGGCTTGCACGTGGGCGATGCCCTGGGAAATGTTTTTGCTGCCCTTGGCCTTGACGATTTTGAGGGGCTCAATGGCGTCGTCGAGGGAAATGCTGATCGGGGCGGCCGGCGCGGCAGCCTCCTTCTTTTCGTCCTTTTTGCTTTTCTTCGCGGCCTTGGGCTTGGCTTCCTTGGCGGGAGCTGCTTCTGCGGCAACGGCGGGAGCCGCCGGCGCGGATTCGGCCAGCGCGGGTTCGGCGGGTTCGGCGGGCGCGGCGGGTGTGGGTTCGGCGGGCGCGGGTTTCGCCACAGCCCCGGTCACTTCGGCGTCTTTTTTCTTGGGAGCCGCCTTGGGTTTTTTCTCGGCGGCAGGCTTGGTTTCTGCCACGGGCTCGGCCGCGGGAGTTTCGGGGGCGGAGGCCTCCGGATTGGGATTGATTTCGTCAGCCATAGGTCAGGTTATACTTTGCCGGCTTTGGCGTTGGGGTTGCGCTGGACACCGACGGTCTTGCGCGGTCCCTTGCGGGTGCGGGCGTTGGTGGAGGTGCGCTGGCCCCGGACGGGCAATCCGCGCCGGTGGCGGATTCCGCGGTAGCAATTGATGGCCTGAAGGCGCTTGAGGTTGCTCTGCAATTCGCGGCGCAGGTCGCCTTCGATGACGATCTTCAGGGAGTTGATGGCGTGGATGATGGCATTGACCTGCTCGGGCGAGAGGTCCTTGGCGCGGGCGTTCGGGTCGATGTTGGCGACTTCGAGGATGCGCTTGGTGTTGCTCGGTCCAACGCCGAAAATGTAAGGCAGCGACGCTTCGATGCGTTTGTCGCCGGGGATTTCTACTCCAAGTAAACGGGGCATAAGAAAATTGGTTGGTGGTGATTTGGGGAGGGAAAGACTATCCCTGTTTTTGCTTATGGCGAGGGTTTTTACAGATCACTCGCACGACATTTTTGCGCCGCACGATTTTGCAGCTTTCGCACTGGCGTTTGACGGAGGCTCGGACTTTCATTTTGGGATGGTTGGTTTAGGCGTGTTTTCTTTGTGGCGGAAGGTAATCCGGCCTTTGGTGAGGTCGTACGGGGACATCTCCACCATGACGGAATCACCGGGAAGAATGCGAATGAAGTGCAGTCGCATTTTTCCGGAAATGTTAGCGAGGATGCGGTGCCCATTAGCCAATTCGACACGGAACATGGCACTGGGCAGCAACTCGACGACTTTCCCTTCTACTTCAATAGCGTCTTTCTTGGCCATGTCAAGACTTCTGGAGCATCGTCGGTGACGAGCACGGTGTGTTCAAAATGAGCGGAAGGCAGGCCGTCGGCCGTCACCACGGTCCACTTGTCCTCGAGAACGCGGACCTTGGGCTTGCCCATGTTGATCATGGGCTCGATGGCGAGGGTCATGCCGGATTTGAGGACGGGGCCGGTGCCGCGTTTGCCGAAATTGGGAACCTGGGGTTCCTCGTGCAAGTGGCGTCCGACTCCATGGCCGACGAATTCGCGCACGACGGAATAGCCGTGCCGGATGGCCTCTTCCTCGACGAAGGCGCTCACATCGCCCAAGCGGCGGCCGGGGCGAACCAATTGGACCGCGTCCTCGAGAATTTTTTCGGTCACGGTCAGGAGCCGTTCGGTCTCGGGGTCGATGATGCCGACGGGAACGCTCATGGCGGTGTCGCCGATCCAGCCGTCGCGAATGATGCCCACGTCCATTTTCACCACGTCGCCATAGCTGATCTTGCGGGGGCCGCCGATGCCATGGACGACTTCCTCGTTGAGGGAAATGCAGATATGACCGGGAAATTTTTTGTAACCGAGAAACGCGCTGCGCACTCCGGCTTCGGCCATGAGCTTGCCGGCGGAATGGTCGATATCGCCGGTGGCCATGCCGGGCGTGAGCAGGTCGGCAAGCTGGTTGAGAATTTCCGCCGCGGCCTCACCGGCCCGGCGCATTTTCTCGATATCAGAACCGCGTTTGATCGGGATCATACCGCAGCTCCCGCCTGCATGTCTTCGTAGATGGCATTGAAAACGGCATCGCGTCCCGGTGAGGCATCCACCTTCTTAAGCAGGCCCTTGCCGCGATAATGTTCCGCGACAGGCAGGGTTTGTTCGCGGTATTGGGCCATGCGCTGATCCAGGGCCTCGGTGGTGTCATCGGAGCGGCGCGAAAGCGCGGCCCCGCAGGCCGGGCAGGGAGAATCGCCGTTGATCCGGTGAAAGGATTCGTTGTAAACGGCACCGCAGCCCAGGCACGTCAGGCGGCTCACCATGCGCTGGCGGATGGTTTCCTCGGGGAGGTCGAGGAGATAGACGGTGTCCAGCGGCAGGCCGCGTTCGTCCAAGCCCTGATCAAAAGATTCCGCCTGTCCGAGCGTCCGCGGAAAACCATCGAGAAGAAAGCGGGTGCGTTTGTCAATCCATTGCCAGACCACGCGCAGGGCGAGTTCGTCGGGAAAGAGGAGGCCGCGGGCCGTCCAATTTTCCGCTTCGAGACCGATGGCACTGCCCTTGGTTTTTTCCGCGCGCAAGATGGCTCCGGTCGAGGCCGCCGGAAGGCCGAAGGCCGCCGAGAGGAGAGCCGCCTGAGTGCCCTTGCCAGTCGCGGGCGGCCCGAGAAGGACAATGCGGTTTTTCATGCTCCCCTACCGTTGGGTCGCGAAGTAGATCGTGGCCGCGGCAATGACGAGAACCCCGATGCCCGCGTAGATCAAAACCAGGGAGTTGTCAGCCAACACCTGGCCGGAGCCGAGGCGGCGTTGTTCCCGGGCGCCACGGATCTTGCCTTTGCGCAGGAAGCCGTCGTAATGACGTTGCAGCAAGTGGGTTTCCACCTGGCGCATGGTGTCGAGCACCACCCCGACAATGATGAGCACCCCGGTGCCTCCGAAAAATTGCGCGGTCATGTAAGGCACGTTCAGCGACTGCGCCAGCAACTGCGGAAGCACGGCAATAACGGTCAGGAAAATCGCCCCGGCAAAGGTGAGCCGGGACATGGTGTAATCCAGAAAATCCGCCGTGGGCTTGCCGGGACGCACCCCGGGAATAAAGCCGCCGTATTTTTTCAGATCATCCGCGATCTGCACCGGCTGGAATTGGGTCGCGACCCAGAAATAGCTGAAGAAGAAAATCATCACCCCGTAGAGCACATAATGCAGCCAGCCCGAGGCCAGCAGAACCGAGATTTCCTGAGCGGTGGCGCTTTGCGGAAAAGCCATATTGAGAATGGTGGACGGGAAAATCAAGATGGCCTGGGCAAAGATGATCGGCATCACGCCCGCGTAGTTGATCTTGAGCGGCATGTATTGGGTCTGGCCGCCATATTGTTTGCGACCGACCACACGTTTGGCGTACTGGATGGTGACTTTTCGCAACGCCTGCGTGACCGCGATGACGGACGCAATGACCAGGACCAGGAACAAACAGAGCAGCACCAGAACGATGGGGCTCACATTGGCCTGCGCGCCGACCTCGCTGGGAACAAATGTCCGCCAGGCCTGGATGAGACCGGCCGGAAGCTGGGCCAGAATACCCACCGTGATGATGAGGGAAACGCCATTGCCGATGCCGCGCTCGGTGATCTGATCACCCAGCCACATCAGGAACAATGTTCCCGCCGTCATGGTCAGAATGGTGATGATCTGAAAGGGGAGCCCGGGATCTGGAACCAGGGGAAGGCCCAGCCGGTTGATCGTGTCCATGATGCCCGGCAGGAACGGATTGGCCTGCGGGTTCTCAAAGGATTTGGCCAGAAGATAACCCTGGAAAATGCACAACGCGATGGTGGCATACCGGGTGTATTGCATGATCTTCCGCCGTCCCCCGTCCTCGCGCGAGAGCTTGCCCAACTGCGGAATGACCGCCGTGAGCAACTGCAACATGATCGAGGCGCTGATGAACGGCATGATGCCGAGAGAAAAAATCGCGCAATGGGCCAGAGCGCCACCACTGAACAGATTGAAAAGTGCGGCGACGCCACCAGCGGCCTGGGTGTCCGCCACATTCTGGAACCACTCGCGCAGGATTTCCGCATTCACCCCCGGCGTCGTGATGGCCGATCCCGCGCGGATGATGACAATCATCGCCAGGGTGAAGAGCACGCGCTGGCGCAGCTCCGGGATTTTGAAAATGTTGGTGAACGCCGAGATCACAGGAAAAGAGGAAGAAGAAGCGCGGAGGAAGCGGGTTACTTCTTCCTTTTCACTTCCACTTTCTTGCTGATCAAAGTGATGGTTCCGCCGGCTTTTTCGATTTTTTCCTTGGCGGAGGCACTGATGCTGTCCACTTCGAGATGGAATTTCTTCTTCACCTCGCCGCGGCCCAGAACCTTGACTCCATCCAACGTGCCGCGAATGACGCCGGCTCCGCGGAGGAGTTTTTCGTTGATGGCCACGCCATCGTCGAAGCGCTTCTCGAGGTCATCGAGATTCACGATTCCGTAAGCGGTCTTGTAGTTGACGTTGTTGAAACCGCGCTTGGGCAGACGGCGGATGAGGGGCATCTGGCCGCCTTCGAAGCCGGGACGGATGCTGCCGCCGGAGCGGGCCTTCTGTCCCTTGTGGCCCTTGCCGGAGGTCTTGCCGTGGCCGGAGCTTTCGCCGCAACCAAGGCGTTTGCGGCGGTGTTTCGCGCCGGGATTGGGTTTTAAATCGTGGAGTCTCATGGAATGGTGGATGGCAAGCGGAACGCTCGCGCGACTTTTTTATGCGGCGACGGCAACAGGTTCCTTGACCCTGAGTGTCTTTCCGCGGATTTTGAAAACGTCTGCTTTCGGACGCAGCGACATCAAGGCCTCAAGCGTGGCCTTGACAACGTTGGATGGATTGCTGGAGCCGAGGGATTTCGCCAGCACGTCGCGGATGCCCGCCGCTTCGATCACGGCGCGGACACCGCCGCCGGCAATGACGCCGGTTCCCGGTGAGGCCGGACGGAGAAGAACGCGTCCGCCCCCAAATTGGCCGATGACTTCGTGCGGGATGGTGTTTTCATGCACGGCCACCTGGACCATGTGTTTTCTGGCAGAATCGGTGGCTTTGCGGATGGCTTCGCTCACTTCGTTGGCCTTGCCGAAGCCGATGCCGACCCGGCCCTTGTGGTTGCCGGAAACGATGAGGGCGCTGAAGCTGAAACGGCGTCCGCCTTTGACCACCTTGGCGCAGCGATTGATGAAGACGACCTTCTCGGTTGTCTCCTTGGGCTCGCGATCGGTGGATTCCTGATTGGAGCGTCGGTTGTTTCTGTTTGGAGCTGCCATATGATTAAAATTCGAGGCCGGCTGCGCGGGCCGCGTCGGCCAGGGCTTTCACCTTGCCGTGATACTTGAAACCGCCGCGATCAAAGACGACTTTCTTCACGCTCTTCGAAGAAACGCGTTCGGCAATGAGCTTGCCGACCTTGGCCGCGGTGGTGACGTTGGCGCGGGTGGTCTTGTCGGAACGCAGTTCGGACTCGGTGGTGTTGACGGATGCGAGCGTCTGACCCGCGGTGTCATCAATGACCTGGGCGGTGATGTGGCGCTCGGAAAAATGCACGGCGAGGCGCGGGCGCTCGGAGGTGCCTGACACTTTTTTGCGCAGGCGGACGTGGCGGAGCTGACGTTTGTTGGTTTGGAGAGCCATGGCTTACTGGACGGTTTTACCTTCTTTGCGGCGGACTTGTTCCCCGGCGTAGCGGACGCCTTTGCCCTTGTAGGGTTCGGGCGGATAGTAGGCGCGGATGTCCGCGGCGGCCTGGCCGACGAGATGCTTGTCGATCCCTTCGACGCTGATTTTCGTGTTGTCCGTGACGGTGATTTTCACGTCCTTCGGAATATCGAACAGGATGGGGTGGGATTTGCCGAGGTTGAGATTGAGTTTCTGGCCCTGGACGGCGGCTTTGAAACCGACGCCCTGGATTTCGAGATTTTTTTTGAAGCCTTCATGGACACCGGCGACCATGTTGGCGAGGAGGGCGCGGGAGAGACCGTGCAAGGCCTTGACCTGACGGGTCTCGCCGTCGCGTTCGAGTTCGACCCTGGTGCCTTCGACGCGGGCGCGAACGGCTTTGGGCAGTTGCCAGGAAAGTTTGCCTTTGGGTCCTTCAACCGTGACGGCACCTTGCGCGCTGATGCTCACGCTGACCTTGGCCGGGAGTTCGATGGGTTTTTTTCCGATTCGTGACATGGCAGATTACCAGATGAAGGCGAGGAGTTCTCCGCCGACGTTTTGTTTGCGTGCTTCGTGTCCGGAAAGGACGCCGCTCGAGGTGGAAAGAATGGCAATGCCGAGTCCGCCGAGAACGCGCGGGACTTCCTGGGCGCCAACATAACGGCGAAGTCCGGGCTTGCTGACCCGCTTGAGGCCGGCGATGGCGCAGGTTTTATTGACAAACTTGTTACGGATCTTGAGACGGGGATGGCCTTTTTCCGGCGTTTCGAGTTCGAAGCCCTCAATATATCCCTCTTTCAAGAGGATGCGGGCCAGCTCGCTTTTGAGCTTGGAGTAAGGAACCAGGAATTCCGTCTTGCGCGCGCGGGACGCGTTGCGCAAACGGGTGAGCATATCGGCGATCGGGTCTGTCATTTCTATTTAGCAGTAGTTAAGCGGCCGCTTCGGCGGTCACCTCTTGCTGCTCCTCGGGTTTCGGCGCGACCGGTTTCTTCGCCTTGTCGGCGAAGGGCATGCCAAGTTCGCTCAAGAGCGATTTGGCTTCCTCGTTCGTGCGCGCGGTCGTGACAATGGTGATGTCAAAACCGATGTTGCGTTTGATTTTGTCGAGTTCGACTTCGGGAAAAATGGATTGGTCGGAGACGCCCAGAGTGTAGTTGCCGTTGCCGTCGAAGGACTTGGTGGAAACGCCGCGAAAGTCCCGAATGCGGGGCAGCGACATTCTGATGAAGCGCTCCAGGAATTCATACATCGTGCGGCCACGCAGGGTGACCTTGGCCCCGATGGCCTGGCCCTGGCGCAGTTTGAAATTCGCGATGGCCTTCTTGGAAATCGTGGTGATAGGACGCTGACCGGTGATCAAGCCGATTTCCTGCCGGGCGATTTCGAGGGCTTCCTTGCTATCCGCCCCGGCCCCGATCGACGTATTGATCACGACCTTGGAGACCTTGGGGATTTCGTGAATATTCTTGTAGCCGTGTTTCTCCCGCAGGGCGGAAATGACACGGGTCTTGTATTCGGTGAGAAGCTCGGGATCGGGTTGGGTAGCCATGGTGGTTTAGGCGGCTTTCTTTTTCGCCGCCGCTTTCTTTTTCGGTTTTTCCTCGGTCACGGCCTCGACCAACTTCACGTTGGAGATGTGCAGCGGGCCTTCGCGCTCAAGGATGGCGCCGTTCGGCTGGTCCTGGGTCTTGCGCTGGTGCTTTTTGATGATGCGGACTCCTTCAATGATGACTTGCGACTTGGCGGGAATCAACTGCAAGACCTTCCCGGACGAACCGCGATGGTTGCCGGAAATGACCTGGACGGTGTCGCCGCGTTTGACGTGAAATCTCGGTTTGCTCATAGCACTTCGGGAGCGAGGGAGATGATTTTCATGAAATTCTTTTCGCGGAGTTCGCGGGCCACCGGCCCGAAAATGCGGGTGCCACGGGGGTTGAGGTCCTTGTCAATGATGACAATGGCGTTCTTGTCGAAGCGCAGGTAGGAACCGTCCTCGCGCCTGATGGAGTGCCGGGTGCGAACGACAACAGCGCGAACCACGTCGCCTTTTTTCACGGTGCCACCGGAGGAGGCTTCTTTGACGTTGGCGGTGATGATGTCACCGATTCCTGCGGAGGAACTGGCCTTGCCGATGACGCCGATCATGGTGGCCATGCGGGCGCCGGTGTTATCAGCGACGTCGAGACGGGAGCGAATCTGGATCATGGCAGGTAAAAGGGTTAGTGTTTCAGGACTTCCACCAAGCGCCAGCGCTTGAGGCGCGAGAGCGGGCGGGTTTCCATGATGCTGACGCGGTCGCCAACCTTGGCTTCGTTCTTTTCATCATGGGCGTGGAATTTTGTCGCGCGCTTGATGATCTTGCCGAATTTCGGGTGCGGCACGCGGGTGATGGTCTTGACCACGATGGTCTTGTCCATGGCGTCAGAGACGACTTCGCCGACGCGGGTCTTGCGGAGGTTGCGGTCGCGCACGGGCGCTTCGGCCGGGGTGGTGGAAGATGTTTCGCTCATGGCTTGGTTACTTGGCGGCTACGGCCTTGCGTTTCTGGGTGGCAATGGTTTCCAGGCGCGCGGCGTCGCGGCGCAGGGAGCGGAGCATGTGGGGCTTTTCCAACTGGCCGCCCTGTTGCTGGATGCGGAGATGGAAAACCTCCTGCCGGATCTCGCGTTTGCGCGTCTCCAGTTCCTTGATGGTGAGTTCCTTGATTTCGGCGATTTTCATGACGCGTGATTATTTGGCCGCGTGGTGACGGGCGATGAAGCGCGTGCGGATGGGCAGCTTGTTGGCAGCGAGGCGCAGGGACTCGCGGGCGACGGTCTCGGTCACGCCATCGAGTTCAAAAAGCACGTTGCCGGGACGCACGACGGCGACCCAATATTCGGGCTGGCCTTTGCCCTTGCCCATGCGGGTTTCCGGGGGACGGGCGGTGACGGATTTGTCGGGGAAAATGCGGATCCAGAGCTTGCCCTTGCGCTTCATGTTGCGGGTGAGGGCCACGCGGGCAGCTTCGATCTGGGTGTTGGTGATCCAGGCGCGCTCCAGAGTCTGGAGGCCGAATTCGCCGAAATCAATCTTGAGCATGCGTGTGGCATTACCGGCGCGGCTGCCGCGCTGGGTTTTGCGGTATTTCACGCGTTTGGGCATCAATGGCATGGCTCGTTTCTCCTAAAAAAATTAAACTGTTGCGGCTGTCTCGGGGACATCCGTTTTGGGAATGGACTTTTCGCGGGCGCGCTCACGCTCGTTTTGCTGCTCCACCGTCTCCACGTTTTCCGGTTTTTTGCAGATCCAGCATTTGATGCCGATTTTTCCGGCGATCGTGTTGGCTTCGGTGAAACCATAGTCAATGGGCTGGCGCATGGTGTGGAGAGGAACCTTGCCTTCGTGATAGCGTTCGGTGCGGGCGATTTCCGCGCCCCCGAGACGGCCGGCACAGCGGATCTTGACGCCGAGGGCGCCTTGTTCCATGGCCAGTTGCACCGCGCGCTTCATGGCGCGGCGGAAAGAAATACGGCGTTCAAGCTGGGAGGCGACGTTTTCCGCGACGAGTTGGGCGTCCGTGTCGGGGGATTTGATCTCAATGATGTCAATTTTGACCTGCTTGCCACCGGCGAGCTTGGAAACCTCCTCCGTCATCTTTTCGATTTCGGAGCCTTTGCGGCCGATGACCACGCCGGGACGGGCGGTATGAATGGTGACGCGCAGGCTGTTCCAAGCACGCTCGATCACGATGCGGGCCACGGCGGCCTGCTTGAGTTTTTTCTTAAGAAAGCTGCGGATCTGGCCGTCCGCGAAAAGGTATCCGGCGAAATCCTTGCGCGAGGCATACCACTTCGACGACCAGTCGCGAGTGATCGGAAGGCGGAAGCCGATTGGATTGACTTTTTGTCCCATGGGTAATCTAGATTTTGGTTACAGGCAATTTGTCCCGAAAGCGATCAGGGGACAAAAAAAGCACGCGGTCGTGCTTGTCTCCGTTCCCCCGACATTGTGCGGGAGGGAGAAACTAGGGGTTTACGCCTCCGAGGCAAGAGAAATGTTGGAAATTTTTGACGGGCGGTGTCGCACCGGCCCGGGCCCGCACCGGCCACGCTGGGGAGAGCGTGGATTTCCGCCCCGGAAATCCTGATCCACTCCCCTACTTGATGGCCGCCCAGACGCGATGCACGTCGTCGTGTTCGTCCAGTGCGTGCAGGAACTCGCCGACGTCGGCCGCCTGTTCTTCGGTGAGGGTCGAGAATTGTTTGGCCACATAGCCGAGTTCGCTGGTCACGACCGTCCAGCCGTTTTCGGCGAGCCATTTGGAAACGGCGGCGGTGGAGGTGCGTTCGGCGATGAAACGCGCGCCGGTCGCGCCGGCCGGGATGTCGTCGTTTTGTTCGTGGGTGAGGGGCTCGACTTCGTTGGCTCCGGCCTCGATGGCGGCTTCCTCGATGTCGGCCGCCTCGGCCCGGTGGGCCTCGATGAGGCCGACGTGGTCGAAGAGAAATTTGTTGCTGCCGGAGACGCCGAGCTGGCCCCGCTTGAAAAGCACGCGGAGTTCCGGCGCGGTGCGGTTGTGATTGTCGGTATAGACCTCGGCAATGACGGGCACCTTGTGCGGCGCGTAACCCTCGAAGACGATGTGCTCCATCACCATCTTTTCCTCACCGATGCCCGCGCCCTTCTTGATGGCGCGTTCGATCACATCGCGGGAGACGGATTCGCGGCGCGCTTTTTCGATGGCGGCGAAAAGCCGGGCATTGCCCGCCGGATCAGGTCCGCCGAACTTGGCCGCGACCATGATTTCTTTGACGAATTTTCCCGTGGCCTGCGATTTTTTCAGCGAGGCGACGCTGCGTTTGGAGAGGAGCCATTGGCGACCCATGGTTTCAGCTTCTGGCGGGTGACGGCGAAAAGTTGGCGGCCACAATCTTTGGCAAAACCGCGAGGGATACGGGAGAAAACTTCATCCTCTTTCACATGCGGTCAAATCCCGCCTCTTCGCAAGCGGGAAATTTTTCGCGAGGGGTTCGGGGCGGAGGCGGGGACCACGGCATGGGGTTGCCGCCCGCGCATTCTATTTGATGAAGGTTGGCTGGTGAGATAGAGATTGCGGCCATGAGCGCGGAAGCGGATCAACAGTCAGGGCGGTTTGGGGCGGAATCAGCAGCGGATCTGCACAAGCTCCGGCCCATGGAGGCGGTAGCGGCCTTGTATGCCGCGGACGATGCCGGGGTGGCGGCGGCCCTGGTTGCAAGTCTGGGGAAAGCAATTTTCGAAGAGCCGGTGCCGAAGCCGACCAACGCTCTGCGCACGGCCCTCGCCGGAGTGACCTACCGGGTTGTGAAGCAGACCACCACCCGGGAGGGCACGACTTACCGGAACCGGCTGCTCGAGCAATCCGGACATCCTTACGCGCAGGCATTGCTGGCGTCGTCGCGTCCCGAGACCCAGGCGCTGGTGGAAGGCGGCGACCCGATGAATGCGCCCTATATGATGATCGCCCCGGAAATCCGGAGAAACATCGCGCTGTGGGATAATTTATTTTTCAATTCGGTGCAGTCGCAGGACGTGCAATTGCGCTTCATCTGGGAAACCAGAACTACCCATGAGCTGGCGAAAATGCGGCTCGCCAAGGGGCATCCGGTTCATCTGAAGGCCCTGGCCGGGGGCACGGGTTTGAGCATGATCCTGGCTTATGACCGTTTGGTCCGCGAGGGGAGCGACCCGGCGATGGTCACGTGTAGAATTACCGACCGGGACACAGCCAACACCGCGAAAACCAACCGGCTGCTGGCCAAACTGGCGGCCTTGCGGGGTTGGAAGATCGGGGCGCGGGGTCAGCCGGGAATCTCCGCCCACACGGAAGACATCTTTGCCGGGGCCGTCGCCGGGGAAGCCTACGACGTGGTGACGGTGGTGGGAATTCTGGAGTATCTGCAAGGTCACACCTGCGAGACGACGGAGCGCCGTCAAGGGCTGCCGGAAACGCCGGATGCAAAGACGGCCCTGCATTTGGCGGAGAAACTCAAGCAGATGACCGCCGGCGATGCGTCGGTCATCGTCAACAGCTACAAACCGCATCCCAGCATCCGCATTTTGGAGATGTTCGGAAAAAGGTATGACTACCGCACCAGGGGCGATGTGGATGCGGTGCTGGCCGCGGGCGGTTTTCGCGCGGTCCGGACGGTGGGGTCCGCGCACATTTACGATGTGATGGTTTACGGAAGAATCCCCCCGGCGGCGCGCTGAGGGTGGCCACGCTTTGGGGTTGGTCTGAAAGCGGCAAACACAGCCAAGGTCCCGAAGCTGCCGATCCGCTCACGTCCATGACCACCGCATCCGTCCAACCCGATCCCGTCGGGACTTCGGCCCCCCGGGTGGCAGGACAGCCGGCCGGGCGGCCTTTCCGGGTTTTTTCTTTTCCGGGAGCCGGTTTCGATACCGTGCTGCACATGGGAGTGGTGCATGCGCTATTGGTCACGCGGCGGAAAGCGCCGGACATGGTGGCCGGCGTCTCGGTCGGCGCGATCACCGCGACATTGTTGGGGGACGTGCTGCACACCGGCTCCAACGCCCCGGGCGAAGCCACGGATGAAGTGCGGGTGGCACGCTTTAACGAACTGCTGGAAGCCTTCCGCAACGCGCCGGGCACGGTGCTGAAGGGGTTTTTCCCGGACCCGCTCGAAACGAATTCCGCCCATGCGCTCAAACCCGTCGAATTGCCGCGGCATTTCCAGGAGGAACGCGAGAGCCGCCGGGCCGCCGTGGCCAGCCGCACGGGTTTGATCCGGCTATTCGATCATCTGCTGCGCGTGCGGGTGACAGTGAAGCTGGTCGCGCAACTTTCGCGGGTCGTGATGGGCTGGACCGCCGCCCGGGAGATGAATCCGGCCGCACGCTGGAACCAGCGGGCGGGGTTGTTGATCCGGCTCTGGTGGCTGGTGGCGCAAAACCCTATTGCCCTGGCCCTGCCGGTGAGCATGGCGGCGCGGGTGCAGCTTTGGGATTTGCTGGGCATCAAAGGCCGGACCGCCGTCGAGGGCGTTGAGGCCGGGCATATTATTTTTAACCGGGGGGAAGGGCTGCGCCGCCTGCGGGACGAGGCCCTTTGGCTGCTCCTGGGGTTCCTGCCCCTCATTCTCTCGCTGGCCGCCCTGCCGATTCTGTTTCTCGGCGGAGTGACCGCCATTTTTTTCCCTGCGGGGCCCGCGACGTTAGGGACGGAAACCGGGCTCTTCGTCTTCGCCGGCCTTTATCTGGCGGGCTGGCTCGGTTTGTTTCTGCGTAAAAATGTCTTCCGTAATTTTCTGAAACATTTTCAGATCTCCCGCGACCTGGGCGATTCCCACGCATTGAAGGACGCCCTGGTCCATCACCTGGACCCCGCCTACTACGGCGAGTTTCGTTTCGACGACAGCGTGCGCCGGGCCCTCAAGCAAAAAAGCCCCGCCCACGGCGGAACCCGCTCCAAAAAATCCCTCGCCACCTATGCGGAGGCCGGCCCGGGTGGTGAGAGCGTGATCGTGGTGCCCATCGCAGCGAATCTGGGCACCGGCAAACTGGAAGCCCTGCCCGCCGCCACTCCGGTGGTGGACGCGCTCATGTGCGCCTGCGCCGTGGCCCCATTCTTCAAGGCCCAGACGATCCCGACACCCACCGGACCCGCCACGTTCATCGACGGCATCAATGTTTCCAATGATCCCATCGTGCCGGTATTCGAGGAAGCCTGCCGCGTGGTCGTCGGGAATCCGGCGAAACACTGGGATTCGCTGCGCATCATCACCGTTCCGCTTCTGCCGGTGCGCCAGGACAAGGCGTCCGGGCAATTCGAACCCTACACCGGCCTGGTGGATGTCACCCTGCGGGCGCGCGAGTTGCTGCGCTTTCAAGACATGCTCCTCGATAAGGGCCTGGTGGACCGCCTGAGCCGGGCTCTGAATGGGCGGACGGCGACGATCATCGACGAGACGGAACAAAAACAGACCCTGTGGCCGGCCAAGGTTCGCCTGGTCGCGCCGGAGCGTCCCCCCCGGCTCAGCCTGCGGCTCATGCAGGCCGGGTCCGCCGCCAAACAACGCGAAATGATCAATAGCGCCGTGGCCGACGGATGCCGGGCCATGATCGAGCGGCTGGTCACCGATGCCCTGCCGGATACCCGCACGCCGGAAGAGCGGCGGTTGCTCTTGGAACCCGACGAAGATCTGCCCGACGAATGGCCGCATCGCGAGGAAAGCCAGACCGCCACGCTGCGGGATACGGTCGAGGAACTGCGCCGTTCCGGTCAAACGATCACCCGGTCCGATGGACGCGAGTATGTTCCGTGCCGGAAACTTCTGGCCGCATGGGGAGGTCTCACGCCGCTGCCTGGCAGCACCCCGGCGGACAAACCCAATCCCACCCCGGGCCCGGGCGTTTCCGAGGTGTGCAGCAACTGTGTGACCTGCCAGGCCGTCGGGGGTGACCTGGAATTGCGTCAGCATGTGCGCCTGCCCCGCATCACGCCGAGTCCGTTTGTGTCCGCTCCGGTCCCGCCGGAGACGGTGAAAGACCCCGCCATTGTTTTTCTTTTCAGCGGCGGGGTTTTTCGCGGGGTGTTCCAGGTGGGCTTCGCCAACGCGGCCAGCGAACTCGGCATCCAGCCCGACGTGATCGCGGGTGCCTCGGTCGGCAGCATCGTCGGCGCCCTCACGGGCCGGGTTTTTCAGCGTCCGGCGGGGCTGGAGCTGGTGGAACGCCAGCGGCAGATCCGGCGGCTTGCCGCAACCTTCCTGACCATCGACCGCTTCGTGCTGACGGATCGCTTCGCGGATTTCATCCGGCATTTTTCCATTCACGCCGCCGCGGCGGATTTCTCACCACGGGACCTCGACCTGCTCTTCCGGCGTTACGAAACCGATTCCGCGGCCGTCTTCAGCCGGCGCGCCCGGCGGGTCTTCTCCGGTTTGGAGCGTTTGTTGTATCTCAGTCCGTTCGAAGTGATGGAACTGACCAGAACGCTCCGCGCGGGCAATTGGCAGGAGGCGGCGCGTCTGGTCAAAATCCTGGCCCAGGACGTGGTGGATCGCTACGGCGTCGGCTTGCAAATTCTGGGGCCGGAGCCGCTCCGGCAGTTGATCGAGGGCTTCATCTTCGATGGAAAACCCGGAGCGGACGTGCGCTTCGACCACTTTGGTTTTCCGCTGATCGGCACCACCACGAATCTGACGCTGGGGCAGTTGGAAATTCTCCGCAGCACGCACCCGGGGGATCCGCGCTTCACCGAAAGCCTGCTGGCCGGCAGCGCTTTTCCGGCCTTGTTCCGTCCGCAATGGTCGTGGGAGGTCTACCGTCATCCCGGAATGATGGCGCAATATGCGGACGGCGGAATCATGGACAACCTGCCGCTGGGCGCCGTGGTGGAATATTTGTGGGGCAAGGACGGAAATGCCGTTTACGCCCGGCGTCCGAAGGTTCCGCATTTGATTCTCACGGCCACGCTCGAACCGGACAAGGCGGACTGGACCCGGCGTGACGACCTCGACGAGTTAAGCTGGACCGAGATCCGCAGCCGGGCGAAGCAGTTGCGTTACAATGGCAAGATCCTGAAATTCCAGCAGGGCCAGCGCGACATCCGGCGCATCATCCAGCAACGCGCCGCCGAGGGCGACCCCGATGTTCACGCGCACGATCTGCCCCTCAATCTCGACGTGCTGGCAGTGAAACCCCGCTGGGTCTGCGGCTCGTTCGCCTTCCATCCCATGCTGGGGTTCAGCCGCAAAAACCAAACAGCCAGCATCGCCCACGGCTGCGCCTCGACCATCTGCTCGGTGGCCGACCATTTCCGCCCCGACAACCCGACCCATGCCGTCGATGCGGATGCGCTCAGAAAGTGGGCCCTCGGCCGCGGCATCGCCCTGGACCAGTTGCCCGCGCGCGTGAGCCCCGAAAAAGAAGGGCCGCTCGGCTTCGGGCCGGCCAAGCTTTCGACCGGGGAGCAAGCGCAGGGATTCTGCTGGTTCCGCCAAGCCGACCCGCTGACAGGCCGGCGGCCGGTTTGCCCGTTTCATGCCAAGAGTCCGTCCGCCGTCGACGGCGGGGAATTGGGGCCGGAATTGCAAAAAATCTATTTCGCGTGCGGAAACTCCGCTACGCATGAATCCGGTCGCACCTGATTTCCTATGAAATATTCCCGCCATCTGCTGGCCGCGCTGCTGGCCTTCACGGTTCTCGGCACCGGCTGTAAAAATTACGCCACGGTCCGGGACAGAAAACCGACGTTCGCCTCCACCACTCCCGCCGGGGAGAAGATCGTCCAGGCCCTCAAGCATCCGGTTCGCACCCCGGAGGTGCAGATGGGCCGGTTCATCGATGCGGCGTCCATCGCGGGGAAGGTCCTCGAGAAGTATCCGCAGGACACGAAAGCGCTGCGCGATTACAATTTCGCCGTTTCCCGGCTTTTCGATGTCCTTGACAAATCCGACCTGAAGCCCTGGAGGGCTCCGGTGATCTGCCCTGGCGCGGAGGGCAACTGGAGCTTCACCGTGCTGAGCGACGGCAAGCCCGAGCACGATCCCTCCAACTTTCGCATCATGGCCGCCGACCGTTTTCAATTCCGCGGCACCCTCGTGCGCGAACGCTCGGTCAAGGACGGCCTCGGCGCCCCCATGGTCATCGCCAGCAAGGGATTCGATCCCACCAGGCACGATCCCTTTATCCAGGGGAAAAACGTCTATTACGGCATCACGCAGATCCTGCGCTTCAACGGCCGGAGGGTCACCGCCGCCTACGTGGACCCGCTGGCGACGGAGGAGGTGAAGTTTGCCGGGCACACTTTCCCGGTGGCGGCGGACTTCACCGCGCCGATTGCCCTGGCCCTGGCGGAACTCCGGCCCCGCCGCCACGAGATCAAGCGCATGTTCAATCCCGAGGCCTTCGCCGCCAGCACCCGGCTGGCCCGGCTCCAGCCCTACGATCCGAAAAAAATTCCCGTCATTTGCATCCACGGCCTGGGCGATTCCCAGGCCACCTGGGCCCCGATGATCGAGTCGCTGCGCGGCGATGCGGTCTTTCGCCAGAACTACCAAATCTGGTTTTTCAGCTACCCGACCGGCCTTCCCTATCCCTTGATGGCGGCTGTGCTGCGCAAGAAGATCGACGAGATCAACAAGTTCTACCCCGATCACAAACCCTTCGTTCTCATCGGCCACAGCATGGGCGGCATGATCAGCCGGGTCTTGATCACGGACAGCGGAGAGAAAATCTGGGATGCCTACTTCGACACCCCGCCGGAAAAAACCCCGCTTTCCCTCAAGGCCCGCGCGGTCATCACCGAGACTCTCATCTTCAAGCACCGCCCGGAGGTGGCCCGCGTGATTTTCGCGTCCGCCTCACTGGGTGGCGCCGAAATGGCTTCGTCCTTCATCGGCCGCCTGGGCTCGGCCATCATCGATATGCCCTCGCAGTTCACCGGGGTCGGCCGGGAATTGGCCGAACTCTCGAAAAAGCGCTCCGATGGCAAGCGCATCGCCGGTATGCCCACCAGCATCGATGCGCTGGATCCCAGGAACCGCTTCGTCACCACCATTAACGCCATCCCCGTGGTCAAGGGCATCCCCTTTCACTCCATCATGGGTGACCGCGGCAGGGGCGGATACCTTGACCATCGCAGGCCGCAAAGCAGCGACGGCATTGTCCCCTTCTGGAGCAGCCACATCGCGGGAGCGGAAAGCGAACTGATCGTGGCCCACGGGCATTGGACGAATCAAAATCCCAGGGCGATAGCCGAGGTGAATCGCATCCTCCGCCAACATCTCAAGGAGACCTCCCGCTAAGGAGGCCACGGCCTTCATGAAAGCCCTTGCTCAATTTTCCCTCGTGAGCCTGGCCATGCTTCTGCTTTCCCCCGGACGGCTTTGCGCGGCGGAGGACGCCGGGGCCTTGATCAAGCAGGGCGACGTTTTCGACCGCAAACTTCAGCCCGCGGCGGCGCTGGAGCGCTATCTCCCGGCCGAAAAGCTCACCGCCGACAACGTGCCTCTCCTCTTGCGGATTGCCCGGCAATACCGGCACCTGGCAGCGGAAAAGGTCGCGGTCGGGGAAAAACTCCGGCTCAGCCAGACCGGCCTCGCGTTCGCCAAGCGGGCCGCCGCGCTGGCCCCGAACGACGCCGAGGCCAACCTTTCGGTGGCCATCAGCTACGCCAAGATGACGGCCCTGCTCGACTCCAAGGAAAAATTGGAGGCCACCCGGAAAATCAAGGCCGCGGTGGACAAGGCCCTCGCGCTGGACTCCGCCCAGGACCTGGCCTGGCATGTCCTCGGGGTCTGGCATCAACGCCTGGCCGAAGTCGGCGCCGTGAAACGCGCCGCCGCCCGCATGCTCTACGGGGAAATCCCGGAGGGCTCCAGCGAGCAGGCGCAGGCCTGCCTGCAAAAGGCGATTACACTCAACCCCAGGCGTCTCAGCCACTACATCGAACTGGGCGCGGTCTATGCCTCTATCGGGAAAACTGACGAGGCCCGGAAATTTTTGGAGAAGGGCCTGGCCCTGCCGGACACGGATGCCGGCGATCCCGCCAGCAAGCAACGCGCCCGCGAAATTCTTTCCAGTCTGAAATGACGAAGCGGGCGCGGTCGGAAGGAAAAAAACCGCGGCCCGCGAAAATTTCGTTTCGAGACGGGGCGCAAATCCCTATTGTCCGCGGGTGCTAAGCAAATTTCGACTATGGGCAGCAATCACATGCACAAAGATGGTATCGCGGTTATTGGAATCGGCTGTCGTTTTCCCGGGGGAATCAACGACATCGCATCGTTCTGGAAACTGCTCACCGACGGGCGCGATGCGGTTTCGGAGGTGCCGGCGGACCGTTGGAACGTCGAGCGGTTTTACGACGCCGAACCGGGCGTCGCGGGAAAATCCATCGCCAAACGCGGCGGATTTTTGGAGTCCATCGATCAGTTCGATCCGCAGTTTTTCGGCATCTCGCCGCGCGAGGCTCCCTATATTGATCCCCAGCAACGCCTCCTGCTCGAAACCGCCTGGGAAGCGCTGGAAGACGCCGGGGTGGTTTTGGATTTGGAGAACGGCACGGACATCGGGGTTTTCATGGGCGTCTCGCACACGGACTATCAAAACATCCAGGGCGGGGCCGCCGACCGCTCGGGCATCAGTTCCCACTCGCCCACCGGCAATGCCCACAGCATCGCGGCCAACCGGATCTCCTATTGCCTCAATTTGAAGGGTCCGAGCCTGTCGCTGGACACGGCCTGTTCCTCCGCCCTCACCGCCGTGCATATCGCCTGCGAAGAAATCCGGCAGGGACGCTGCGCCATGGCCATGGCCGGTGGCGTAACCGTGATGATCACCCCGGACGGATTCATCGGATTTTCCCAGGCGGGGATGTTGTCGCCCGACGGACGCTGCGCCGCTTTTGATGCCTCGGCCAACGGATTTGTCCGGGGCGAGGGCGCGGGGATCGTGTTGCTCAAATCCCTCGCCCAGGCTCTGGCGGATGGCGACCCGATTCACGGCGTCATTCTTGGTTCGGCTTTGAACCAGGACGGCCACACCAACGGTATTTCGCTGCCCAGTCCGGAAGCCCAGACCCGGCTGGTGGTGGATGCCTGCGCGGATGCGGGGATCGACCCCGGTCAGGTCGGCTACGTCGAAGCCCACGGCACCGGCACCGCGGTGGGCGATCCCATCGAGGCCACGGCGCTGGCTCATGCGTTGTGCCGCGACCGGAAGGCGGAGGCACCCCTGCCCATCGGTTCGGTCAAAACCAATTTGGGCCACCTGGAAACAGCCGCCGGCATCGTGGGCCTGATCAAGGGCCTCCTCGTGCTGAAGCACGGCCAGATCCCCGCCAGCCTGCATTTTGACACCCCCAGCGAACACATCGACTTCGCCGCACTCAAACTCCGGGTCCCAACCGCGCTGGAGCCTTTTCCCAAGACCGCCGGACCCCGCACGATAGGCGTGAATTCCTTCGGATTCGGCGGGGCCAACGCCCACGTCATTCTCACCGAGGCCCCGCCGCACGCTCACGAGGTGCTGGCACCTCTTCCGGCGGAGCGGGCCTGGCCGGTCGTTCTTTCGGCCCGCTCGGAACCGGCTTTGCTCGGGACCGCGCGGCAACTGGGGGAATGGATCGAGCGGCACAACGCCAACAACGGAACGACGCCGCTTCTGCCCGCGCTGGTTTACAATCTGGGCGCACGGCGGAATCATCACCCGCACAGAATAACGCTCCTCGCCCGATCCGCCGAGGAACTCGCCCGCGAACTGCAGGCCCATGCGGCCGAACCCGCGCAGAGCCAGTGGCCGGTCTCGTTCACGCCCCGTCCCGAGAATGCGCCGCGCATCGCCTTTGTCCTGAGCGGCCAGGGTCCGCAATGGTGGGGCATGGGTCGGGAACTGATGGCCCATGAGCCGGTCTTCCGGAAAACGATGGAGGCCTGCGCCGCCGCCATGCAGCCGCATGCGCGCTTTTCCCTGCTGGAAGAATTGGGCCGCGACGAGGCGGACTCCCGCATCCAGGAAACCGAGATCGGACAGCCGGCCATCTTTGCCCTGCAGCTTTCGCTGGCTGCACTTTGGAAATCCAAAGGCATCACGCCCGCCGCCGTCGTCGGCCACAGCGTGGGGGAAATTGCGGCCGCCTGCGTCGCCGGCATTCTCAGTCTGGAAGAAGGGGCCCGCGTGATCGTGCTGCGGGCGCGCTTGATGCACGAATGCGCCCGCGGCGACGGGACCATGCTGGCGGTCGGCCTGCCCGAAGATGAGGCGGGGGCGGTCATCGCCCGGCATGACCGCACGGTCAGCATCGCGGCTTTCAACGGACCAAAATCCCTCACCCTTTCCGGCCCGCGGGTCTCGCTCGAAGCCATCCGGATCGAACTCGAAAACCGCAGCGTTTTCGCCCGGTTCGTGCGGGTCGATCACCCGTTCCATCATGCCATGATGCAGCCCGCGGCGGATGCCCTCACGGCCGAACTGGCCAAGTTGCAGCCCCGCGCAGAAACGGTGCCGTTCTTCAGCACGGTGACCGGTCGCCGCACCGCCGGTTCCGACTGCACCGCGGCGCATTGGGGGCGCGGCATCCGGCAGGCGGTGCAATTTGTTCCCGCCGTCAATGCCGTGGCCGACGCCGGCGTCGATGTCTGGCTGGAGATCAGCTCCCACCCCGCGCTCGCGCTCTCCATCCAGGAATGCCTCAGCGCCCGCGGCGAGAAAGCCCCCGTGGTCGCCTCCACCCGGCGCGAACACGAGCATGACAATTTTCTGGAGGCCGCCCTTTCGCTGCACCGCGCCGGGGTTGTTCTCGATTTTGCCACCTTCACTCCATCGCGCGAGTTGCTGTCTCTTCCCGCCTACGCCTGGAACAAAACGCGCTGGTGGCACGAGTCGTCCGAGATGCGCCACAGCCGCCTGACCACGGGTGGCAAGGGTCTGCTCGACGTGCGCCTGCCCCGGGCCACCCCCACCTGGATGACCCGGCTGGACAGCCGCCACATGGCCTACCTGAAGGATCACAAGGTGGACACGCACATCATTTTTCCCGCCGCCGGATTTGTTGAAATGGCGCTCGAAGCCGGGGTGCAATTGTTTGAAGGCCGCCCCTTCGCGGTGGAGGATTTTGAGATCCGCAAACCCCTCATCCTGCCAAATCCGCCGGGCGGCATGGTGCTCGAACTCACGTACGAACCGGGCGAACGCACCTTCACCATCCAAAGCAAATTCGAACAGGCCACCACCTGGTCGGTTCACGTGGTGGGATCACTACGGGGCGAGCGCACGGAATCCTCCTTCGCCGACTCGGTCTGGGAAACCCCGGGCCCGGATCTGGAAACGAAGGTCATCGGCGAGTTTTACGACCACATGAGCGATCAGGGCCTGCGCTACGGCGAGGAATTCCGCTCCATGCGCGAGCTGGCGGCGGGCGGCGGCCGCTCCACCGGCCGGGTGGCGCTTTCCGAGGCCAGCAGCCTGCGGGCGGCCGAGTATGCGCTGCATCCGGTGCTGCTGGACGGTGCCCTGCATGTCTTTTCCTCCGGCGCCAGAATGGTCGAGGGACGCCGCGCCAAGATGAAACTCCCGGTGCGCTTCGCCCGCATCCTTTTTCTGCGCTCGCCCGGCGCTTCCTCCCGCGTCAATGCCCGCGTGTTGCATTTCCACGAGGATCTCATCCTGGGAAAAATCTCGCTCTATGACGAGGAAGGCCGGCCCTGCGTGCTGATCGATGGATTCCGCGCCATCAGCATGACCGCCGCCCGCCGCTCCGGGGCCTCGGGAGGTGGACGCGACCTGCTTTACCACGTGGACTGGGAACGCACCGCGACTGTCCCGACCGCCGCTTCGCAACCCCCGGTCTCCCTGGCCCGCCTGCGCGACGCGGCCCACAGAACGCTGGATGAGGTTCTGGCCCTTCGCGGCCGGGCCGGGTTGGAGAACGCCGTGACGGCGGAAGACAATCTGGCGGCCGTGCAGATCGCGCGGGGTCTTGCCGAAATGGGCGTCAGCCGTGCGGCGAAGGATGGCTTCACGGCCGTCTCGCTGGGCGTGGTTCCCGCCCTACAAACCGTCTTCGGCCGGCTCATGGCCAAGCTGGTCCTGCGCGGATTGTTGAAAGTCAAGGCCGGCGCCTACCATCCCACCGCCACATTCACCAAGGCGGCCACATCAGCTCCGGATTTCTTGCGGAAGTTTCTGACCGATCATCCCGGTCATCTCCCGGAAGGCCTGCTCAGCGCCTCAACCTGCGGGGAGCTCGGCCCGATCCTGCGCGGGGAAAAAGATGCCGTGCAAATTCTGTTCAGCGGCCCCGGAGCCGAATTACTGGAACATTTTTATGGGGACGGTCTGCTGGCCTGCCATTGGATGGCGGGCCTCACCAGCGCGGTGCGGGAGGGGGCCCGGAATCTGCCGGAGGGGCGCGGTTTGCGGATTCTGGAAATCGGAGCCGGCACCGGCGGCCTGGCCGCGCAGATGTTGCCGATGCTCGAGCGTGGTCTGCACACGTACACCTTCACGGATGTGTCGGCGGGATTTTTCCCCGCCGCGAGTCAAAAACTGGCGGCCTTTCCCGAGGTGGAATGCCGGGTGTTCGATCTGGAGAAACCGGTCGCCGAGCAGGGTTTTCCTCCGGCATCCTACGATTTTGTGGTGGGCACGAATGTGCTGCACGCCGTGGCCGACGTGCGGGCGACGCTGAAGAGAATTCACGAACTGCTCGCCCCGGGGGGAACCCTCATGTTCACGGATGTCGCGACCCCGCAGTTGTGGACCGAATCAGTTTTCGGACTCACCAGCGGCTGGTGGCACCTGACCGACCGGGACTTGCGCCCCGAGCAACCTCTGCTCCAGCGCGAACAATGGGAATCCGTGCTGCGGGAAACCGGCTTCGAAGAAGTGGGCTCGCTGCCGGGTTTGGTCGGACTCGAAGGAGAAGGTCAGATCGCCCTGCTCGCGCGCAAAGGCTGGACTCCGCCAAATCCCGCTCTGACTGTAACGGAAACTGCGGCGGAATCGTCCTGGGTGGTCTTCGCCGATGCCGGAGCAATCGGCCCCTCCCTGGCAGAAAAAATCTCCGCCGCCGGTTCACGCTGCCGCGTCGTGCGCCGCGGCAAGGCGTTCTCCCACCCCGCGCCCGATGAGTTCACCATTCGTGCCCACGAACCGGAGGATTGGAAGCAACTTTTTGCCAGCCTGCTGGAGGAAGCGCCGCCCGAGCGATTCGTCTATTTGTGGGCCCTGGACGAACAGGCCGGTCTGACGGACGGCGATGTTCTTCTCGGCACGGACGCGCTGCTCCATTTCACCCATGCGCTCGAACAAACCATGGCTGCCGCCAAGTTGCGCATCGATCTGATCACCCGTGGCGCGCAGCCGGCCGGCCGGGCCATGGCTCCCACCGCAGTGGGCCAGGCGGCTTCCATCGGAATCTTCCGCGTGATTCTCACCGAGCACCCGGGGTTTTCCTGCCGCGCAATCGACCTTCCCCCGACGGCAGCGGGTCCGGACCTGGATCTGCTCTGGCGGGAAATGCTGGAAGGAAACGCCGAACGCGAGGTCGCCCTCCGGGGGGAAGCGCGTTATGCCCAGCGCCTCACCCGCGGCCTGGCTTCCGCCCAGCAACAACTCGATCCCGCCATCCCTCTGCGCCTGGAGTCCCGCGAGCGCGGCCTGCTCGACAGCCTGCGCTTCACCGCCTTCCGGCTGCCGGACTGCGGACCTGATGAGGTCTTGATCAAGGTCAAGGCCGCCGGCATGAACTTCCGCGATGTGCTCAAGGCCCTCGCCCTCTATCCGGCCGAGACGATTGATGCCCAGATCTTCGGCGATGAGGTGGCCGGTGATGTGCTCGCGGTGGGAACGAACGTGACCCATGTGAAACCCGGCGACCAGGTTTTCGGCCTGGCGGTTTTCGGCCTGGCCACCCACGCCCTGGCACGGGCCGCCGATGTGCGTCCGATCCCGCCCGGTCTGACCTGCGAGGAGGCGGCCACGATTCCGGTGACGTTCATGACGGCATGGCATGCGTTAAAAACCGTCGGACGCCTGAAAGCCGGCGAGGGGATTCTTGTCCATGCCGGGGCGGGAGGCGTGGGCATGGCGGCCATCCAGATTGCTCACCATCTCGGGGCCACCGTCATTGCTTCGGCGGGCAGTCCGGCCAAGCGTGCCTTGCTGCAAACCTTGGGCGTGAAACATGTGATCGATTCGCGCCGCGGCGACTTTACCGAGGCCGTGCTGGAACTGACCAACGGCCGTGGTGTGGATGTGGTGCTGAACGCCCTGGCGTCTGAGGCCATTCCCATGGGGCTGGCTTGCCTGGCGGAGTTCGGGCGCTTCCTCGAAATTGGCAAACGCGACATCTATCAGAATTCGCGGCTGCCGCTCTGGTCTTTGCGCAACAACGCCTCTTTCCATGTCGTGGCCATGGATGCGGTCTTCGCGGGTGATGCCGCGCAAACGCGGGAGTTGCTGGCGCAAATCACCGCCTTGGTCGAACGCGGCACATTAACGCCCCTGCCCTATCGCTCCTTCCCCGCCAGCCGCATCGACGCGGCCTTCCGGCTCATGGCCGGCGGCAAACACACCGGCAAGGTCGTCGTCGCATTCTCCGAGGCCTTCCTGCGGCATCAGGGCGAGCCGCCCCTGCCGCCTTTCGCCATCAAACCCGACGCCGCCTACCTCATCACGGGCGGACTGGGCGGCTTCGGCCGCGTTCTCTCCGAATGGCTGGTGGACTGCGGCGCACGTCACCTGGTTCTTTCGAGCCGCAGCGGCGCTTCCACGCCGGAGGCGGTCGCCCTGGTGGAATCTTTGCAGGCAAGCGGCGTCACTGTCTCGGTGGTCAAGGCCGATATCGGTTCGGCCAAGGACGTCAAAAAACTGATGACGAAACTCCGGGCCGCGAAAACGCCGCTTAAGGGCATCTTCCATCTCGCCATGGTGATCGACGACGCCCCGCTGGCCGCCCTGACCAGCGAACGGCTGCGCACGGTGCTGGCTCCCAAAGCGCACGGTGCCCGGCTCCTGCACGAACACACCAAGGATCTCGCCCTGGACTGCTTTGTGATGTTTTCCTCGGTCTCGAGCATTTTCGGCAATCCGGCCCAGGGCAACTACGCCGCGGCCAACGCCGTCCTCGATTCGCTGGCCCATCACCGCCGCGCCCTGGGACTTCCCGCCCTCGCCATCAACTGGGGCGTGCTCGGCGGAGAAGGCTACGTCGCGCGCAATGAACGCGTAGCCGAGTTTCTGGCCCGGCAGGGCACCGGCGCCCTTGCGCCACAGGAAGTGACCTCCCTTTTGGAATCGTTTCTCCTCTCTCACACCACCCAGGTTGCCGCCCTTCGGGTGGACTGGGCCAAATGGCGGCAGTCCCACCGCTCGCTCCAGGAAAACCCGTTCACGGAGCGGATTTTTGCCTCCGGCGTGGATCTGCCGGAAAACACCAGCGGCGCGGGCGACTGGCAGGAACGGATTCAATCCGCCCCGGCGGACAAACGCGATGCCGTCATCTGCCAGGCCGTGCGCGAAGTGGTGGGATCCGTCCTGCGCGTAAAACCTGACACTCTGCGCGACGACCAACCCCTCACCGACCTGGGTTTGGACTCGCTCATGGGCGTTGAGATTGAGAACCTTCTCGAAAGCTCGATCGGGGTTGCCCTGCCTCCAACCAGCCTGATGCGGGCCAGGACCATCGGACAGATCGGCGCCTTGATTTCCGAACATCTGGGTGGCGGGAAGGGAGAGTCCGGGGGGGGGAAACCGGCGGCAGCGGCGGAAACCACGCCCGCCGCCGCGTTGGACGTAGAGGCGCTCTCCGACGAGGACATCGAGAGCCTGCTCGGGCTCACGACCGAGGCGGGCCCTCAGAAGGCCAGCCTGTAGGAGATGGCGGCAGCGGACAATCGCACGCGCCTCCGGCAATGGTTGGAAAGCGGGGCCGCCCGTCTCGAGCCGCTCTCCCTTCCCCAGCGCGAACTCTGGGAGAACTCCGCGGTTCCCCCGGGAGATTGGAGCAATCACATTTGCGCGTTCATCGAGATCAAGGGCAACCTCACGCCGGAGGAGAGCGAAGCCGCCATCGGGCGATTGCTCGAGCGACAGGAAGTGTTGCGCACGTCGTTTCTCCCCGGCAAAGACGGCCCGTTGCAATTGATCCGCACCACCGTCAGCGCTCCGCAGAGTTTTCGCGAACTCTCGCCGGCCGAAGCCAAACCGCAGGCCTTGGAGGAGTTGATGTCGGAGATCTTTCGCAAGCCCTTTGATCTGCTGCAGGGTCCGCTCTTCCGCGTGGAGATGCTGCGGCGCAAACCCGGCGACCACATTCTCGTGTTCTGCATTCACCACGCCATTGCCGACGGCTGGTCCCTGGGGGTTTTTGTGCAGGATATCTCCACCGCGTATGTGATGGGACTGAAGGGCCTGCGCAAAGCGGTGGCCACCGGCGTTTTGGGACTGGCAGACAAGCTCGACCCGGTGCGGCAGACCTACAGCGAATGGGCCGCGGGCGAACGGGCTTTCTGGACGCCGGCGGAGTTGGAAAGCCGGACCGCATTTTGGAAAACCCAGCTTGCGGGATCGCGCCAGATCTGGAGCAAGCGGATCGATATCGTGCGCACCAACGGTCCCCTGCCGCGCGAGGTCACCACGATTTCTGCGGAATTGACCCGCGCCGCCAAGGATCTGGCCCAACGCATGGGAGCCACCTTGTTCAGCACCCTGCTGGCCGCGTTTCAAATCACACTGTGGAAATGGACCGGGCAGGACGATCTCACCGTGGGAACGCCGGTGGCCAACCGCAACAAGACCGCCGTGCGGCAAACTTTGGGTTATTTCTCCGGTGTGGTGCCCCTGCGCGGACGGGTGGATCCTTCGCAAAAATTCTCCGCCCATGTGCGGGCGGTGCACCACGCGGCGGTGGAATGTTTTGCCCAGGCCATGCCGTTCGCCGAGCTGGTCCGCGTCCTGGGCCGCCCGGCCGGGAGCGAGCCCCATCCGGTCTTTGATGTGCGCTTCGCCCTGCAAAACCATCCCATTCCCGATGTCGATCTGCCGCGGATCTCCACCCGCTTGCGCATGCGTTCGAGCGGCACGGCGCGCTTCGATCTCGGATGCGAAATCACGGAAGCCGGTTCCGAACTTGAAATTTTCTGGCTTTTCCGGCAGGAGATTTTCGACCGGAAAACCCTCAGGGAATTGGACAGCCTGTTCCGCGCGGTTATAGGTTCCGTCTGCCAGGACCCTCAAAGCCGGCCCGCCGACCTCAACCTATGACATCTGCCAGCGAAAGAACCATCACCCTGGAGGCCGATTCGCGCCACGCGCCCGGCGTTCCGGTCCGGGTGGCCGCCGCGCAGGAGGAGCCGCCGCCCACGCACTGGGTCAGCCGCGTGGCCTTCCAGCTGATCGTGCTCACGCAGGTCACCACGCAGGTCGCCATGGGCTTCGCGGTGTATCATGGCTGGTATTGGCTGGCGATTCCGCTGGCCGTTTTGGTGAGCCATTTCATGCATGGCGCCCTGATCGGTTTTCATGAGGCTTCCCACGGCATGTTGCGCAAGAGCCGGCTCTTGAATGAGATTGATGGCATTCTCATCGGCGTGCTGAGTTTTTTCAGCTTCACCCTTTATCGCGCCGCCCATCAGACCCATCACATGTATTTGTCTACCGAACGCGATGAGGAAATGTGGCCCTTCGTGGACGTGAAATTCCCCCGTTGGGCGCGATGCCTGGCCGCTTTCGTGGAACTGAACTTCGGCCTGTTCTATTCGCCCTTTCTTTTCTGGCGCATGTTCTTCCGCAAGAACTCGGTCATCCGCAGCCCGCGAGTCCGCCGCAGGATCTGGGCCGAATTCGTTTTGATGATTGTCGTTTGGACGCTGATTCTGGCCGCCGTGACCTGGTGGCAGGTCTGGACCTATTTCCTCTGGCTCCATCTGCTGCCGGCCTTCATCGCCGGGAATCTGCAGAGCTGGCGGAAATACGTCGAACATATCGGACTGCACGGCCACACCGCCAAAAGCGCCACCCGCAGCATCATCACAGACACATGGTCCGGCAGAATTCTTTCCCTTACTCTCCTGCACGAACCCTTCCATGCCGTGCACCACGTCAGCGCGGGTATCCCCCACCACGAACTGCCCCTCCATGCCGGATCGTTGCAGCCTTCCGCCGAGGGCGAACTCGCGCCGTTCCCGAGCTATCGGAGCGCGCTCAAGCATCTGTTCGGAGAACTCCCGGACCCCCGAGTGGGCAGCCACTGGCCGGAAAAAGTCCGTCGCTCCACCTAGTTCCCGATCCGAATGGCACAGGATTCCACTCCCTCCGGCGCGTTGGTCTATGAGGCTCGTGGACTGAAGAAAATCTTCGACGGCGGCAGCGTGGCTGCGCTGCGCGGGGTGGATTTTCAAGTTTGGGAGGGCGAGTTTGTGGCCATCGTCGGCCCGAGCGGCTGCGGCAAAAGCACGTTGCTGCAACTGCTCGGTTCGCTCGACCGCCCCAGCGAGGGCTCGCTCACCTATCGCGGCCAATCCCTTGCGGACCTGCGCGATCCCTCCGCTTACCGCGCGGCGGAAATCGGGTTCGTCTTTCAGGCTTTTCACCTCCTCCCGACCTTCACCGTGGCCGAGAACGTCCAGATTCCCATGTTCGAGGGCCCGCTCTCCCGCGGCGAGCGCGTGGCCCGCGCCCGCGAACTCCTGCACGAGGTCGGCCTGGAACACCGCTTGGATCACTTCCCGTCCGAACTCTCCGGCGGCGAACGTCAACGCGTCGCCATTGCCCGCAGTCTGGCCAACAATCCCTCCGTCCTTCTGGCTGACGAACCCACCGGAAATCTCGACAGCGAGAATGCCGCCCACATTGTGGAACTCCTCCTGCAACTCCACCGCGACCGGCACACCACGTTGATCCTGGTGACCCACGACCTCACCATCGCCGCACTGGCCGCCCGCACGCTGCGCATGAAAGACGGCCGCATCGTCCACTCCCCTCCCGACCCCGTGGCGGCATGACATTTTTCACCATCGTTTTCCGCGGGCTTATCCGCCGTCCCGTCCGCACCGGACTGACCCTGCTGGGCATTTCCATTGGCATCGCCGCCGTTGTCGCGCTCGTGGGCATGGCCTGGGGTTATGAAAAAAGCATCGGGCGGCAGCTGGACGTGATCGGCATCGACATGGTGGTCAGCAACATGAGCGGCGGACTGCTGCCCAAGGTCTTCGACGAATCGCTCCAGGGCCGGGTGGCCGCGTTTCCGCACGTGGCGGAAGTCACCCCCACGCTCATGCTCATGCTCAGCGTCGAGGAAGCGCCCCTCATCATGGTGTCCGGCCGCGAATGGGGCAGTTTCACCTGGAAAATGCTGCGGGTGCTGGACGGACGGATTCCGAAGGACGCCACCGAGCGCGCCGTCGTGCTCGGCCGCCTGGCCGCCGAGGGACTGGGAAAAAAAGTCGGCGACACCGTGCAGATCGAAGCCGAGGAATTGCAGGTGGTCGGCATCGTGGACGGCCAGGCCGTGGTGGAAAACGGAGCCATCATCCTCGCTTTGCCCCTACTGCAGGAGGTCACCGGCAATGAGGGCAAAGTCAATTTTCTCAACATCCGCCTGACCAAGGATACGACCAAGCCGGAGGTTGCGCGGCTGCGTGATCAGATCAAGGAGATCTTCCCCGAGGGCCGAGCCCTCGAGGCCAGCGAAGTGGTCGGAACCAGCCAGGGCTTCCGCATCGCACGGGCCATGAGCTGGAGCACAGCGCTGCTCGCCATCATCGTGGGCGTCCTGGGCGTGATGAACACAATGCTCATGACCGTTTTCGAACGCACCCACGAGATCGGCATCCTTCTGGCCGTCGGCTGGAAAAGACAGCGCATCATTTGGATGGTGCTCTGCGAGTCCGCCCTGCTCGGGTTGCTGGGCGGAATCACCGGCGTCGCCCTCGGAGCCGCCGGATTGAAAATTTTGGAATCCACCACCACCATGCGCGGATTGCTCGAGCCCGATCTGAGCCCCAAACTCCTGCTCACCTCCATCGCCATCGCCGTGGTGGTTGGCGTGATCAGCGGACTCTACCCCGGCTGGCGCAGTTCCCGCCTGTCACCCAGCCGCGCACTGCAGGCCTAACGCCTTATCTTCTGCCATGAAATTTCTTCTCCCCCTGCTGATTCTGATCACCGCCATTTCCTCAAGCCCGGCCCAGGACAAACCCGCCAGCGCCGCCGATCTCGCCGCCCAACTCAGTGCCGGCGTGTTGGACAACTCCTCCACCGCGCGGCTCAAGATGGACATCATTCCGACGCCCGGCGGGGAAAAAACCGTGCGCCAATTGAAAGTCAATGCCCGCCGCACCAAGGCGGCCAGCGAGGTCCACTATCAGGTCCTCTGGCCCAAGGAGCGAAAGACCGATTCCTTCGTCCTGCGCAAACCCGCCGGCCAGTCCGCAAGGGGGGAACTTTTCCAGACGCCCGATGCGGTCAAGCCCATCACAAACGCGCAACTCCAGGACGGCATCTTCGGCAGCGATCTGGCTTATGAGGATTTGGTGGACAATTTTTTCGCCTGGCCACATCAGGAAATCATCGGCGAAGAAACCCTCAACCGCGTGCCATGCACCATCCTGCTCTCGAAACCCGGTCCGGGCGATCACTCCGGCTACACCAGCGTAAAATCCTGGATCGACACAAAAAAAATGGTCCCGCTCCAGATCGAGAAATACGGCCCCGCGGGCCAGTTGATCCGCCGCATCACAATCACCCTGATGGCCAAGGACGACCTCAACCGCCTCGTCCCGGCCAACTTTTCCGTCGAACGCCCCGGCCAGAGGTCCCGCACCGTTCTGGAAGGCTCCAACATCAAGCATAGCGTCACGCTTACCGATGCCGACTTTTCCCCGGAGGTGCTCCGCGCCACCACGGCCAAGCCCGAGTAAAGCCGGGAAACGCCCGAAACTTCGGGGCTTACGCGGATTCCTGCGCTTGGCGCTTGATTATTTTTGCAGGAGAGCAATACTTTCTCTCCCACTTAACGGGGTCTTAGCTCAGTTGGTAGAGCGCCTCAATGGCATTGAGGAGGTCAGCGGTTCGATCCCGCTAGGCTCCACTTTCCCGTTCCGGGCCTGAAACAGCAGGGCTCCGCCAATTTCTTGAAGAAGCTGGCGATTGGCGGTATCAGTAGTTCGTCGTTGTGCCCGTAGCTCAGTGGATAGAGCACCGGTCTTCTAAACCGATGGTCGCTGGTTCGATCCCAGCCGGGCGCGCTTCTCAATTTCCTCTGAGAAGCCCATAAATAAAGGCTCTGCGGGCGATTCGCTCCAAAAATATGTTGCGCACGGTTCCGCGCAAAAACGCACAAAATAGCCCCGAATATGGCAAGTATTCGGCAAGTACTTTTCTGGCGACTTGGCAGATACTTGCCGGATTTTTGCGCTTCTTGGGCTCCGGCTGGCTGGCCTACCCGAAAAAAAAGTTTGTTCCTCGCGCGTAGGCGGGCCGAGAAACGGGGTTTATCCCGGCGGTGTTCGTCCAAGCGTGGCAAATGCCTCTTTCCGGCGTTCCTGGATCTCCTTCAAGATTTCCGCCGTAATGACCGGACGGGAATTCTGGTTGATTTGCACGGCCTGAAGGTTCTCGACCTTCGCCCGGTAGTCAGCAGGGAACGCACAGCGCAGCCATTCCGCCGCCGCCCGCCAGTCGTCCTTTTGCGCCCGTTGGAGTGCGGACAATGCCTGCACCCTGCCGCGTTCGCGGGCTTCATCGAATTGCTTCTGCAAGTCCGGGTCGGCATCGCGCCACGCATTGAACGCATCGGTTGAGACTCCCGCCGCCGCGCAGCAGGCTTTGATGGGCGCACCAATCGCCGCCGCCTCGAAAAGTATCCGCAAGGTTTCGTTCGTGCGCTTGGTCGGTCGGCCAGGTTGGCGAGGGCGAATGATTTTCGTCGGGGTCTGTGTTGGCTGGTGTGTGCTCATAGCTTTGGTTTCTTTCGTGAGGCAAGAATCTCCGCGATTGTTTCGCGCCGGAGGTGCCGCTTTCCGCATCGCGGGCACGGCAAATTGGTCAACCTCGCGGGAAGCGGCTCCCGCCAAGTTGCAAAGAGCGGGCAACGGTACGGCCAGTTTGCGCGGATGTCAGCGGTGCGGGTTTTACTTTTCATAGAATGATTTCGGGAGTTGTGTTTCTTGCGCTCAGAATGCCCGAGGAATGAGTTTTCTTGATTGGGTGGAGACTGGGGTTGGGGCGGATTGAAACGTCGCCTGTGCAAATGCAATGCCCGTCAATTAGACAGCGGCCCCAATGGTGCCAGCAATGCGGGCAGCGTCCGGCAGGGACGAGAGCACGCTTGGGGGCGGGTTTTGCTGCGGTCGGGTCCGATGGCAAGAAAAGGCGAACGGGTGGGCATGGGGAGACCGGAAGGCAGGCAGGAGGGGCGGGGTTCCGTTTTGATGGCGGGGAGGGATGCAAGCGGCGGTTTGAAATCGGCGTGAGCTTTTCGGGCAACCAGCTTGGACGCGGTGCGCTTGCCAAGGCTTGCCGGACGCCTGCCGTCAACGACGACGGGGTGGCAACTTTCACGCGGCCCCCGCTCCGGTTGCCTTTCCATCCGTGTTGTTTGGCAACATGAATCAGGGTGCCCGTGGTGACTTGCGACAGGCGGGCTTTGTGTTTGCTGGCATACTCGCCTTCCCGCTCTTCCGGGCTCCAGGCATTCAAGACCCGGCAGGCGGGCTCCATCGGCAACGCGGAAAAGACGGCTGAGGAAATCCGCAACCAGAGATCATATTCCGGTTTCGCCGGGATGCAGGCCAGCATTCCGGCAATGTCAGATTCCGTAAAATCAGGAGCAGCGTTTTTCATGGGTCAATTCTCGCGTGAAGGGGCAGGGGCAAGGGCAACCCTATATATAGGGGTTGCCCCTTGCCCCATTTCACCCTTCAAGGGCAAGAGGTTAAAAGAGGGGCAATTTGCCCTTTTGCCCTTATTGCCCCTGTTCATAGTTTCCATCTCCATTCTGAGTAATCAGGCCCGCGTGCTTCATGTCTTTGAAGCGATTCTTTGCGGTGCTTTCCGAGCATGCTTCCGCTTTTATGATTCCCTCCAGCAATCGCGTGTAGGCTATCGGTGCTGGCAACACCTTTTCAACCAGGCTTCGCAATGCCGCCCGCTTCCCTGCTTCCTTGATCCGCTTCCGCTCTTCGGTCGGGTCGCAGCATGAAACATGCATTCCCCGCATGGTGTCGTATTTGAAAAAGTGCGCTTCCGATCTAGGCCAGTAGCCATCCCGGAGGGGATGCCCATAAACCGCGCTGATTTCATCGGCTCCCTTCTCAACGACAAGGGCGGCCTGCATCTTGCGGTGCAATTGGGACCCGTAGTGCCCGCGCGTCTTTCCGTTATCGGTTCCAGGGTTCTCATGGAGGACAATCACGACAAGGCAATGGTGTTCTATGGCGAACCGGAATTGACGCTCGACCATTTCATTTGCCGCCGCCTCGTCATTCAGGGTTGCCAGGAAATCGGCTCCCCCGTCAAAAATGACGCATCGGAGGGGCGCAACTTTAGAAACCTGTTCCGTGACGGCTTCCACCATGGCCCATCGGTCCCCGAGTGATGCCTTCAGGAGGGAAAACGACTTCAGACAATCCGGCACCTCGCCGAGGCCCGCTCGCTTCGCCACGGTGTTTTGCATAAGGCGGTAATGGTTTTGCGGGCCTTGCTCGCAATCGAAATGCAGAATGAAGCCTTCGCGGCTTGCCTGAGCCACGAAGCCAAGACAATCCGCATCGCTTTTCGGGTCGGAAATCAGCGCTGCCATGATTCCCGAGATGACGCCTGTCTTGCCGGACTTCATCTGCCCTTGAATGACAATGAGATTACCTGCCTCCCCAAGAT